>DATJYK010000001.1:0-2039 GCA_035578005.1 Terriglobia bacterium
ATGCTGATCTCGGCGGCGACTTCTATGATCGTCTTGAACCCGAACGCCTGACCCGTTATTACGTCAAGCGGCTCGAAGGTCTAGGTCATAAGGTCACCCTTGACCCCAGCGTTAATGCCTGACCGAAATTTTCGGAACAGAGAAGTCCAGGCAAAGGCTAACGATTGCATTGATCACGCTAACGAAGTACTCGACAAGTTACGGTCAGAAGTGGAGACTGCGCGAAAGCGACCGACGGAATTCGAGTTGAGTCAGGTAGGGCTAGTGAAAGAAAAGCTCAGTAAAGCTTCCTCGGACGATTACGACTGTCTTAGGTACTTAACCTCTCACGGCAAAATAGAACCGGACATCATGAGAGATAACAGGTGGAACGAGGCCGTAAAAGACCTCTGCCAACTCAAACTGGCTCACGAAATAACCGACCCTCCGCCTTTCGTCAAAACATATTGGATTTTGAACCAAGAATTCAAAACGGCACTCCAAACAGTTCTCTACGACAAACAGGCCAGAACTTCTCCTGCCTCAGCAACACCCCAATAGCCCATTACCGGCGGACAACCGGCGGACGAGTGCAGCTGTCATTTGGCATGTGGAATCCTCTTTCGAAGCGCAGTCATTCCCGCGAAGGCGGGAATCCACTTCCTTAATACATTCTGCAATGGATTCCCGCCTTCGCGGGAATGACTGCGTTCGGGGCGTTCAAATGACACCGATGATCCGCAGGTTAAGACCGGCGGCAATTCAGGGTCGGTCCCTCCGGTACCGCAGCCTGTTGCGACTCCGTTCACCGAAGGGTAACTTGCGCCGTAGGGTGAAAGCGAGACAGGAATACTCTGCCGCGTCCCCGCTTCCGAGTGTGTGCTTGCCACGCCCCGTCCGGCTGGCCCTTCGAGACTCAGCGCTCGGTAGTGGGTCAGTTTAAAATCCTCCCGGCACCTTCCCACCTGTCATTCCCGCGCAGGCGGGAATCCATAAGAGATAGAGGTGATCTATCGTCTGGATTCCCGCCTGCGCGGGAATGACAAGTGGGAAGTGTCGAGACAAGAATTGAAACTGACGCGCTACCCGGCGCCCGAAGTGTAAAGATCCGGAACAATGCGTGCAGCATGCCGCTCGCAGCCGGCGAAATCCACAGGCTAAGTTGTTGAAGTGCTTGCCACTAAATAATCCGTCCGGCAATTCTCCCTGGTACCCACCGTCCCGATTTGGCTTGCAACAATGGTGGCCCAATGGTGCCCAATGCTGATGGTTCCGGGGGAAAGATTGAGGCAGGTTCTTGAAGCGCGCGACTGCCTGGGCTGCGGGGTGAGGTTCCGGCCCCGGCACCACCGGCAGCTCTACCACAACCGCAAGTGCCAGCGCGACGCGAAGAACCGGCGTCACCCCGTGGTGCGGCTCAAAGCCGACCAGATCGTCGTTAGAAAACCGCGGCGGCGCGCCCAGGACGGTCAATTTAAGGGTGTAACACCCATAAACCCTACGTCAGCCCGCCTCCATCCGCCCGCGCGTGTCTACGGGTCAAACGGCGAATTTTCACGCTCGCGGGACGCGGCGTCGTTTAGGGAGGTGTTGCGGTATCTGGCGCCCACCAATCCTCGCCTGGTTTTGCGACTGGCCGGCAATTGATGAAGCGCTAGCGAGCATTTCTCAGCAGGATTCGAAAGGGCGGGCTGAAGAATCTGTGTGAAAACTCGTGGATTCCCGCCTTCGCGGGAATGACCGCCTCCGAATAAGACCCTCTAAGTCCAACGATGTCACCTCCCCCTGCGCGGGTGACGCAGGTCTGCATTTCAGGCGATGTGCTGGCCGACGTGGACCCCCGCCTGCGCGGGGGTGACGCCGTTGGATTTACGGGCTCCACTAAAACGCGTCATTCCCGCGAAGGCGGGAATCCACGAGTTTTCACACAGGGTCGAAAATGCGGCCGTCGTCGCCTCGTAGGGCCCGGGCTTGCCCCGGCCCTACGAACCCGCCCGACAAGGACGGCGATTTTCATGACCTTTCGCGGGCCAAGGGCCCCAAGGGACAGACTCTGAAGC
>DATJYK010000002.1:0-2773 GCA_035578005.1 Terriglobia bacterium
TCGACCGCCGCTACTACCCTTGCGGCCTCAAGCCTACCCGGGATCAAATCGCTTCCCTTCGCTTGCAGCGCCATGAAACACTCCCCGAGTGGAACTACACCATCAAACCACAACTGTAAAGTTGTTCTTGCGTGATCCCTAAGCACCTTGCTCCTCGGCGAAGCCTGGCGGTGCTCTGAGTGTATCTCAGTTGGCCGCTATCCTCACAAGCGAGATGGTAACGTTGGTGAAAAGGTTGTCAGAGCGCCTGCGCGCCGTGGTCGGGCCCATCTATCGGAGCCGTGGAATCGTACCCGAAGTCGCTGTCGGGGTGCAGACCGCTACCGCCGCACAGACGTTCCCTGAGAACCGAGAAAACTTGAAGAATCCTGGGAGCGCGGGCGTCCCGCCGTTCGGTTTTGCTCTCACTTTTGAATCGGAGCAAGGGCGGGCGAGACACCCGCGCTCCCAGGCTATCAGCGGCCCATTCACGCCTTCCTTGGCATACCGACGAGCGGCTGCGTCAATTACTGATGCGAGCCGGAGGTTTGGCTCGCGACGTTATGATCCAAATCCGCCACCTGGCGGTAAACGTACTGAGTAAAAGGGCGGCCTGGATCAAGTTGACGGGCCGTGTCGATCTCGCGCAAGGCGTCCTGCTTTCGGCCCAGAGCCAGGTCAACCTGAGCCAGCCAAACATGCGCGGTGTCGGAGTTGGGATCAAGTTCGATGGCCTTTTGAAGCATCTCAGCAGCCTTCTGTTTGTCTCCGCCGAAGGACTTGGGCGTGAAGAAGTAGTTGTAAGCGCGGGCGATGTAGGCGTTTGGGTTCTTTGGGTCAAGCTCAATCGCCCTGTCTAATTCGCGAGTGGAGCGCGGACCCAATCGCGGTCCGCCCGCAAAAACGTGGGGAATGAGCTGGCCCAGCGACTCGCCTTCCAGCCGGTGCGCTTCGGATGAGTTGGAATCAAGAGCAACGGCTTTTTCGGCGGCGGAGGCGGCATCCTCTGCCGCGTGTTTGATGAGCTTATTGTCGTTTCGCGTGTTTCCGATTTCGCAGAGCCACAAATCAAGTTGAGCGAGCGTCTGGTAAGCGTGCGCCGTCTTTTCTCGCTCAGCTCCTTCTTGCGCCTCGCTAATCAGACGGCGAAGGGCAGCAACGTCGTTGGAATTGCGAGCGGCGATCGCCGCCCTCGTATCCGGCTGGCCCTGGGGAACTGCAGGCAGAATAACCGCACTCGCAAACAACGGCAGCAACAACGATATTCCTGCTCTGTTCGAGCGATTTGTCATGGCCTTGCTCCGCACCTCTTCGAATCCACAGAGGCTCTTAGCTCTACTACGGATTGCCCCGCTACCTTATTACAACGTCCGACTCTTGGCCCGGGCGCAGAATCATTCGTTCCTGTTTCCCGATATAAACCGTCATTCACCGGTAGTGCGCCGCCGGTCGCCGAATCGGCCGAGACAGGCCGATTGGTACGGAATACTCTCGCCTCATGAACACGGAAGCGACTCTTAAGTTCGGAGAGGTCGAGATGAAAAACGGCAAATGGGCTGCTGTCTTGGTCACGGCAATTGCAGTGTTCGGAATGGCGCAATTCGGCTATGCTCAGTTCCGTCAAGTGGGCGATTGGCCGCTCAGCCTGATCGCATCGTCCGCCGGCCAGTTGATCGCCGCAGATCTCGGGACTTGTGGCGGCAACTTTTGGCTGGGGCCGCTGGCGCTGATCGCCATCGGCTTGCTGGCGGTAGCGGCGACGGCATGGAGAGCGCGCCGGACAGCGGCTCGTCGAAGAAGGGTAGACAGCCATGAATGAAGAGCGCCGAGAAAATCGGGTAAAGGGCGGCATCGAAATTCGAGGCGGCGTCGGATTCGGGCTCTTGATTATCGCCATCGGGGTCATCCTGCTGCTCGATCAAGAAGGGATCGTGCGGGCTTGGGACGTGTGGAAGTTCTGGCCGCTGATCCTGATCGCCCATGGCTTGCGTCAGTTGTTTCGCGCCGGCGGGGCTCCCGAACGGCTCTGGGGCGTGGTGGAGATCGCTTTCGGCGTTGTGTTCCAGTTGGATTACTTGGGTTACCGCTACTTCCAGTTCATCCACACCTGGCCGCTGCTGGTGATCGGCGCGGGGTTGTGGGTTCTTTACTGGGCGTTGCGCCCCGCAGATACCTCTTCCAGCAGGTGGTCTCACCTGGACTTCCACCGCGTCGATGTGTTTGGCGGCGGAAAGGTGCGGGTGACTTCCAAGAATTTTCGCGGGGGCCAGTGGATCGCTGTTTTTGGCGGATCGCAAGTGGACTTCACCGATGCGGAGCCCGAGGGGAACGAGGCGACGCTCGAGATTTTTGCGCTCTTCGGCGGCGGAGAAATTATCGTGCCTCAAACCTGGGAGGTGATCGTGCGTGGCGTGGCGCTGTTCGGCGGTCACAATGATGAGACGCATCGACCGGCTCAGGAACTGACGGCTCCGAGGAAGGTGCTGCTCATCCGAGGCGCCTGGATTTTTGGAGGCTTTAACGTCAAGAACTGACGGCGCGCCATGTCCCCGATTCTTGCCAACTTTCGCTGGCTCTGTCTGTACCTTCTGGGTTGGGCATTTCTCGCCATTCTGACGACGGATCAACTTGCCACCAGCGGTGGTCTGGGTTGGGCGGAAGGCGCGGTGCTGAGCGTTCCCCTCTGCCTCATATACTCTTTCGTCTGCCTCTCCTCCTGGTACGTTTGTCGTCTTAACCCGCTGCGCCTCCGCTCGGTAGAGTCGCTCCTCACCATTCATCTCGCGGCCAGCGT
>DATJYK010000003.1:0-1141 GCA_035578005.1 Terriglobia bacterium
CACTGACACAATCGCACGATTCACAGATGCCAACGAGTGTGCGAGTCTGTCGGCATGGCGCAAACCGTTTGCATCCTTCCTCCCGCCGAAGATCGCGCGCGCCTGCTCGCGATCGTCAGCGATCGCAATTGCCCGCTCAAGCATGTGCAGCGGGCAAGAATCATTGTCTTTTCGGCCGAGCGCCTGCCGGTGCTTGAAGTGGCGCGACGAGCCGGGGCCAGCCGTCCCGCCGTCTGGCGCTGGCAGGCGCGCTACGCCGAGCAGGGCGTCGATGGCCTGCTGCGCGACAAGACGCGCAAGCCCGGCCGGGCGCCGCTTTCGGCCAAAGTCGTGGCCAGGATTTTGGAGCTGACCTGTTCCGAGCCGTCGGGCCAAGCCACGCATTGGACTGGCCGCGCCATGGCGAAAGCCGTCGGCGTCAGCCTGCGCGCCGTGCAGCGCTTGTGTGGGAGGCGCATCGGCTGCAACCGCACCGCATCCGCACCTTCAAGCGCTCCGACGATCCCGATTTCGCGGCCAAGGTCGAGGACGTCGTCGGACTCTACATGAACCCGCCCAAGCACGCGGTGGTCGTCTCGATCGACGAGAAGAGCCAAATTCAAGCCCTCGACCGCACCCAACCCGGCTTGCCGCTCAAGCCCGGAAAATGCGGGACAATGACCCACGATTACAAACGCAACGGCGTGACGACGCTGTTCGCCGCCCTCAACGTGCTCGACGGAACCGTGATCGGGCGCTGCATGAAGCGTCATCGCCACCAGGAGTTCATCCGCTTCCTCGCCGCCGTCGAGCGCGCCGTGCCGGCCGGCAAGGTCATCCACGCCATCGCCGACAATTACGCCGCCCACAAGCAACCCGACGTCCTCAAATGGCTCGCCGCTCATCCTCGCTGGACGCTCCACTTCACCCCAACTTCCGCCTCGTGGCTCAACGCCGTCGGGGGCTTCTTCTCCGCCATCACCCGGCGAAAAATCCGGCGCGGCGCCTTCGCCTCCGTCGCCGATCTGCAAGACGCCATCGCCCGCTACATCGCCGCCCACAACAAGGCGTCAAAGCCCTTCGTCTGGACCACCTCCGCCAAAGCCATCTTCGACAAGCTCGCCAAGGTCCCTGTACCTTCCGTCTGAGCCAGTGCACTAGG
>DATJYK010000004.1:0-1326 GCA_035578005.1 Terriglobia bacterium
GTACCTCCCGGCAGAAGCAGCCTTTCTGCGCTTACGCAGCTCTCGCTGCGCGTTTCATCACATTGTGAAATTTCAACGCGAAGTTCACGCCGGTTCAGCGGTTTGAGGCCAATTTCTGGCCTCATTGGCGCTTTTTTCGCCACTACGGGCGTACCTGTGCCAATGAGCGCAGGCGCACGAGGTTGTAGGCGGCCATGTTCAAAACGAACATCTGGTCCACCTTCTTCAAGCCGCGCACCATCACCTGGCGCATGCGCCCCACGGTCTTGGCCCACCCAAAGCCCTGTTCGATCAACTTGCGCTTTTGCTGCGAAATGGCGTAGCCCGCGCTCGCGGCAATCGTTTCGGGCACTGCCGAACGCCGTCCTGAGGTGTTTTGCGCAACGTGCGGTGTAACCTTCATCTGCTGGCACGCCTCGATGAATTCCTGTGCGTCGTAACCCTTATCTGCGCCCAGGGTGATTTCTGCACTCGTATCTCCTGCCGCTTGTCGGGCGTCGTTGATCATGACCTTGGCTGCTTCGCGCTCGGCATGCCCGTCAGCGCGCGTCACGCGCGCGTTGACCACCAGGCCATGCCGATTGTCGGTCAGCGTGTGGCCCATGTAACGTAATTCGCTGGCCGTCTTGCCTTTGCGATAGAGCCGTGCATCGGGATCGGTCTTGGACTCATGCGTCTCGTTACTACGCTTCTCGCCCTTGAAGTCGCCCGCACCACCACCTTCGCTGTCCTGATCGTCACCGTCCTTGGGCACGAAGCTCTTGTGCCCCGCCCACGCCCGGATCAGCGTTCCGTCCACACTGAAGTGCTCGCCCGAGAGAAGGCACTTCTTCTCGGCGATCGCCACGACTTCATTGAAAAATTCGATCACCGCATCATGCTTGATCAGACGTTCTCGGTTCTTCGTGAAAACGGTCGGCACCCAGACCTCGTCATCCATGCTCAAGCCGATGAACCAGCGAAACAGCAGGTTGTATTGCACCTGCTCCATCAGTTGGCGCTCCGAGCGGATGCTGTAGAGGATCTGGATCAGCATGGCTCGCAGCAACTTCTCCGGTGCGATGCTCGGTCGTCCACCCTTGATTTCTGCCTCGTACATCCCGGCAAACAACCGATCCATCTTCGCCAGTGCTTCGTTCGCCATCACACGGATCGAACGCAACGGATGCGACTTCGGAACGAAGTCGTCCAGCTTGCGCATGGAAAATAAACTCTCGGTGAATGTGTCGGCGCCGCGCATGATCTCCAGGGGGCGAGTGGGTGGCCTTCCATCAACGCTTCAGGGGCCTTCCGCGATGACGTTACCGCCGGTACTTCAGCAGCCTG
>DATJYK010000005.1:0-1100 GCA_035578005.1 Terriglobia bacterium
TCGGAGACGTCCGCGCGGCAATCGCGCGGGAAAAGGAAATGAAGGCCTGGGGACGAATGAAAAAGATCAGGCTGATTGAATCCGTCAACCGGGATTGGAAGGACCTGAGTGAGGGATGGTACGGCAAGCGCGAAGAGCCAAGGGACCGAAGCCGAGACGCGCTGTGAGACCCCAGGGCGCGCGGTGGCTTCGAGATGCCGCTTGAGTTAAAGACTCAGAGCGAGATTTCTCGCGGCGCCGGACAGCACGGCGGCGCTCGAAATGACAGGTTGGACGTTTGGGAGGCATTCGAAAGTTGGTTGCCGGCACCAAAAGAATCTTGCTCGGCACTCGAGCCAACTCGTCTGAAGCCGATTCGCGGCAGGGCCCGGAGCCTGCCGGCACAGGGTTCGAGTCCCAGGTGTAGGGTCCAAGTTCGAGGTGAGGACTTGGTTCCGGACAAGGATTGCTTTGTGACGGTTTGGCTCTTCGTGACGGTTGGGCTCCGCCCTCCTCAACCTGTCATTTCGAGCGCCGCGGTGCTTTTCCGCGCCGCGAGAAATCTCGCTCTGGCTTTTCTTCGGAGAATGGACCACTCTGCACTTTAGGCGCAGCCTGGGGTGAAAGGGCCGCTGAAACACGCGAAATGAAAACCTACTTCGTCTACCTCATGGCGAGCAAGTCGCGCACCCTGTACATCGGGGTCACCAGTAACCTGGAACGCCGTGTCCTTCAACACCGGGATAAGCGGTTTGAGGGATTCACGGCTCGTTACAACATCAACCGGCTGGTCTACTTTGAGAGATTCGGCGACGTTCGTATGGCGATCGCTCGGGAGAAGGAAATCAAGGCCTGGGGACGAATGAAAAAGATCAGGCTGATTGAATCCGTCAACCGGGATTGGAAGGACCTGAGTGAGGGATGGTACGGCAAGCGCGAAGAGCCAAGGGACCGAAGCTGAGACGCGCTGTGAGACCCTAGGCGCGCGGTGGCTTCGAGATGCCGCTTGAGTTAAAGACTCAGAGCGAGATTTCTCGCGGCGCCGGACAGCACGGCGGCGCTCGAAATGACAGGTTGGACGGTTGAGTGACACATCCGGAAGTTGTTACCGGCGCGAGAGA
>DATJYK010000006.1:0-32817 GCA_035578005.1 Terriglobia bacterium
TCGGAGACGTCCGCGCGGCAATCGCGCGGGAAAAGGAAATGAAGGCCTGGGGACGAATGAAAAAGATCAGGCTGATTGAATCCGTCAACCGGGATTGGAAGGACCTGAGTGAGGGATGGTACGGCAAGCGCGAAGAGCCAAAGGACCGAAGCCGAGACGCGCTGTGAGACCCTAGGCGCGCGGTGGCTTCGAGATGCGGTTTGAGTTAAAGACTCAGAGCGAGATTTCTCGCGGCGCCGAGATCCCTCGCGCCGCCAAACGACGGCGGCACTCGGGAGGCGGCGCTCGAAATGACAGGTTGGACGGTTGTGAGGCCATATCCGGAAGTTGTTACCGGCGCAAGAGAAGTTTGCTCGGTGCTTGAGGCAAGTCGTGTGCAACCGATGAATCCGGGCAATGAATCCGCGGCAAGGCCGGAGTCTCCAGGTAGATGGTCCAATTGCGAGGTGAGGACTTGGTTCCGGACACGGATTGTATTCGCGATAACCGGCCGAGTCCGCGGTGGTGGTGGGCTTGCTCTGACGGTTGAATTCGCTGTGACGGTCGGATACTCCATGGCGGGTGATTCTCCGTGAGGGGTGGATTCTCCGTGAGAGGTGGATTCTCCGTGGCGGGTGATTCTCCGTGGCGGGTGATCCTCCGTGGCGGGTGATTCTTCGTGGCGGGTGGATTCTTCGTGACGGGTGATTCTCCGTGGCGGGTGGATTCTTCGTGACGGTTGGGCTCCGCCCTCCCCAACCTGTCATTTCGAGCGCCGCGGTGCTTTTCCGCGCCGCGAGAAATCTCGCTCTGTTCTTTTTGTTACCGCGGGAATAGGCTGCTTCGACCGCCGCGAAAAATCGCTTATCGGATGGATAAAAAACATTAGCTTCGTGTGCGAATCAGCGTCCTTCACACTAATACTGGCAGGGCGTCACCGCGCGAAGCGAAAAGAAGGTAAATGTTAGCAACAGAGACGAGGGAAATGAAGGCCAAGGCAGTGGTATCGGAACTCGGGCTCTACCGGCGCGAAGAGCATGACGCCTGTGGTGTCGGTTTTGTGGCCCAGCTCGGGTCGCCGCCCTCCCACCGCGTGGTGGAGCAGGCCCTCGAATGCCTTAGTAATCTGACCCATCGCGGCGCCGTGGAGGCCGATGCCGCCAGCGGCGACGGCGCCGGGCTGATGGTGCAGCTTCCCGCGACTTTCTTCTGCCGCGAAGCCGGCCGGCTGAACTTCTATGACGTTTCGAATTCCCGCATTGCGGTCGGCGTCTTTTTTCTGCCTCAAGACAGCGACGCTCGCGCCGAGGCCATGCGCCTCACCGAACAGGTCGTGGAGCGCCGCCGGCTCCGCGTTCTGGGCTGGCGCCGCGTTCCGGTGGATGAAAGTGTGCTGGGCCCGCAGGCGCGTGAGACCATGCCTGCCATCCGCCACCTGCTGATCTCCGGCTCCCCGCAGCAGGACCGCGAGTTTGAGCAGGAGCTTTACCTCGTCCGCAAGGAAATTGAGCGCCTTCTCAGGGAGAGCGGCGGGCCGGAGGGAACAGAAACCGGCCGCGCGGCCGCCGAGACTTACATCGCGTCGTTTTCGTGCCGCAACATCGTTTATAAGGGACTGCTCTCGCCGCCGCAGCTCGGCCGGTTTTACCGCGACCTGGCCGATCCGGCGTTTGAGACTTCAGCCGCGCTCTTTCACCAGCGCTACAGCACCAATACGCGGCCCAGTTGGCTTCTGGCGCAGCCCTTCCGGATGGTGGCGCACAACGGCGAAATCAACACGCTGCTGGGCAATCGCAACTGGATGCGCGCCCGCGAAGCTGTGCTGGAGCATCGGGTGTGGGGCCAGGACGTCGAAGGCCTGAAGCCGGTGGTGCAGCCCGGCGGCAGCGACTCGGCCAGTTTTGATAACGTTCTCGAGCTGCTCACTCGCTCCGGCCGCAGCGTTCAGCAGGCCCTGCTGATGATGATTCCCGAGGCCTGGGAAAGCTCGGTGGAGATTCCGGCGGACGTCAAGGCGTTCTACCACTACCACTCCTGCCTGATGGAGGCTTGGGACGGCCCCGCCGCCATGGCCTTTCTCGACGGACCCGTGGTGGGCGCCGCGCTTGACCGCAACGGACTGCGGCCCGCGCGCTATACCATCACCCACGACGGGCTGGTGGTGCTTGGCTCCGAGGCCGGGATTCTGTCCATCGATGCCGCGCGCGTCATGGAAAAGGGCCGCCTGGGTCCCGGCCAGATTCTGGTGGTTGATCTGAAGCACCAGAAGATTCTCAAGAATGAACAAGTGAAGCGCCAGGCTTCGAAGGGTCGGCATTATCGCAAGTGGATCTTGCAGAACATGCTGTTCGCTCCCCGCATGGCAGCCAGCGAGACGAGCTTGGCGCGAAGCGCCTTGGAGTGCGGCGGCTTGGTGTTTACCCCCTCACCCCCGGCCCCTCTCCCCCAAGGGGGCGAGGGGAGACCTGATTCTACTGGTCTCTCGAATCCTCCAACTCATTTCTCGAATCCTGCAACTCATCTCTCGAATCCTGCAACTCATCTCTCGAATCCTGCGACTCGTCTCTCGAATCTCGCAACCGATTTCTCAGATCTTGCCCTCCCCTCGCCCCCTTGGGGGAGAGGGGCCGGGGGTGAGGGGGTGAACACCGAACCGCGGCGCTCCACCGCACCGCAAGACTTGCACCCGAGTGGCAATCGAGATCTCTTTGTCGCCACCGAGCGCGCCTGCGGGTACACGGAAGAGGATGTGGAGCTGCTCATCCGGCCCATGGCGACCGAAAGGAAAGAGGCCGTTGGATCCATGGGCGATGACACGCCCCTGGCCGCGCTCTCACACCAGCCACGGCCGCTTTACCATTATTTTCGGCAGATGTTCGCGCAGGTTACGAACCCTCCCATCGATCCGCTGCGCGAGTCGCTGGTGATGTCGCTCAGTCTTTACCTGGGGCCGCGTCACTCGGTTCTGGTTGAGACTCCTGACCACGCGCGCATGATCCGCCTGGAGTCGCCGTTTCTGTTTGATGATGAGCTGGCCCACCTGAAACAGTTGGGAGCCGGCTATTTCAAGCCGAAGACCGTTTCGACGCTCTTTGAGTTCAACTCCGGAATGACGGATGAGTTAGGCGTGGAGAGCTTGACGCGCGCCCTGGAGCGGGTAGCGAATGAGTGCTCGGCGGCGGTGGCGGCAGGCAGTTCAATCCTGGTGCTGAGTGACCGCGGTATCGACGGGCAGCATGCGCCGATTCCCATGCTGCTGGTGGTGGGCGCGGTTGAAGAGCGGCTCATGGCCGAGCGCGTGGGCAACAAAGCGGACCTGGTGCTTGAAACCGGCGAGGTGTGGGAACCGCATCAGTTCGCCTGCCTCATCGGATACGGCGCGGCGGCGGTGAATCCTTACCTTGCTCTCCAGGTTGTGGCGGACGAGGCTAAGCGCGGCGAGCTGGGCGAAATCAGCACAGCGCAGGCGATGGAGAATTTCCGCGGCGTCATCGAATCCGGCGTCAAGAAGATCATGTCGAAGATGGGGATTTCAACCCTGGCCAGTTACCAGGGCGGGAAATTTTTCGAGATTATCGGACTCCACCCGGACGTGGTGGCGAAATTCTTTCCGGATACGCGATCGCTCATCAGCGGCAGGACCTATTCTGACATCGCCCGCGACGCGCTCGACCGCCATCGTAGTGGTTTTGCCGCCGTTAACCACAAGCTCGAGATTTCCGGGCTCTATCGCTACCGGAAGGGGCTTGAACGCCACGCCTATAGCGCTGACGTGATTCGGCATCTGCAGAAGGTGGCCAAGGATAACGACGCGAAAGCTTACCAGGCTCTTTCGTCCGCAATCGACCACCGCGAGCCGGCCAGCATCCGGGACCTTCTGCGCTTCCGGACGGCGACTCCGGTTCCCGTCGAGGAGGTCGAGCCTGCAAGTTCCATCTTGCGTCGATTCACCACGCAGGCTATGTCGCTAGGCTCGCTAAGCCCTGAAACTCAGCGGACACTGGCACTTGCTATGAACCGCATCGGCGGCAAGTCCAACACCGGCGAAGGCGGCGAGGATCCGGATGTCTACACCGAACTGGTGAACGGCGAGTCTGCCGCGCACAAGATCAAGCAAGTGGCTTCGGCCCGTTTCGGGGTAACGCCCGAATATCTGGTACGCGCCCAGGAACTGGAAATCAAGATGGCGCAGGGCTCGAAACCCGGTGAGGGCGGCCAGTTGCCCGCTCACAAAGTGACGCCGCTCATCGCGCGGGTGCGGCGCGCCGTGCCGGGCATCGCGCTCATTTCGCCGCCGCCGCATCACGACATTTACTCCATCGAAGACCTGGCCCAGCTCATCTATGACCTGCGTGAAATAAACCCGCGCGCGCGCATCGGCGTCAAGCTGGTGTCGCAGGCCGGAGTGGGCACGGTGGCCTGCGGCGTGGCCAAGGCGAACGCCAATGTGGTGCTGATCAGCGGTCACGATGGCGGCACCGGAGCGTCACCGCTGACGTCGATCAAGAACACCGGCTCGCCGTGGGAGATGGGTCTTTCGGAAGCGCACCAGGCGCTGGTGGCCAACGGACTGCGCAGCCGCGTCAAGCTGCGCGCCGACGGCGGCCTCAAGACCGGGCGCGACGTGGTGATCGCGGCCATCCTGGGTGCCGAAGAGTTCGGGTTCGGGTCGGCCGCGCTGGTGGCTCTGGCCTGCGTGATGGCGCGGCAGTGCCATTTGAATACCTGTCCGGTGGGCGTGGCCACCCAACGCGAGGACTTGCGGCTGAAGTTCCCCAACGACCCTCAACGGCTGGTGCGTTACTTCGAGCACGTCGCTCAGCATGTGCGCGAGATCCTGGCCCAGTTGGGTCTTCGCTCGCTTGAGGAGGCTGTGGGCCGCACGGACTTGCTCGAGCCCGTCGACTACTCGTCGCCACGGCGGGAGGGTCGGCTTGATGTCCGGCCCTTGCTTGCACGGATGGGCGGCGGCATCGACCCCTCGGTGAACGCACGAGGCGCTTCCGAGTCGGTTGGGGAATCGAGTGCGGCGTCACGTTCGACTCTGGACCACCCCCTCACCCCCGGCCCCTCTCCCCCAAGGGGGCGAGGGGAGAACACATTTGAAGATTTGAGCAGGTTTGAGGATTCACCTGCATCGAATGTCGGCCCCTCTCCCCCAAGGGGGCGAGGGGAGAACATATTTGAAGATTTGAGCAGGTTTGAGGATTCACGTGCATCGAATGAACCCCCCTCGCCCCCTTGGGGGAGAGGGGCCGGGGGTGAGGGGGTTGTCCACAGCTATCACGGACAAGAAACCAGTTCCCACACTCAGACGCCGCGGCCCAGCCACGCTGATGCTCTTGCCTTGCAGGTTGCGCAAGACATGCGCCCTGCGCTCGCAGGACCGGCGTGGCCCAAGAGCAATTACGCCATCGGCAACGTCAACCGCACCATCGGCGCGCGGGCAGCGGGCGAAATCGCAGTGGTCTGCGGCAACAGAGGCTTGAACGGATCGAGCGCCGAGTTTCGCTTCACGGGCAGCGCCGGCCAGAGTTTTGGCGCCTTCCTGATTCACGGCGTTCGCATGGTTCTGGAAGGTGACGCCAACGATTACGTGGGGAAGGGTATGGGCGGCGGTGAAATTGTGATCCGTCCGCCTCGCGCTGCCGGCTTCGAGTGGCATCAGAACACCATCATCGGCAATGCCGCGCTCTATGGGGCCACGGCGGGCCGGATGTTCGCGGCCGGGCGCGCCGGCGAGCGCTTTTGCGTGCGCAACAGTGGCGCCATCGCCGTGGTGGAAGGCGTCGGCGACCACGGCTGCGAGTATATGACCGGCGGCGTGGCCGTCGTGCTCGGCGAAACCGGCCGCAACTTCGGTGCCGGCATGACGAACGGCGTCGCATATGTCTACGACCCCGCGAACCGCTTTGAACGCCGCTATAACCCTGAGCTCGTCAACATCTCGCGCCTGACGGATCCCGAGGACTCCTACTTTCTTCGCCAGCTCATCTTCTACCACCTCGAAGAGACGGGCAGCGCCCGGGCACGTGCCATTCTGGATGACTGGCAGGAGAACCTGGCGCAGTTTTGGAAAGTGCAGCCGGGTTCGCGCATCAGCCCGGCTCCGAGGCTGCGCGCCGCCTCTTATTCCCTGCAGGCTGCCCCCGCGTGATAGGATAGCTTATCAATGTAGCCTCTTGTCTGGGCCGCGCAAGGCCGCACTTCCTTTCTCTCTAGCCAACTTCATCCCAACTTTCCGATACGGTTTCCCTCCCGCACATCAAATTGTCTCTTGTGGGTTTTCTGTGCCTGGAAACCTCTAACACGGAGGCCACAGAGTCTCTGCGAACTCCGTGTTAAGAAGCTTCCGGGCACAGAGGTCGCGGAGAACGCCACTGGGGTTAGGGCCACGGCGCGTTGTCTACACACGCGTCTCATCGTCAAACTTTCTGGAACTTCCGGCTTGGCATCGCAGAATATGTAACGAGGTCAAGCACGGATCGTCAAACCTAAATGATGGGACTTGAGGATCAAGCCTCCGATGCCGATCTGTTGCGAGACATGATCGCCGGCGACGAACAGGCCTTTGTCGCGATTTACCGGCGTCTTCAAGGGCCGCTCTATCGGTTCGCGCTCCAAATGACCGGCAGGGCGAGTTTGGCCGAGGAGATCGTGCAAGAAGCCTTTATGACACTCATCCGTCAGGCCAAGTCGTTTGACGCCAGCCGGGGCACGTTGCAGGCGTATCTTTATGGAATCTGCAGGAATCATACCCTGCGCTGCGTCGCCCAAGAGAGTCCTTACGTCGGAATGCCGGACGCGGGTTGGGAAGGTGGAAACGGATTCCTGGAGCTGTTAGACCCTTCGGATCCCTCGGCTTCGTTCGCGGCCGCCGAGAAGATCGAGCGTGTCCGAAGAGCGGTGCTCACGCTGCCGCCGAGCTACCGTGAAGTTGTGGTGCTTTGCGATCTTCACGAAATGGCCTATGAGCAGGCGGCAGGCGTTCTGGGATGTCCCATCGGCACGGTGCGCTCTCGCCTGCACCGGGCGCGGGACTTGTTGCTCGCGAAGTTGCGCCATGGTGCATCCGGTGGAATGAGCTTGACGGCTGCTGAGCGAGCGGAGAGTTCAGAGAGCCCACAATGATGGATTGTGAATCTTTCAAGGCGCTGGTTCACGAAATCGACCGGCCGGGGTGTCTCGAGGCGGGCGTTCTGGACCTGGTTTGGGGGCATGCCCAGAGTTGTCCTCGATGCTCCCGGCGCCTGGCACGAGCGCGGGAGCTCAGCACTGCGCTCGGAGCCTTGGCAAAGGCCGACGAGCGCAAACACGCCCCGATGCAGGTGGAAGCACGGTTGCTGAATGCCGTCCGCGCCCACCGCAAGACGGTTCGCAGTTTCCGGCAGCGCAAGCTGGCTTGGTGGATGGCAGCGGCAGCGGCCGTGGCCGTGATGGTGGGAGCCGGGTTGGCGTGGCGCCGGATGTCAGTGTCTCGACACGCTGGTGGAAGCGCGCCGGCAGCGGCCGCAATTCCGGTTGTGCCTAACCCGCCCCAGGCCACGCTCGCGGCGCCAGATGCTCAGGCGGGCGAGGTCCGTCACAGCCGGCCATCAACGCGAACGGCCAAGCGAGCAGCGCGCACACCGGCACCCGAACCGGTCGCCGAGCTTGCAGAGTTCCTGCCGCTGCCCTTTGCGAACGATGATTCACCGTTAGGCACCGCAGAGGTGGTGCGCATCAGATTGTCGGAGTCTGCACTAGGTGTGCTGGGATTGCCGGTGAGCGAGGATGCTTCTCGCCAGTCGGTCACCGCGGACGTTGTGATCGGCGAGGACGGAGTGGCCCGAGCAATACGATTCATCTCCGGACCTGTCCCATCCGAAGTTGTCCAACAGTTACAAACAATGGAAGCCGAGAATAAAGGAGCGAACCCATGAAACGAAGCCTTTTCCCGTTGCTGAGCGCGGCTGCGATGTTACTGGCCGCCACGACACTTTGCTGGTCACAGGCGGCCGATACTGAGGAACTGCCACCTCCGGTGCCCGACGGTCAGTTTGTGTTTGTTCACGGCGGGCCCATGGTTGGGGCCGTGAAGCCCGTCACCGGCGCGCCGTTTTCGGCGCAAGCGACCACTCAGATCACTCAGACACTCGCCGACGGCAACCAGATCAACCGCACCGAGACTGCGCAAATCGCGCGTGACAGCTCCGGCCGGACGCGGCGCGATGCCACGGTCTCGCACATCGGTCCGTGGTCTTCGGCGAGCACACCTCGCGAGATTGTAAACATCAGCGATCCGGTTGGCGGCGTGAACTACATGATTGACGTCACCAACAAGAAGGCCATGCAGTTGCCTTTCCACGCGAGGGAGGGCGGCCGAAGCATGTCCGTTGAAAGGGACTTTGGAGGAGATGGCCCTGGCGTAACACGCATGCGGGTCAGGGGCGAGGTCGAAGGTGCGTCGAGCAGCGAGCGCAACACGGAATCGTTGGGCACCCAGGTGATGGCCGGCGTCACCGTGGAGGGTACGCGAACCACCGAGACGATTCCAGCGGGCGCAATCGGCAATCAAAATCCCATCGTGATCGTCTCCGAGCGATGGGTTTCGCCCCAGCTTCAAGAGACGATTTACAGCAGGCGCACCGATCCGCGCTTTGGGACGACGGTCTACCAGTTGACGAATATCAATCAGGCCGAACCCGCGGCGAGCTTGTTTCAGGTACCTTCGGGCTATGCCGTAACGACGGCGGCGCCGAAAGTTCGCGCCATGCGGCGGCCTGCTGAATAGCTCGGTGTTGCAAGTTTCCCCCGGAAAACCAGCTCTGTGCGGGGCCCAGGGCAGTGACGAACCCACCACACCGTGACCGCTCCGAAGCTCCGCGCGGAGAGGGTTCTTGACCGGTCGCAAGCGGCGCGCCCTCGAAGCCGGTTTGGAGAGCCTGGATGTTAGCCTATCTTATAGCCTACATACCCTTCGGTCGAATTGAGGTCAAGCGAGCTTGCGCAGTAGTCTTGGGGTGAGCCACCAGACCAGCCGGCCCGGCGATTGGGGAGGAAACTCGTCGAAGGAGATCAAGCAGCAGCCGCCCTTCTTGAAACCCAGGTTGGCCTGACGACCCGCGCCCGTGAGGCGGGCGGCGAGTGCGCTGAGGTCCGGCTCGTGACCAACCACCAAGACGCGCGTGCGTTGCGCCTGCGCAGCAAGAAAAGTCAGAAGCTCTTCAGGAGAGCCGCCCGGTTCGAGCGCATCACAGAAATCGAAGGGAACCTTCGGCCCGAGCGAATCGACCACGATCCGCGCCGTCTCGGCGGCGCGCACGTAAGGGCTCGACACGACCCAAACAGGCGCGAACCCCGTCTTGCCGAGACCTTCGGCAATCTTCCGCATCCCTTCCCTGCCCTCCGGGGTGAGCGCTCGCTTGGCGTCCGCAAGCCCGGCGCGACGGTCTTCGGCGATCCCGTGACGCATGATGCAGAGTTCGTAGTCTTCGTCTTCAATTTGCGTGCTCATACGGCTTCTCACGTGCCAGACATCTCGGGCGCATGTCCTTCGCGCCACAGCGCCTCAAACTCCTCCGCGTAGGCCACCACACTGCGCCGGTCACGAAGCACCACGAGATTCTCATAGTTCCGCTCTTCCGATTCCAGCGTCCAGTTGTAACTTCCAGTTACTACGGTGCGCCAGTCGATGACGGCGAATTTGTGGTGCATTTTCGAGGCCGCGCCTGAGCGCCCGTGGAGCAGGCGAAACGGTATCCCCAAGCTGCGCAGGGTCTGTTGTGCAGCTTGATTTTCCTCGTAATGATCATTATCGTTCAGGCAGATTCGGATAAAAACTTCTCGCGCCTTTGCCTCATCAAGGGCCGCAGCCAGCCTCGGACTGCTGAGGCGGTAGAGCGCGGCCACCACAGAACTGGTAGCGGAACGGATGAGCCCTTCCACTGCCTCGGCGCCGGACGTTGATCGTGTAAAGATAACCTCGGAGTCTGTCACGGGATGGGACGGCGCGTTGCCGGAGAAACCGTAGTTACTCACAGGGACCGCTAGGTCCCCATGGACTGAGACTACCTATACATCTTAGGAACATTTGAGCTACAGTTATACCCTTCAGAGTAAGGACCCACGTACCTTCCGTTTCACGGCCGCTGCGGCTTGCGGTGTCAGATTCTCCGCTACGCTCAGCCGGCTGAGGCTGTAGATTTGCGCAGCCGGTCAATCGCGCGGTGGACCTCCTTGGCGTCCTCAGCGTCCTTATCCGAAGGCAGGAGCTCCAGGTATCTCTGATAGGCGTCGAGAGCCTTTTGCCTCACGCCGGTCTTCTCATAAACCTTGCCCAGCCCGAGGTAGGCAGGAGCGTAGCTCGGATCCGTGTGGACGGCCTCTTCGAAGCGGCTGAGGGCGCCCTTGTAGTCCTTCCGCCTCAAATAAAACTTGCCAATTTCGACAGATTTTGCAGGCCCGGGCGGCGTATAGGCCGAGCTACCGGCCGCCACGGACTCGCTCTTGGAATCAGGATATGTCGGCGGCGCGGGCCTTTGAGCGGCCGGGAGCACCAGCAGGCTGGCGAGTATCGCGAGTGCAAAGGCCCACCGGGGCCGCGGCGAACTGGCCGGAGGAGTTCGTGGAAATTCGGGGCGCCCTTGCATTGTTCAGTTCGCGGCTATCACCGGCTTTGCCGAACCGCCAGGCCCGTGTGGCTCCACGCCTGCGCTCCTCTGGCAGGGACCACCGCCGCGCAGCAAGCGAGCCGCTACTACGGACTTGTGCCGCCCGAAGCGCCCGAAGCACCACTGACTTGCGCGCGTGCCGCCAGAGCCTTGGATAACCAGTCGCCAGCGCTCTTAAGATCAGCCTCTCGCGCTTCGTCGCTGGTCTCGATGTCGGCCTTCTGGCGATAGAGCAGATTCAGATAGGCCATCGCCTCATTGTAGTTAGGCTTGAGTTCCACGGCCTTCTGCAGCGCTTGCAGACCTTCCTCAATCAGGGCCGCATTCTTCTCCGCCAGCTCCGCTCGCACTTTCTCGGGTAACGGAGGCAAGTCACCATGAGCATTGGGCTGCTGCAACTTCGGATCAGCACTGCGAGCCTCAGTGTCATTCTTGGCCGCCAGGTTCCAGTCGATTTCTCCGATCCAATAGTACGGCTCCGGGTCATTGGGGTTAATCTGGGAACGCCGCTGCTCGTATTCTTTCGCCTTCAGGGCGTCCGGCATGTAATAATAGAGCAGCCCGATATAGGCTAGAGCTGTATTGTTATTGGGGTCGGCATCCAGCACTTTTTGGAAGGCGTCAATGGCCGCATGAGCGGCCTTGATGTTGTCAGGCGATTGCCCCCCCGGTGCGTAGAGTTGAAAGTAGGACTCTGCCAGGTACATCTTCGCATTCAGAAGGCCCGGATCCAGGGACACCGCCTGCTGGAAATGATCGATTGCAGCCTGGAAGTGCGCGCCGCGGAATTCGACAACACCCTTGTTCAGATGGTCGCGGGCCTTGAGCTTGTCACATCCGCTCGAAGCCGCAGCCAATAGCAACACCCCTATCATCGAGGCGAGCTTACAGCGTTTCATGAGCACCCCTCCGTTGGGCCCGACGCTCGGGCCGCGTGGCGATCCCTCACTCACTGTCCTTCTTCCATTTGCTTGGTCAGGATGCCGATGTGATCAATGCCGGCGCCCTTCGCAATGTCGATGATCTGAGCGACACTCCCAAAGGTCAAGGTCGGATCGCCCTTCACAAAAATAATATGATCGCTGCGGTTCTTGAAGATATCTTCGAGCTTCGAACCAAGATCCTGAATGTTAATCGGCGTCTGATTGATGGCCACCTGATGGTTAGCATCCATGGTGACCACAATGGTGCGATTGAGTACGTTCAGGTCAGGCTTCGCGTTCGGATTCGGTTGTGGAACCAGGGCGTCCAGCCCGTGGGGAGTCCGGGGTGTGATCACCATGAAAGTGATGATGAGCACCAGCAGCACGTCAATCAAGGGCGTGACATTGATATCGCTCATCGCCCCGCCCTTACTACCGACAGCCATTGCCATAGAAATACCCTCCTTCAAGCGGACTGGCGTTTCAGCCACACCGTCCAGCCTTGGTGACGCCCCGCTTCCCGTGCGGGGAGTTAGCATCGCTCAATCTTGATGCTCCTCCGCACGCTCACCCCGCGGAGGCGGAAATGCGCGATTTTTCAAACGAATTCTAAAGCCCGCGCTTGCCCGGCGTGAGACCAACTTCAAGGACTCGCCGTCGCGGGCTCCCCGGGCTGTTGGAGTCTTTGGGTGATCAACGCCAGGGAATCAACTCCGGCAGCGCGCACCGCCATCACGACTTTCTCCAGGTCGCCGTATTTGGCGCGTGAGTCACACCGGACATAGACGGTCTTCTCGAGCTTTCCGGCGATCAGGTCCTTAATCTTGGGCGTGATCTCGTCAGCCTGGATGGGGTTTCTCCTCAAGTACATTTTCCCGTCGCGTGTGATGGCGATTTCCAGCACGTCTTCGTGCTCGTCATCGGGCATGGCACGAGGGTTCCGAGTTTGGACGAGATCGACGCTGATGTTCTTCTGCAGCAAAGGGGTGATGACCATGAAAATGATGAGCAGCACCAGCATGCAATCCACCAGCGGCGTCACATTGATATCCGAAACAGTGGGTGGAGCTTTCGCGTGCGCAGGCATTTTTTGAGTCTCCCGTGAACCGGCCTCCTACTTCCTGTGCGAGGACCGCTTGATGAAATAGTCGATCAGCTCCGAAGAGGAATTGTCCATCTCCACGTCGAACGCCTCGATCTTGCCGGTGAAATAGTTGTAAACCCACACGGCGGGAATAGCCACAAACAGCCCGATGGCCGTCGTCACCAAGGCCTCGGAGATACCGGCCGATACCGCCGCGATTCCCACGGTTCCCGACGAGGAGATGCCCTGGAAGGCGCTGATGATGCCCAGCACGGTGCCGAACAGTCCCACGAACGGACCGGTGGCTCCGATGGTGGCCAGGCTGGAAACGCCGCGCTTCAGCTCGGCGTGTACGATGGCTGCGGCCCGCTCCAGGGCGCGCCGCGAAGCCTCGATCTCCTCCCCCGAAATCTCAGCCGACATCTGGTGCGCCTGGAATTCCTGCAATCCGGCGGTCACCACTTTGGCCAGATGGCTCCGCTTGTTGTCTTCGGCAATACGGATGGCTTCGTCGATCTTGCCTTCTTTCAACGCGCCCGCCACGGCCGGCGCAAAGAAGCGCGACTGTTTGCGGGCGGCTGAGAAAGCAATCCAGCGATCGATCATCACACCGATCGACCAAGCAGACATGATGACCAGCGCGAACACCACGAATCTTGCAGGCCAGTGCATCGATCGCCACATGCTGACGGGATCGAACCCGACCGGGGCCCCGCCTTCTTGAAACATTAACAAGCTTAGCGTCACGAGTTGTGCTCCCATTTTGCCTTATCCCTCCTTGGATTTTTGCCGCCTTGAAACAGGCAAGAGGCAAAAGGCAAAAGCCAATGAAGTTCATTGACGATTGGCTCTTGCCATTCCCGGTTCAAGTATTCCTTGCCTCTTGCCTGTGCCCGGTTCAACTCCGAAACCAGGACACCACCCGCTTCCTTGCGACCTATTCCCCTTGCAACGTAAAGTTAACGTCGATTTCCGTATCCACCTGCACCGGTTCGCCATTCAGCAGAGTGGGCTGATAACGCCACCGCGAAACAGCGTCCATGGCTGCCTTCACCAACAACGGCGGCCCGCTGATGAGCTTCAGGTCCTGAATGGTGCCGTTTTCGCTGATGATCGCCGCCAGCCTTACGACACCCTGCACGCGGGCCATCTTCGCGATCTGCGGATATTCGGGCGAAGGCGCAAAAATCTGCTTGGCCAGCTCCACCTGTCCACCCACCCGGATACGCTTGGGCGTGGCCGGCTTCGGAGGAGGAGGCGGCGGCGGCGCGGCGCCAAAGCCGCCGATGACCCCGCTCATACTGCCTCCTGGCACGCCCCCGGGTACGCCTCCTACCACCCCGGCGGCCTGCGGCGGCTGCGGTTGGTCCTTCACTTCCTGAATAGTCTTCGGGATCACCGTGGGGGCCTTCATCAGGTCCTCGGTCGATACCTTATGGACGATCACCTTGGGCGCCGGCGGCGCCGGAGGTGGCGGCGGCGGCGGCGGCGGTGGCGGCGCCAGCAGCGTGGTCATCAGTTGGGTCTGGGGTAGCGCCTGCGTGTAAATCAGCGGATACAAGACAATCGCCCCGCAGACCAGCCCTTCGAAAAGAAAGGCCAGCATCCGCGTAGCTCCCTTCCATTCGGTTGTCTTCGAGGCCGAATAGAGGAGATAGATAATGAAGCCGAAAATGTTGAGCAGCGCAACGATAATGAGCCAAGTCACGGCACTAAGCCTTGCGCGTCGCGCGTCCACCAAGGTGTAACACAACATCCAGGCGGTAAAGCCGAACGCTACGGCAAGTGTAACGGCATACGTCAGCAGAGCTCCTGTATCCAGGCCTGAGAAGACCAGGCCCGATCCCTTGTAGCCGAGGAGATAACCGATCGCCGCCGCACCGAGGATGATAGCCCAGTGCACGGACTTGAGGCTCGTAGCCGATCCTTCAAGCAACGTCTCGTCAAACATCGTCGCACCTCCTGAGGCGGGCCCTGATCCCCACCAAATAAGAGCCCGTCACGAGATAACAGCTCCGTCAACTGTAGCGGCGCTCTCTGAGCGCCACGGGGCATGGCTCTTTTGGCCATGCACTGACAGCCAAATTCCCGGTCGGCAGCTCCAGACCGCCGCTACGGCAAGCCTCTCCATCAACGCCGCGCGCTGGCCGCCTGACGTTCGACGGCCCGGGCCGGCCGCGGCTTATCGGGAGCCGGCTTCGTCCTTTCCGGCGCCTGGGCCGCCCGCTCCTGCCAGAACAGTACCACGGGGCTGGCGATGGCAAAAGAGGAATACGTTCCGATAATGACACCGATCACCAGAACCAGAGCGAACCCGTGGATGACTTCCCCTCCGAACAGATACAACGACAGGACAGCCAGGAACGTCAGGCCCGAAGTGAGAATCGTCCGGCTCAGCGTCTGGTTGATGCTGCGATTCACCAGATCCTTAAAGTTCATGCGCCGGTTCAGCCGCACGTTCTCTCGAATGCGGTCGAACACCACGATGGTGTCATTCATCGAATAGCCTACAAGCGTAAGCAAAGCCGCAATCACCGTCAGCGTGATCTCCTTGCTGAGGAGTGAGAAAATCCCCAGGGTGATGATCACGTCGTGGAAAGTCGCGATCACGGCCGCGACGCCGTAGCTTAGCTCAAATCGAAACCAGATGTAAATGAGCATTGCGCCCAGGCCGGCCAGGGTAACATAGAGGGCCTGGCGCCGGAGGTCCGCTCCCACCTTAGGTCCTACAATCTGGGTGTTGAACACGGCGAACCCGGGAAGATAAAAGTCACGGCTCAGGGCGTCGATCACGCCTGAGGTGACTCCGGGGACCCCCTTCAACTCCTGGAAAGAGCTCAGCACGCCGCTCCGCGGCGGAGCCTTCCGGTAATTCACAATGGCCTGAGCCAGGTCCTGATACGCTTTGTTGGCTGCGTCCCCGCCCTTCGAGGCCAGCAGTAAGGGATCGGCCGCCACCAGATGGTCCGCGATCACCTCCCGGTCGGCATTGTTAAAGTCCGTCTTGCCCTCCGGCGCGTTTCCATAAAGCTTCGTCAGAGCCGATACAATATCACGCTTCCCCATGTCCATGGCGTTCATCGAGGACGTCGTCTGCAAATCGAGCCCGATGATAAACTCGTGAAGGTCCGGCGCGTCATAAGTCACCACGGTGGCCCCGCGCAGATTCTCTCGGTCGAGTTGCTGCCGCACGGCATCAATGTTCGGCGGATGTGCGAACTTCACATACACCAGCGTGCCGCCACGGAAGTCGATGCCGTAAGCCAGGCCGCGATGCCAGATCATGGAGCCGATACCCACCAGCGCCAGCAGCAACGAGGCGCCGATAAAGTACCACTTCTTCCCCATGAAGTCGAATTTTGGTTCGTGAAAAAACTCCATTAAGCCTTACCCCATCTCTGACTGAGTTTGACACCGCACCGGCGCGCAGTGTTCCGGTTTCAAAAGCTCTCAGCAATCAGCTTTCAGCGATCAGCAGAACACCTGGGAGCGCGGGCGTTTCGCCCGCTCTTTCGAGTTCCCTTTGAAGACCGTAGGCGGGCGAGACGCCCGCGCTCCCAGGTGTTTTTCACAGCTTCTGAGCCCCACTCAGCCAGTCGCCCTGCAAGCATAAAGAACGAACTTGCTGATTACAAAGCACATAGTGGCTTCGTTCCTCGATTTCAGCCATCAATATGACGGCTGAATGCTGAAAGCCATTTAGCGTCCATTGTGGCCATTCGCTCGGGTTCGCAGGAAGCGATCCACAGTGCGCGCCAGACGGTCCACCGTTTGGCTAACCTGGTCGACTCTGCGGTCATACGTCTTGAGAGCCGTCGTGATCGTGGCGTTGAACTCCTTCTGCGATTCAACAAAGGCGGTCACCTGGACGGCCAGCTTGCCCACCACGCCCTCGAGGCCGCCCACTGTCCTCTGCAGATCGCCCACCACGCCCTCGAGGCGCGAGAGCCGCCGGTCGGACACGGTCTCAAATCGCACCAAAGCACGCTCCAGCCTGTCCATTCGGGATTCGCTCATCAGCTTTCAGCCGTCAACCTTCAGCTATCAGGTTTCACCCGCTCTCGTAACTATTCGTGCAACTCCTGCTTTTCGTACCTGCCGTTTTGCATTAACTGGATTATTTATCAATAACCTCTTGGCTTAACAGAATATAAGCCTTTTGTTTTCATAAACATATTGGCTATTGCGATTAGCAATAAAACGATCTGCTTTGTTTTCAATAACCTCTTGGCTTCGTTCGTTACATTGAGCTATCAGCTTTCAGCCGTCGGCCTCGACTTTGCTGGCCACGGATGATCACCAACAGCCGACGATCTGAAACCGCTTACTGATTATAAAGCACATAGTGGCTTCGTTCCTCGAGTTAGTCGTCAGCGGCCAGCTTACTACCGACGACCGAGAACCGACCACCGACAACCGCTAGATAGGTAACGGCTGAAAGCTGAGCTAAATACTGAGCGCCTGGCCTGCCGTCCGCTTCGTCAATTCCCAATCGAAGATGGCGCGAGAGACATAGACCGAAGTGAAGAGGTTGGCCACCAGTCCGATAGTCAGAGTCACGGCGAACCCCTTGATGGGCCCAGTGCCGAAGGTAAACAGGATCGCCGCCGACACCACCGTAGTCACGTGGGTATCAATGATGGTCGTGAAGGCGTGTTGGAATCCGCCCTCGATAGCCGCACCCACCGCCTTTCCAGCACGCAACTCCTCGCGGATGCGCTCGAAGATCAGCACGTTGGAATCAACGCCCATACCGACGGTCAGGATGACGCCGGCAATACCCGGCAGCGTCAAGGTAGCCCCGATGTAATTGAACACAGCTAGCAGGATAAGAAGGTTGAGAATCAGAGCAATATCGGCGTTGATGCCCGCTCCGCGATAGTACACCAGCATGAATCCCATGATGGCGACAAAGCCGATAAGGCATGCCCAGACGCCGTGGCGAATGGAGTCCGCCCCGAGTGAGGCGCCTACGGTCTCTTCCTGCTGAGTGCTAATCGATGCCGGCAGCGAGCCGGAGTTAAGGACCAGGGCCAAGTCCGCGGCCTGCTGCACGGTAAAGCTGCCTGTAATCCTGCCGCGGTCCGTGATTTGAGTTTCGATCACAGGCGCCGAGACCACACGGCTATCCAAGACAATGGCCAGCCTCTTGTTCACGTTCGCGCCCGTCACCTGGCCGAAGCGCGAGGCGCCGTCGCGAGTGAGATTGAAAAGAATATCCGGACGGCCATTTTCATCCTGGGAAGGCTGGGCGCCGTCGGGACTAAGGTCACGCCCCGTGACTGCCGCGATCTGATTGACGATGTACCATACCTCGCCGCCCGTAGTGTCGGATGACTCCGGCTGGCCGGGCAGCAACTGCGTGTCCGGCGGCAGGATTCCGCCGTGGGCGGCCAGCGCGGCCTCGCGCGAGGGGTATGGGCCGTCCTGTACGATCTTCAGCTCGAGCATGGCGGTCTGCTGGATGATATCCCTCACCCGCGTGGGATCGGTGACGTCCGGCAGTTCCACGACTAACTCGTAGTCACCCTCACTGCCGTAGTGGGCCACATTCGCTTCCACCACGCCGTAGGCATTGATTCGCCGATTGATGGTGTCCATGGCCTGATCCAGCGTGCTGTTTCTGATTTGGGCCAGGGAAGTTGTTTTGAGCGCGAGCTGGCGCGCCGTGGGATCACCTGCCACCCCTTCAAGCTGCCAATCCGAGAACTGGTCATTCACCAGCGCCTGCAAATCCGCGATGCGGTTCTGCGGCAATCCCTTGATGAGAATATGGGTGAGATCGGCTTTGCGGGCATCGGTGTAGCCGATGTTCTTGCCGCGCAGGCCGTCCCGAAGGCGCTCCAGAGCCTGGCCCGTGACGAGGTTCACGGCGTCGTCCACGTGGACCTGCAAAACCAAGTGGGTGCCACCCTTCAGGTCAAGCCCGAAGTGAATGCGATCCGCGATGTTTTGCTTGAGCTGCTGGAAATTCTTGGGCAGACCGACGATGCCGATGACACACACCACGAGCACCGCCAGGATCACAATCGCCCGAGTGCGAACTTTCTCCATCATGACGTTATGAGCCTTTCATCTTTTTATTCCGGAAAACCACACGCATCAAGCGCAAATCGTAAACCCAGGCCTGAAAGGCCGATCTAGCCCGTCCCTGGGCAACGCCCAGGGCGATCAAGTGCACTCCTCGAAGCCGTGAGCCCTGAAGGGGCGACCTAGACGCGGGCTTAGTTCTCCCACGTGCGTCTGCCCATTTCGGCTACCTCCAATCGCGCGCCCTTTCAGGGCTTCAATTCTTGAAAAATGCCGTGTCTCAGACCCAGGCCGCTGGCCTGGGCTTTAATAGCACGCCCCTTCAGGGCTTCTACGTTCAGACCTTCACGGCATGGCCAGGATGGCCATGCCACGTGGCACGGGCTTCCAGCCCGTGTGGCCGGGGCAAGCCCCGGCCCTACGGACGACCGTTACTTCTTCTTGCCTCCGTCGCCCTGTTTCCCGTTGGCATCCCCCTCCTCGGGCTGCAGTCCGGCAATGGCGGTACGGGAAACATCAATCTTCACCTGACTGGCGATTTGAAGTTGCACCACGCCTTCCCGAAATCCAATGATGGTGCCGAAGACGCCGCCGGTGGTAATCACCCGGTCTCCGCTCTTGAGATTGGAAAGCATCTCCTGCGTCTTCTTCTTCTGCCGCTGCTGGGGGACGATGAGCAGAAAATAGAACACCGCAAAAATCAGCAAAATGGGCAGCATCTGCACCAAGGCCTGCCCGGAGCTTGGGGAAGCCGCAAAGACAAGACAAATGGGTGGCATGTGGCCAATCCGCCGCGCGCGCGGCCTGAGAAGATGGAAAAAACCGCCGAGAACGGGCAGGCTTACCGGAAGCGGTCACCTGACTTGTCCGATTCCTGTCAGGAGTCCGGAGCCTCACCCGCCACCGGTCCACGACGTAGTCTGGACCTGCAGCCATTATACTCGCCGGAGCGGATAGCGTCGCGAATTTCGCGTATGGTGTCAAGATAAAAGTGGAGGTTGTGACGAGTGGCCAGGATGGGCCCGAGCATTTCGCCGGCCATGAAGAGGTGCCGGAGGTAGGCCCGGCTGTAACGGCGGCATACTGCGCACGAGCAGGCCGGGTCTAGTGGCGCCGTGTCGCGCGTGTAGCGGGCGTTCTTAATGACGATTCTTCCGTGGGATGTGAAGATGGAGCCGTTGCGCGCGTGACGCGTGGGCATGACGCAATCGAACATATCCACTCCGTTAGCCACACATTCCACCAGATCCTCCGGCGTGCCAACCCCCATCAGGTAACGGGGCCTGTCTTCCGGCAAGAGCGCCGCGGTGAACTCAGTGAGCTCGTAGGTGGCAGATTTGGGTTCGCCCACCGAGAGACCGCCGATGGCGTAGCCTTCGAAGCCGATCTCCGTCAACTCCTCGGCGCTTTGACGCCGAAGTTCGGAATCGATGCCCCCTTGGACGATGCCGAATAGGGCCGGGACTTGGAACTCGGGACTCGGGGCTCGGGCATCGGAAGCCGGGATGCAGTATTCGGTGTTCGGTGTTCGGGCGTCAGAAGCCGGGCCATCAGGAGGGTGGTCGGACTCACCCGAGATGGTGGCCCACGAGTCCCGAGTTCCAAGTCCCGAGTCCTGGCCCTCATTTGCCGAACCCCGAACCCCGAACACCGAACCCCGAACACCGAACCCCGAGTCCCGAGCCCCGAGATAGGCCGCGCGGCATCGCCGCGCCCAGCGGCTGGTGAGCTTCACGGCGTTAGCGGCGACTTCGCGGCTGGCAGGGTATTCCACGCAGTGGTCGAGGCTCATCATAATGTCGGAGCCCAGCGCCATCTGAATCTGAACAGCCAGTTCCGGCGACAGCATGTGGCGCGAGCCGTCGAGGTGCGAGCGAAACTCGTAGCCGTCATCGCTGACGCGCCCCAGCCCCTCCAGGCTCATGATCTGATAGCCGCCGCTGTCCGTAAGGATGGCGCCGCGCCAGCCCATGAACCGGTGTAGTCCGCCCAGTTCGCGCACCAACTCATGACCTGGACGCAAGTAAAGATGGTAGGTGTTGCCGAGAAGGATGCGGACGCCGAGGGCCTCAAGCTCCTCTTGCGATATTGCCTTGACCGTACCCGCCGTACCCACAGGCATGAAGACGGGGGTCTCCACCACGCCGTGGGGCGTATGCAACAATCCCGCTCGGGCGCGAGTGGCAGGATCGAGATGGGTAACCTCAAAGAACAAGTGTTTAGGGGTTAGTGGTAAGTGGTGAGTGCTGGTGGCTAGTGGGCTAGTTGGTTGATGGCCAACATTCCCAGTGGGTGTTCGGCCTTCGAGGCCGCTGGGCTAACCACTAACCACTTACCACTAACCACTGTTTCTATCCCATTGTGGCCCAGCCCATCTTGGCTAGAACCCACACCGTCCAGAGGCCGAAGAAGCATAGAAACACAGAGACGGGCTTGGCCTGCTTTCGAGTGGCTGCCGAAAAGCCGATACCCAGCAGGGCCATGAACCAAAACGTGAAGAGGTCAATCGAGCCCGCGAGCGCCACCAAAGGCTTCGATGTGTGCGTGGGGTCGATGAAGAAACCCAAGTTGGTGGGTACGGGACTCTGCGGGTTAAAGTGCTCCGGATCGCCGAACAGGATCATCACCACGGCGATCACCGCTCCAAGAACGGACACCAGGTTGGCATAGCAGGTGATTGAGAAGGCCGTGCCGAAGGTCGTTTTCGATCCAAAGACGGCGCTTACAATACCGAGACCAATGGCCGCGATGATCAGAACGACGATCGGGATCCCGATGACCCCAAAAACATGCGCGAGGATGGTGCCGAACTTCGCGCCTTGAGCTACAGCCTGATCGATCTGGTCGGGCGTCATGCTCGCGCCTCTACTGCTTTGCGCGATCTGGGTGCGAATGATTCGCTCGATGCCAATCTTTGAAAGCATGGTTTCGGTGACTGCCACCGCCGCAAGAATGCCTACTACGAGCGGTGCCAGAAAGTCAGGCTTCCCGACAATGTCCTCGAAGGTCTCGCCCGGCGACAGGAATACACCGATAAAGCGTGATACAAACGATTGCCCGGCCTGCTCCTCCGGCAGAGGCGCGGCGCCAGCAGTACCCATGTTTTCCCCTCCTAACCGACGTTTGAGCGCCCATACGTTCGGGCGCTTCACTCTATCATACGGTTGAGCGCGCTGAAAATGACGGCACGCCTTTCAGACGTAGGGGCACCCCTCGTGGGTGCCCCTTTACGGGTCGTTGGCAAGGGGCACCCACGAGGGGTGCCCCTACGTCTGAGAGGTCAAAACACGGCCTCCGTCCAGTTCTCAAGCACCATCTTGATCTTGACCATAAACTGGTCGGCGACCGCGCCATCGATGATGCGGTGGTCAAAGGAAAGAGCCAGGTAGGCCATCGGCCGGATGGCGATAGCGTCGTTGCGCACGACGGCCCGCTTTTCAATCACGCCCACGCCCAGAATGGCCACTTGCGGCTGATTGATGATCGGCGTGCCGAACAGGCTGCCGAACACGCCGGGGTTGGTGATGGTGAAGGTGCCACCCTGGACCTCGTCGACGTTCAGCCGCTTGGAGCGTGCGCGCTCGGCGAGGTCGGTTACGGCGCGAGCTACACCCAGGAAGTTCTTTTCGTCTGCGCGCTTCACCACCGGGACAATCAGGCCAGTCTCGAGCGCCACGGCGACGCCGATGTTCACGTCACGTTTATAGATGATCTTGTCGCCCTCTACCGAGGCGTTGAAAATCGGGTGCTGCTTGATGGCCTCCACGGCGCCTCGCACGATGAAGGGCGTGAAGGTGAGCTTCAAGCCATTGCGCCGCTCAAACTCCGCCGCTTGCTGCGCGCGGATATCGAACACGCGAGTCATCTCCACTTCGAAAACGGTCGTCACGTGCGCCGAAGTGCGCCGGCTCAGAACCATATGCTCCGCGATCTGCTTGCGAATCGGGGTCATCGGGACGGCTTGGGTGGGCCCCGTGAAGACCACTTGCCGCGCCGCGGGGGCAGTTGAATCAGACACAACAGCAGAAGGGGGCGCAACGGCCCCTGCCGCCACGGACGGCTGAGCACCAGCAACCGCAGGCTGTGTAGCCAGGTGAGCCAGAATGTCTTTCTTGCTGATGCGGCCACCCAGGCCGGTGCCTTTTACGCGTGACAGATCGACGTGATTCTCCTTTGCCAGGCGGCGGACTAAAGGCGAGGAGCGCACATGTTGGCTGGCCAGCGCCGCACCGGCCGCATCAGCGGTGGACCCTGATGCCGCAGGTTCAGAAGGCACGCTGAATGGAGGAGCCACCGAGCCGTCTGGTCCCGAGACCGGAGCCGGGGGGGCAATTGTCCCAACAAGAGCGGCCTCCTCGGGTGCCGCATTGTGCCGCACCTCGCTGGCGACCGGCTGAGTTGCCGGTCGTTCGCCGTCAATTTCGGCCACCACGGCGTTGACTTCAACCGTCTGGTTCTCGCTCACCAGAATCTTGGTGAGAATGCCCGCGGCCGGCGACGGAATCTCAGCGTCAACCTTGTCCGTGGAAATCTCGAAGAGGGGCTCGTCACGCTCTACCCGTTCGCCCACCTTCTTAAGCCACCTGGTGACAGTGCCTTCGGCAATGCTTTCCCCCATTTGGGGCATGATGACGTTAGTCGGCATACTTTCCTCTGGCGGTCGGAGAAGTGGCAAGTGATATGTGGCAAGTGGCAAGTCGCAGGTGCTGGGGGTTCACTCTTTCACCTCAAGCTTTCTCCGAAGCGAGTCGAGCATTTTACTTAACTCGGTCGCGAGACTCGCAACTCGCTGGCTCTCCGCCAAAGTGCAGTACCCTAAGTCCACGCTCAGCACAAGTTGGGTTTTCCAACTCCGCGACGGAGCCTTCTGAGTGGGATAAAAACTGTACGAATTCTCTCGTCGTTCGGCGGCACTTGGCTTAGTATGCGGCCAGCCTTCGTGCTGCCTCCGCCACCTTCGCCGCGTTCGGAAGAAAGTACTCCTCAAGCGGAGGCGAGAACGGCACCGGCGTATCCGGAGCGGTGACCCGAACGATGGGTCCGTCGAGGTCGTCGAAGGCCTTCTCGGCGATCACGGCCGCGAGTTCGCCGGCGAAACCACCGATGCGTGTATCCTCGTGCAGCAGGATAACTTTGTTGCATTTGCGCACGCTCGCCAGCACCGCGGTTTCGTCATAAGGAAGCAGGGACCGAAGATCGATCACCTCCAGCGAAATATCCTCTTTTTCGAGCTCCTGCGCGGCTTCCAGCGCCGTCCAGACCATGGCCCCATACGTGATCACCGAAATGTCCGAGCCTCCGCGCGCCACGCGGGCCTTGCCTATGGGTACCACGTAATCCTTGTCGGGCGCTTCGTCCTTGATCCGCCTGTAGAGAAACTTGTGCTCGTAGAAGATCACCGGATTATTGTCGCGAATCGCTGACTTGATGAGGCCCTTGGCGTCGTAAGCTGTGGCCGGCACTACTACCTTAAGGCCCGGCGTGTGCACGAACCACATTTCGTTCGATTGCGAATGGTACGGTCCGCCGTGGACGCCGGCGCCCGAGGGTCCGCGAATCACGATCGGCACCGCCGGCCCCCATCGGTAGTGAATCTTTGCGGCCATGTTCACGATCTGGTCGAAGCCGCAGGCGATGAAGTCCATGAATTGCATCTCCACAACCGGCCGCATTCCCATCAGTGCAGCGCCCACCGCTGCACCCACGATGGCGGATTCAGAGATGGGCGTATCAATGACGCGCTCAGCGCCGAACTTTTCCAGCATGCCCTGAGTTACCTTGAAAGCGCCGCCATACACACCGATATCCTCGCCCATCAGGAAAACTGACGGGTCGCGTTCCATCTCTTCCCAAATGCCCTGGCGGATGGCCTCAAGATGCGTTAACACCGCCATAAGTGAACCTCACGTTTACTCGGGCAAGAAAACGTCCGTTGTCAGTTGTCCGGCGTCCCCTGCAACGGACTACTGATCACGAACAACGGATGCGCTCCAGAAGCATCCGTCCTCACAATAAACCCCTTCGACCGCTTCAGCACCATCCGGCATCGGGCTTGCTTCAGCGAAAGCCACAGCCTCGTCGATTTCCTTCGTGATCTGCTCGTCCATCCGACCCAGTCGCTCGGCAGAGATGACCTTCGCGGCGAGAAGCAACTTCTCGAAGCGCGCCACCGGATCGTTTTGCGCTGCTGCTTCGAAGAGTTCTTTGGGCACGTACTCCGCGGCGTCATGAGCGGAATGCCCCGTCATGCGAAACGTCTTGCACTCGATGAACGCTGGACCCCGCCCTGCCCTGGCCCGTTCGATGGCGGTGCGGACCGTCTCGTAGACCGCGAGGACGTCATTACCGTCAGTGGTCACTCCGGGCATGCCATAAGCCGGACCGCGTACTGAAAGGTCCTTCACTGCATACTGCTGACGGGTGGACGTCGAGTAGGCATAGGCGTTGTTGTTGCAGATGAAAATTACCGGCAGCTTCCAGACTGCCGCCATATTCATCGCCTCGTGCACGTCGCCCCTGCTCGTAGTTCCTTCGCCGAAGTGCACCAGCGTCACGTGCCCCTGACCTCCTTGCTTCTGCACCAAAGCGGTACCGCAAGCGAGCGGGCAGGTATCGCCGAGAGGCGAGATGATCGGGATAAGCCCTCTTTTGACATCGCCAAAATGGCCTGTGTTATCGCGCCCTCGCGAGGGGCCGTTACCGCGCCCCAGCCAATTCAAAAAAATCTCGCGAAGTGTAAAGCCGCGGATGACCCAGGCAGCGAAATCCCGGTGGCTGGGAAAACTGATGTCGCCTTCGCCAAGCTGGATGGTCGCTCCCACCGCGATCGCTTCCTGTCCCCGGCCGACGTACACGCCACCCACGATCTTGCCCTGACGGTAGAGCACCCGTTCAATGCGATGCTCCGCCTCGCGCGCGACCTTGAGGTAATACAGCATGCGCTCGAGGGTGCTCGGATCGGGTGATCGGGTGATCAGATAATTGACCCATTGAGTGATCGGGTGATTGGGTGATTTGTGCGTTACGCCATCGGTGCTGGCGGCCTTCTTGGAGCGACGAGCGGGTCTTGTTTTGATGTCAGGTGTCCTTGTGGTGCCCATAAAGCTAACCTCAAAGCTCGCACAAATCACTCAATCACAAATCACCCGATCACCCGATGGGTCAGATCGCCAGATCTCTCAGGCCCACACCGCCCGTGCCGCCTCTTCGGGCGCGGGAAACGGGCTCGCCTCGGCAAACTCAACGTCTTCTCGAATCACCTTCTCGAGCCGAGCCTCGATGGCAGCTTTCTCGCCCGCCGTCATCAGTCTCTTGGCGGTTAGAAACTTCTCGTAGTTCAAAATGGGGTCACGCGCGCGCCACTCTTCGATCACGTCTTTCGGCACGTAGCGCGCATCGTCATGTTCGGCATGACCTTTCATGCGCATCGTCCTTGCCTCAATCAGCGTGGGCCCATCGCCGTTGTAAGCTCGTTCTACGGCGCTGCGGGTGGCCTCATACACTTCCAAGACACTGTTGCCGTCGATGGCCACACCGGCAATGCCATAGGCCTGCGCCCGGTCCACGATGTTCGTGTTCGCCATCTGCTTTTCAACCGGCGTTGAATAGGCCCAGCCGTTATTTTCCGCGACGACGATCAATGGCAATTTTAATACGGCTGCGAAGTTCAATCCCTCGTGAAACGGCGTCGTGCTAGTGGCGCCGTCGCCCACATAGGTAAGCCCTACACGCTTCTCATGCCTGATTTTGGCTGCCAGCCCGACCCCGGCCAGCAGCGGCACCAATTCGCCGACCACGCTGATGGGAGCAATCACTCCTCGTTTGAGATCGCCGAAGTGCGTGTTCGCGTCTCGTCCGCCCGTGGGGCCGTCACGCTTCGCCATGTATTGCATGAAAACATCGCGCGGCCTGAAGCCGCGAACCAACATCGCAGCGACGTTACGAATCATGCCGCCCAGGAAATCTTCGGGACCGAGCGCGTAGGCCGTACCCACCGAGATTGCTTCCTGGCCGAGGCTAGAGTAAACGCCGCCCACCACCTTCCCCTGCCGGTACAGATTGGTGAGTTGCTCGTCGACGCGACGATTCAGGCGCAGGTAGTAATAGAGCTCGTGGTATTGGGTGCGGGTGAGTTTTGCAGCCATTGGCGGTCACTGCCGCAGGGAGTAAGTCTATTGCTGCCGCCCACGACCGTTTCTGAGTGCGGCAATGAAGGCGTCCATGCGCTTTGCGAGCTTTCGAAGATCCTCTCCGAGCGCGGTCATCGTCTCACCTGTGCGAGCTTGCGCCTCCATAAGAGTGGCCTGAGCTTCGCCCAGGCGCGTCACCACTCGCGCCAATCTCTTGATCCCCGTCCTGCACTCGGCCATCTCCGATTCAGCCTTTTCCTGCAGTGCCTCAATACGGTCCAGGCGTTCCGCCGAGTGAACATGTCCGTCCCACAGTATCTTCATCCCGCGCTCAAGATCTTCGATCGTCACGCGAACCAGCCTCCCCGTACGCTGTCAGCCGATACCAGTCTACACACGAACGAGCTGGCCAGAAAGCTCCTTCTCGGCCTGCTGCATCTCCAGGCCAAACACCTGGCCGAAGGCCTCGATTACCTTGCTCGTGGCCTCCTCCAGTTCAACGGGATGCCCGAGGCGGCGCTGGAGCGAGGTCACACCGCGTCCATGCAAGCCGCAAGGCACGATCCAATCAAAGAAGCTCAGATCAGTGTTGACGTTGAAAGCGAACCCGTGCGAGGTAACCCAGCGCGAGATGTGAACCCCCACGGCTACCAGCTTAGCGTTTCCCACCCACACGCCGGCAGCGCCTGGCAGACGGCCTGCGTCGATGCCGTACCCCGCCGCGACTCGGATGACAACCTCTTCCAGGGAGCGCATGTACCAAGCAATGTCCCTCCGATGCTGGGTGAGATCGATAATCGGATATCCGACGAGCTGCCCGGGACCGTGATAGGTGACGTCGCCGCCGCGGTCTGTCTCGAAGACGCTGGCTCCGCGCGAGCGCAGAAACGCGGGTGACACCAACACGTTCTCCCGCCGGGCGTTCCTGCCGAGAGTGTAAACGTGCGGATGTTCAAGGAGAAGAAGTGTGTCCGGAATTGCGTCAGCCTTGCGCGCTGCCACACGATCACGTTGTAGCGCCAGACCGGCACCATATTCGACGCGTCCGAGTTGTTCAACGACGCACTGCATTCGAGACGCGCGACTACAACGCTTCGATGTGAACCGATCCGCCGCTGGAGTGCACTCGCAGCAAAGGCCCACCCGAACCGATACTGCCGACAAGATGCGAGCGCGACAAGGTTCCCGATACACGAATCGGCAGACCGTTGATCACGGGCCCAGCGGAAGAGGAAGCATCGAGGTTCAGGTTTGCCGAGGGGTCCAGCCGAACACGGACGCCTCCACCCGAGCTTTCCAACTCTCCGCCGTGAGAGTTCCCGTGCGAAAACGAGACATCCACGGAGCCCCCGGAAGTGTCGGCAGTCACACGGCCGCCTGCGTTCTCGACGTGAATCGAGCCACCGGAAGTGTGGGCTAGAAGATCACCCTTGACTCCGCGAAGGTCAATAGAACCTCCGCTGGTCCTGGCTTCGAGCGACCCACCCAATGACCCCGCACGAATGTCGCCACCCGAAGTGTCCACGCGTGCGTTGCCGCTCACCTCTTCGAGTTGAATGCCTCCCCCCGAAGTATGCGCGCGGAGGTTCGCACCAAGATCGGAAGCCCGAATCGATCCCCCGGATGTGTTCAACTCCGTCTCTCGCTTAATCCGGGAAGCCTCCACACTCCCGCCGCCGGTCTTGACCTCGACGGACGTCTCTTCCGGTACCGTCACTTCGAAGTGAAGATTTGGGCCGTGGCCCCAGTTCCAACCCCAAGGGTGGCGCCGGCGAGCGGTGATCTTGACCTCACCCGCATGTTCCTCGTAACTGAACTCGAATAGTTGGTCAATGTCATCCCGGTTTGCGGTGACGATCACCTCGGCGCCGGATTCGGCTGACCCGGTCACCCTTACGCTGCCTTCGCTTGAGTCCACCACCAGCCGTCCTCCGGGGTCGAGCTTCAGATGCTTCTCGACGCGATAGTCTGCGCGCAGCAGCGCAGGCAACGCAGCCATCGCAAGCAAGACGGTACAGAACCGGCGGACATTTCTGAGCTTTGTCATGAGTCTGATCCTCGACGATTGGTTTGAGAATCCCCAACGTTCTGTGTTACGCATCTGGGCGCAAGACGGTTCCCCGGACCAACGTGCTGATTTGCCGGCCGCCGGCCAAACTCACTGAGCGTCGCTGTACACAAACACTCCTCCCATCCGAACCTGAACGGCCACGTCCTGACTGCCATTGGGATTCCAGAACGAAATCTTCTTGCTCATCCCTGCGGCGTCCGATTCGGTCCCGTGCAGATCACTCTGCACGTACCCCAGCCACGCATGCGCGTAGAAGGAACGGAGGGCCCAAACCGAGGGCACGTCAATTTCCACGTCGCCGTAGTTCACCCGCAATTGCTCCCGGCCGTTCACACCCGCAACGCGCACGTCGCCGTCGACGCAATGCAACACCAGATTGGCGTCATAGGGCATCTCGATTTCGAAGTTGACGGTGAGTTTGGACTCGCCGCGAAAGGGCCGCCAGAATCTGCGCGCAGGATAGCTGGTGAGCAGGCGCACTTCCTTATCCTGGCCTTCCAGCACGACGTTGATGCGTCCGAACAGGGGCTGCGCCGCTTTCTCGTTTCCGGCCCGCACCAGCTTCTCCGCGTCGATTTGCACTCGCGGCTCGTCCCAGCCCGAAACATGAATGTCGCCCACGCGACTGTCAATAATCAGCGTACCCCCGGAAAAGAGCCGGGCCGAGTAGCGGGAGTTTTGGGTGAACTCGTCAGCGCGCAGGCCGCTGCCGCTGAGCAGGAGAGCACAGAAGACGAGAAGGAAGGATCGCGGGCAATCGAAGCAGCGGGGCCTGATTCGGGGCTCATCTGAACTTACGTGCCGCCTGCTCCCTCGAACCATGCGCCACCACGATCGGCCCCCTCAGTGACCCGGCTTCCCAAGGCTGCCTGACGTTCATCGTACCTTGCAAACCGGCGCCAAGCAAATCGTGCACAATTCTGTCGTGCACCCCCGGAAGCCGGTATGGTGTCACTCAAACGCTCCGGACGCAGTCATTCCCGCGAAGGCGGAAATCCACTTCGTTGATACCCTCTTTCTCCAACCACTTCTGTAATGGATTCCCGCCTTCGCGGGAATGACTGCGCTTCAGAGCGTTCCGCGCTTCAGAAATGACGCCAGTACCCCGTCCGGCCGGGGCTTGCCATGGACCGTATTCTTTGATAACTATAGAGTTATTCAATGGTGAATAATAAGGGGTGGTATGGGCCAACTCAAGCCTTTTCCTGAAGGTTCGCATGAAAAAGCTCAAGGCCGCTTTAGGCGCGGCTCGCACCAAGGCGCAGTATCAACGGATACAGTGCCTGTGGCTGCGGGAAGCCCTGGGCCTGAGTGCCGCCCAGATCGCCGCCGCTATCGGATGGAATTACGCGTCGGTTTGGAGGCTCCATTCCCTTTACGCACGCCTGGGCGACGCCGCGCTCGCCGAGCCCAAGCGCGGAGGCCGGCGGCGCCAGAACCTGACCGAAAAAGAGGAATACAATCTGCTTCGCCAATTACGCAGCGCCGCAGCGCCTCAATGCGTGATTCACTCCGGCGATGTCCACGCGGCATATCAAAAAGCCGTGGGCCACCCGGTGCCGCCTTCTACCATCAGCCGTATGCTGGCGGGCCACGGCTGGACGCGCCACATGATCGTCGCCATGGCGAATGATACCGCCCCCCACCGGAGGCCGAACCGCGCCAGTCCGGCTCGTTTTACGTGCCATCCGACGCTGAGGCCGATGCGTTAGCGGCCAAGGCCGAGGGCCGCTAAGGCATGGATCGGCGCTCATTCGGAATATGAAAGGCCTCACGCGAAACGATACGCAAGGCAGCCCGCGCTCAAGCAGCATGTTGAGTGCGCCGCAAATCGGAACCTACCCTCAGCTTGATGCGGATGATACTATGGCGAACACGAGCACTTTGGAATTGAGAGGGCGCGCGCCGGCGAGTTCCCGCTGTTCACTTGCCCGGAATTGATGAAGGAACTGGCGGAGAAGTTGGGAACCCGCCTCCATTTCTCTGCGGACCAAGTCGTGGAAACGCTGGCTGACTATTTGGGTTTTCTGCAGGTGATTGAGATTCCCCAGGCGTTGACGGCGGTCTGCCGTGACCCCGAAGATAACATGGTCCTCGAATGCGCTCTGGTGATCGTGAAGTAGAAGCGCCAGTCCCGGTTGACGCGCGCCTGCCAGAGGTCTTTCGATTCGTCATACTTCTTGGCGCGCAGGGAGGGGTGCTGCAGATTGCTTGCCAGGAATCGCAGTTGCTTTTCAAAAGCCCGGTGGACGCTAGGCGGGGCGTGTCTTTCAGCGACTCGATCGCGCGCTGGGATAGAAAAATCTTCATGAGGGAAGCTTACGACCTGCGCTTTGCCGCTTCCCGTTCCCGCATCGTCTTGCGAACAAAGGCAATGGCTTCGTCAGCGGTCGTAAAGGGTCCGTGGTAGGGGCCTTTGCGGGCTTCCCGCAAACGGGCATCAATGAGGCGCCGTCCGGCCGTCGTGTACTCCTCATCGGCGGCCGGCAACTTCGGGACGACATTGATCACGCCCGCAGACACCTTGAATTCAACTTCCTGGCCGCGCTTAAGGCCGGCGCGGCGCCGCACCTCCTCCGGTATCGTCAGTAGCGCTCTGTTTTTCGCGGCGATGGCCATCTCAGTTTGAGTGTAAGTGCCCATGGCCCGGCTGTCAAATTTCACCACGGAATGCGCCGGTAGTTACTCTTGCTTTCAACGGGAAATTTGTGCGCTGCTCCGTTACGCCGATGATTTCGTGGTGTTGGCGCAGCAGCGAGCGTAGAGCGTAGCCGACGCCGCGATAGACGCGCTACGCTTCCTCAAGCTCGCACAATTTAAGCCTGACCCCGAGGGGGCTGACCGTTTCAATTCGAAAGACGTTCAGCCCACCTCGCCTCGAAATGCATGTGCACGGTAGCGCGTGAATGAGTTTCTGTGGAGAAGGAGACCAAGAACTCATCGCCCATGTGGTGTACATCCCCTATTATGGTGGTCCGGAAAGCCTCATCCATTTTCCGATGTAGGGCTTGGTTAGAGCTGCTGACTGGATTCCGGTCGCTCTTCCTGCAAGCGTTCCAAGAACTGCGGCGTGATGTCCTCTCCCACGAAGATACGCTCATCGGGCGTTTCGACTGCGTGGGACGAAACCAAATTGGGTGCAACTGAGCGTGTGTCAGCCAGGATGGGTAAATAAATAACATTTACATCTTCTGTCCTGCCGTGCTATTACGTTGGGTATGGGCACGGATGCCCAACTGACCCAATACTTTGCTGGCATGTGGCCGCATCTGGATGAACATGCCCGCCGCCTGGTGGCCGCCAGCCAAGCCGTGGAACTGGGCTATGGCGGTATTTCGCGGGTGAGCCGCGCCTGTGGTCTGTCGCGGGTTACTTTGACCAAGGGTGTTAGGGAATTGCAGGCCGCGCCACTGGCCCCGGGCCGGATTCGGCACGAGGGCGGTGGACGACACGCGTTGACGTCCAACGATCCGGGCTTGATGCCTGCTCTGGACGGAATGGTCGAGCCCACCGCGCGCGGCGACCCGCAGTCGCCTCTGCGCTGGACGTGCAAAAGCGCCCGCACGCTGGCGGCGGAACTGACGACCCGGCACCACCCGGTGAGCCACACCAAGATCACCCAACTCCTGCGGGAGGGTGGCTACAGCTTGCAGGGCAACCGCAAGACCGAGGAGGGGGACGATCATCCCGATCGCGACGTGCAGTTCCAACATATCAACCGCGCCGTTAAACTCGCTCTGCGGGCGGGCGAGCCCGTCATTTCCGTGGACACAAAGAAGAAGGAATTGATCGGCAACTACCAGAACCGGGGCCGCCAGTGGCGCAGGACGGGGACGGCGGACAAGGTCAACGGACATGATTTTCCCGGTCCCCAAGTGCCCCGCGCCTATCCCTACGGGATCTACGATCTGGGACGCAACGCCGGCTTCGTCAACGTGGGCACGGACCA
>DATJYK010000007.1:0-4033 GCA_035578005.1 Terriglobia bacterium
CAGCGGACGCAGGCCACACGGCGGCGGGTGTGGGCAGGAGGACTTTCAAGGCTTCTTCCGGAGCTAACTTACACGGCAACGGGTTTTTCGAATCCTGTGCGGGTGACTTTCAACGCCATCTTTCATCCTCGTGAATCTGAGGACCGTGGGGATTTGGTGGGCGGATATTTCCGCACGCGTATCACGCGAGTGACGGAAGAAGTGCACGTGCTAGACCGGGTGTTACTCGGGCCCATCAACCGTCGCACGCAGGAAATTGCTCAGAGATTCGCGGCTATCCACCATGGCAGGCTCAATGCCTATTCGGCCTACATCCTGGGCACTCTGCTGGTTGTGCTTTTCACGGCGCGGGTGCCGACCGGTGTGCGTTTTGAGCTGACTCCGGCAGCCGTTGTGATCCTGGCATTGCTTGTCGACCGGTTCCTTTGACGAGCAAATGCAAATCGACAAACTACTGTGAGTGAAATGTTGATCCTGATAGTGTGCTTTTTCGCGCTTTGCGGAGCGGGTACGATCCTATCGGCCCTCGTTAGTGAGAAGTCTGCTCCGGCCGTGCTGGCCTGGGTGGGATCGGTCGCGTCTCTTGTCCTTTGTCTCCTGAGCATAGAGAAACTGTTGGGTGGACAGTCGTTCGAATTGACGCTGTGGACGTTGCCCGGGCTCGGCTGCCTCACGCTAGCGGTGGACAGTGTGTCCGTACCTTTTGTTCTGGTGACAGGCCTGGTCTTTCTGGCCTCTAGTGTCTTTTCCAGGCGCTATCTCGCTCGTTACAGCGAACACTTCGGTCTGCGAGCCTTTGCTGTTTGTTATCACGTGCTGTTGGCCACGGTGGTGGTTGTGTTGCTGGCAGGGGATGCATTGCTGTTCTTGATCGGCTGGGAGGTCATGTCGATCCTCAGCTACCTCCTCGTCACTTGTCAGCATCGACGCGACCGGAATCCGGGGCCTGCCTATCTGATGCTAGCCATGGGCGAGGCGGGCTTCGTGGCGGTGGCAGTAGCTTTTCTGCTGCTGGCCCGGCCGGCGGGCGGACTTTCCTTCGATGCTCTCCGGGGGGCGGGTGTCGGTGCCGGCGCGGGGCTACGATGGGCAGTGTTTCTTCTCTTCTTCCTCGGCTTTGGCGTCAAGACCGGCCTGGTGCCGGTGAACCGATGGCTGCGTGACGTTTACGCTGTCGCTCCCGCCAACGTCTGTGCTCTCCTTTCGGGAGTGCTCCTCAATCTTGGAATCTACGGCATCGTGCGGCTGGGCGCAGATCTGCTTCCGCCTGTTTCGGCCGGACCCGGCCTGCTAGTACTGGTGATAGGGACGATCTCGGCCCTAGTCGGGATTCTATACGCGAACCGCGAAAACGACCTGAAGACTATGCTCGCGGAAAGCTCAATCGAGAATATGGGAATCGTGGTGGCTGGAGTGGGCGCGGGGTTTGTGTTCCTCGCCGTGCACCTGCCCGCCTTGGCAACCATCGCTTTTGTGGCCGCACTGTACCAGATGGTGAACCACTCGATTTATAAGGCGCTCTTGTTCTTCGGCGCGGGCGCCGTCGACGTGGCAATGGATACGCGCGACATGGACCGCCTGGGAGGAGTGATCAAGTTCCTGCCGTGGATCGGAGGTCTTTTTCTTGTGGGCTCCCTTTCCATTGCGGCCCTTCCTCCCTTTAACGGTTTTGCGAGCGAGTGGCTCACGCTTCAAGCGCTCTTGCAGAGCGCCACGCTGCCTTCCGCCGGGATCAAAGTGGTGTTCGCCCTCTGCGGAGCGGCCTTGGCCCTGACGGCGGGTCTGGCGGTGACATGTTTCGTGAAGGCGTTCGCCATGAGCTTTCTCGGGATGCCACGATCGCAGCGTCAACCGCGGCACGAGGCCAATGTTCGGCACTCGATGCGCGCAGCCATGGTGTTTTTGGCCGCGCTTTGCTTGCTGCTTGGGATCTTTCCGGCTTATGTGGTTGGGGGGCTAAACGGCTCGGTCGCGCGCTTGAGCGGAGCAGATGTGGGGCCTGCTCTGGTCCCACCTTTTTTCTCTGTTAGTCGGCGACAGGCGGAACTGTCGCCCGAGTTCGTAGCGGACTTTCACAATCTGGGCGCTCAAGTGGGCCAAAGCCTGCTTCCGGGGCGCGGGCTGGTGGTGCTGCATCGCGGCGGCCCGCGCAATCCCGTCGTTTTTGCCATGTCAACCACTTATATGGTAGTCGTGATGGTGTTACTGCTTGGCGCCGTTCTCATCATCGTCCGGGGCTGGCTAGTCCGCAGCCGCCAACGTGTCCGACATGGCGTGTGGGCCGGCGGCTTGCGCCACCTTTTGCCGGAACTGACCTACACCGCGACGGGCTTCTCGAACCCGGTCCGAGTTACCTTCCGGGCGGTCTTTCATCCTACCGAAATTGAGGATAGCAGTCAGATGGTGGCCCGGCACTTTCGCATGGCCATCCGAAGATTCACGGAAGAGGTTCATATCGTTGACCGGCTGTTTTTTCGGCCGGTCGAAGCCGGCGTGATGGGGATTGCGCGAACCTTAGCCCGGATGCATCACGGAAGGCTCAACGCTTACATCGGGTACGTGCTGCTGTCTTTGCTCGCTGTCCTCGTGTTAGGGCGACTGCTGTGAGCCGTTGTGAGGCTCCATCTCTGAGTTGCTTGCGGGGGAACAGATGGAGATACCGAAGGCTGAAGTCGGATTGTAAGGCGCCGCCAGGGCGGGCTCTCGGTGTAGGAGGCGCGGCGAGCATGTTATCATTCGGCGAAAACGCATGGGCTTGCGCAGTTCCGGCTGCCCATTTGTCTCGGATTTCAGGCCCCACAGGAGGCGCGGTTGGCGGCTCGCTACATCATGGTGATGGTCGGAGGGGCCATCGGGTCGTTAACTCGATATGTCACCGGCTCTGCGGTCATGAGCCGGTTCGGGGGCCGCTTTCCTCTTGGGACACTCGTGATCAACGTTAGTGGTTCGTTTCTAATTGGCGTGCTCATGACCCTGCTTACTGAACGATTTCAACCACACCCCAATTGGCGGCTTCTGCTGGTGGTGGGGTTCTTGGGTGGGTACACGACGTTTTCAAGCTTCGAGTACGAAAGCTTCCGGGCGGTACACGATGGCGGGGGCTGGATCGGTCTCGGGAACCTGGTGGGAGGCGTCGCTCTAGGTTACTTGGGTGTATGGGCAGGAGTCGTACTCGCCAGCAAGCGCTGACAAGAGAGGTCGAATGTTGCAAAAGGGCCCGGCAAAGAAGGTGACAATTTATCTCAACGAAGATACTCACTACCATGTGGGGCCGCTCTACGAGGCGATTCTCACTTTCCTTTTCAACAAAGGAGTCGCCGGGGCCACGGTGACTCGGGGTATGGCCGGATTCGGTGCCCATCATCGGATGCACACCACAAAGGTTGAACTCTTGGCTGATCATCTGCCGATCCGAATTGAGTTCGTGGAGACAGCGGGAAAGACCGAGGAACTTCTGCCCACCCTTTACGACATGGTGACCGACGGCCTCATTGATGTTCAGGATACAACCATCGTGAAGCATGCTATGAAGGAAAAGAAGAGTGCCCAGCCGCCAGAGCCGCACGAAATTAGGGAGAGCAAGGCCAAGTTGATGCGCATCTTCATGGGCGAGGCGGATCGCTGGCACGGCGAGCCCCTGTATGAAGCTGTGCTCAAGAGGCTGCGCATGATGGAGGTTGCTGGGGGAACGGTGTACCGGGGAATCTTGGGTTACGGATCGAAGGGGCACACCCACAAGCAAAGCTTACTGCACCTCTCCCACGACCTGCCGGTGATGATTTTCGTGGTCGACGAGGAGGAAAAGATCTTGCAGGCCGCCCAAGCCGTGCAGGAAATGCTCACCGACGGCCTGATTGTGCTGTCCGACGAACGTATGATTCGGCTGGTTCACAGTAAACCCACAGCGGAGGGATCCCATGCCAATTTACCAGCCAGCTAGGCTGCTGGGCTTACACCTTTCCGAGCACGACCGATATCAAGGCAAGCCTCTTCATGAGCTCATTGTTGCCAAGTGCCGGGAACTGAAGATTGC
>DATJYK010000008.1:0-1192 GCA_035578005.1 Terriglobia bacterium
CGCGTTACTCGATGATCTCGGTCACGGCGCCTGCTCCCACCGTGTGTCCGCCTTCGCGAATCGCGAACCGCAGCCCCTTCTCCATCGCCACCGGGCTGATCAGCTCGATTCCCACCGTCGCATTGTCTCCCGGCATCACCATCTCCACCCCTTCCGCCAGCTTTACGTCTCCCGTCACGTCCGTCGTACGGAAGTAAAACTGCGGCCGGTATCCGGTGAAGAACGGCGTATGCCTCCCGCCCTCTTCCTTCGTCAGAATGTACGCCTCCGCCTTGAACTTCTTGTGCGGCGTGATCGATCCCGGCTTGCACACCACCTGGCCCCGCTCCACGTCTTCCTTTTCCGTCCCGCGCAGCAGCAGCCCTACGTTGTCGCCCGCAATCCCTTCATCCAAAAGCTTCCGGAACATCTCCACGCCCGTCACCACCTTCTTCTGCGTCTCCCGGAAACCCACAATCTCGATTTCCTCGCCCACCTTCACCTTCCCGCGCTCGATTCGTCCCGTCACCACCGTCCCGCGGCCCGAGATCGAGAAAATGTCCTCAATCGGCATCGCGAACGGCTTGTCCACGTCCCGCACCGGCAGCGGCACGTACTTGTCCACCGCCTCCATCAGTTCCAGGATCGTCTTCTCCCACTTCTCTTCCCCGTTCAGCGCTCCCAGCGCCGAACCCCGGATCACCGGAACCGTGTCTCCCGGAAACTGGTAGGTCTTCAGCAACTCGCGCACTTCCAACTCCACCAGTTCGAGCAGCTCCGGGTCCTCCACCGCGTCGCACTTGTTCAGAAACACCACGATGTAGGGCACGCCCACCTGACGAGCCAGCAGAATGTGCTCCCGCGTCTGCGGCATCGGCCCGTCGGTCGCCGCCACCACCAGGATCGCTCCGTCCATCTGCGCCGCGCCCGTGATCATGTTCTTGATGTAGTCCGCGTGGCCCGGGCAGTCGATGTGCGCGTAATGACGGTTCGCCGTCTCGTACTCCACGTGCGCCACCGCGATGGTGATCCCACGCTCCCGCTCTTCCGGCGCGTTGTCGATCGAATCGAACGCCCGGAAGGTCACCTTCGGGTTGTGCTTCGACAGCACCTTGGTGATCGCCGCGGTCAGCGTCGTCTTCCCGTGGTCGATGTGGCCGATCGTCCCTACGTTGACGTGCGGCTTGCTCCGTTCAAATTTTTCCTTCGCCAT
>DATJYK010000009.1:0-4053 GCA_035578005.1 Terriglobia bacterium
TGTCAATGCTCACTGAAACGGGACCCCGGATGTGCGTTGAAAAGGGACCCCTCTGAAGGGGGCTGGAGGGGTTGTCAAACGACATTGGCAACTGGTCGGAACTGGACTTTGCGCGCAAAGAATTGGCCCCCTGTTGTCGTAGTTCGCCTTCGGGAGGGCTTGTCCACGGAGTCCATAGGAGGGACCCGCGCGCGCTGCGCAGCGCCCTCAACTGCGGCGGAGCGGCGCGCGTGGGAGGTCCCTGTGGACCCCCGTGGGCAAGCCCGTCTCATTGGCTCTTGTCCTGTCCGATCGCGATGGCGCTGACGTCAATCTCACGCAAAATGGACCCGCATCGGCATCCACGAGGGCCCCCCTTTCGTGGCGCATTCGGGAATGACCGTGCGGAGAGCGGACGTTGCGCGGGGTCAATCTCGGCCGAAGCCGCGGGGCGGAACGATTGCCTGGAGTTCAGTGAGGTCGAGGTCGCAAATCGCGAGCAACGCCTCGGCGGTGGCGCTGTCCTGTAGGTTCTCTGGCAGAGCTTCCAGCCAGGCGGCATACTGACCCTGCAACGTGATCAGCTCGGAGATAGCGTCGCTCCAACGTTTGGCGCGACTGCGGTGATCAAGGAGTCGCCGCATCCGGACTGCCGGTGTCCCAGACGCCCGAGCAGGACGACAGCGCGCCTGGCGCTCGGCATCGGTCATCGGTCGCTCGCCGATCGACTTGCGTGGCATGGTCCACTCCGAAGCGTGACGTCACGAAATCTAGGGTCATGAGACAACGCTCAGGCGCGGTTCTTGAAGCGCCAGCTCTCGTTGCCGGTCTCGACGATGTCGCAATGGTGAGTGAGGCGGTCCAACAAGGCGGTGGTCATCTTGGGGTCGCCGAAGACGGTCGGCCATTCGCCGAAAGTGAGATTGGTGGTGACGAGGATCGAGGTGCGCTCGTAGAGCCGGCTGACGAGGTGGAAGAGGAGCTGGCCGCCGGACTGAGCGAACGGGAGATATCCGAGCTCGTCGAGGACGACGAAGTCCATTCGGGTCAGATGGTCGGCGATGCGGCCCTGACGTCCGGCGCGCGCCTCGGCTTCGAGACGATTGACGAGGTCGACAGTGGTGAAGAAGCGGCCGCGCGATCCCGAGCGGATGCAACTGCGCGCGATGGCGATCGCCAGATGAGTCTTGCCGGTTCCGGTTCCACCTATAAACACGGTGTTACGCTGCTGGGCAAGGAAGCCGCCGGCGGCGAGGTCGCGAACGAGCGCCTCGTTGATCGGCGTGTCCTTGAAGGCGAAGTCGTCGACGTCCTTGGCGAGCGGCAGCTTGGAGATGGTGAGCTGGTACTTGATCGACCGCGCCTGCTTCTCCGAGATCTCGGCGCGCAGGAGGTCGCCGACGAAGCGCTGCGGCTCGTGCTTGCGCTTGAGCGCGGTCGCGAGCGTCTCGTCGTAGGCGGCCTTCATGCCGAAGAGCTTCAACTCGCCCATCATGTCGAGGACTTCGGTCCGTTCCATTGTCAGGCGCTCCTCAGGGTGTCGTAGCGGGCGCAGTCGGCGACCGGCGGCTGGCGAAGCGCCAGCGACGCCGGCGTGGCGATCGGCGCCGGAACCGGCGGTTGGCGGCGACGCGCCAGAATGTTGAGGATGACGTCGGCGGAATGGACGCCCTCGGCGAGCGCTTGGCCACAGGCGGCCTCGACCTCCGACAAGCCATCGGAAAGCACGGCTGCGAGGATTTTGACCATCTGGCGATCGCCGTCGTTGGAGCCGGCGAGCTTGCGGCGAACCCGATCCAGCGCCGCCGGCAACACCCAGTCCTTGAACGGCGCGCCGTTGCGAAGGGCGCCGGGCTTGCGCGCCAACACCGGAACATAGTGCCAGGGGTCGTAAGCCGTCTCGCCGCGGCCAAATTTGCGCGGGTGCTCGGCGACAACCCGCCCATCCTGGCGAATGACGACGCGATCGGCGTAGGTCTGGATTTCCACCGCCCGCCCGACCGCGCTCGCGTTCACCGAATAATGGTTGTTGTCGAAGCGAACGAGGCACAGTTTCGACACCGACGCCGGCACGCTGTGGAAGCCGTCGAAACGGCTGCGATACGCGATGAGCTTCGGCCGTTCCTCTTCGAAAACCTCCCAGATCGTGCGCTCGCTCTGCTCGGGATGGGCATGCGCCTTGGCCCAGGCGAGGCACTTGTCGACGAGCCAGGCGTTGAGTTCGTCGTAGCTCTTGACCTTAAGCCGCGGCGTGAAGAAGCGCTCGCGCACGAGCCCGACTTGGCTCTCGACCTGCCCCTTTTCCCAGCCCGAAGCGGGCGTGCAGGCGACCGGTTCGACCAGGTAATGCGAGCACATCTGGAGAAAGCGGCGATTGTACTGACGGTCCTTGCCGACAAAGACCGTCTCCACCGCCGTCTTCATGTTGTCGTAGATGCCGCGCTGGCAGGCGCCTCGGAAGAACGCGAACGCCCGGTCGTGCGCATCGAACACCATCTCCTGCGTCTCGCGCGGATAGGCGCGCACGAACATCATGCGGCTGTGGCAGAGCCGGACGTGGGCGACCTTCACCGTCGTCGTCACGCCGTTCATGACGACGATCTCGTGGCTCCAATCAAACTGGTAAGCCTCGCCCGGCGCAAAGGTCAGCGGAATGTAGGCTACCGCCGTCGCGCTCGAATGCTTCTCCCGCCAACTGACCGCGTAACGACGGACGGCGGCATAGCTGCCGTCAAAGCCAAGCCCTTGCATGTCCTCGAAAATGCGAACCAGCGTCAAACGCTCGCGCGCCGCTTTCTGCGCATTGGCCTCGAGCGAAGCCTCAAGCCGCTCGCGCCAGACGCCAAGCCGCGGCATCGGCTGCCGGGATCGCTCGTAACGAAACTCCGTCGCCCCCGTCCGGATGACTTTCCGCACCACCTTGCGCGAAATCCGCAGTTCGCGGCAGATCTCCTTGATCGCCTTCCCCTGCGAAAAATAGGCCCGGCGTATTTTGGCGATCGTCTCCACAACCAGCATCCCAATCGAAGCCCCCAACCCGTGTCGGAGGCCAGTCTGGACCCGTCGCGACGGGGTCCCGATTGGACGCACATCAGCCCCGTAGCGGGGTCCCTATTCCATGCAAAATGACACCAGCTGCAACTGTCTTGAAATTGGTTACGTAGTCGATCAATCCCTGTTGGATGTCGAGCCCCCCATCGGCGCTCACGAACGCGGCAGCAGTCCCGGTCTTCTCCGTGAAAGGCGCAACCGCGTCCAATAGTTCCTGTTGCAGGCGGAGCAACTCTTCTGCTGGCTCGACGACAATGCCCGCAATGCCGTTTGGTGGAACCGGGATGTAGTAGTACTTGAATGCCTTCAGGTTCCAGCTTGCCGCTTTTTCGTTCGCCAGAACCTGATTGGCCGCGGCGTAGACCTTATCAATAGCGAAGACCAAAAGACTGCGCCAATGGGAGACCGCCACGATGAAGCAGGCCTTCACCGGCGGCGGCGGATCGCCTACCTTGCTGATCTTCGGACTGAAGAACGCGGGCTCGGACGATTGGGAAGAGGTCACCAAGCACCATCACTCCGGCGCGATCGGCATCAAAGAGTTAGCCGGCCTGACCGATGAGCAGCTCGCAGCTTTTGACAGTGTTCTCGAAGCTCTCCCGTCTCCCAGCGCAGACGGTGGAGGAGAACAAGAGGATAGTAAGGGCTGAGACCGCCCATCGTGCATACCTAGCCGCTCAAGCCCGCGGCGAAGAGGCAGCGGTCGACTTCGCGACTTTCGTCGACGTCACGACGCCCGGCTACCTGTGGGGATGGTTCAACCGTGAAGTGTGTCGAGAACTCCAGTCCTTTCTCGCCGCCATCGAGCGCGGAGAGCGCCCCAGGCTCATGCTCTGCGCGCCTCCGCGTCACGGTAAGACCGAACTCGTATCTCGCAAGTTCCCTGCTTACGTCTTGGGAAGGCACCCTGATTGGCCCATCATCGCGACCTCGTATTCCGATGACCTTGCGTCCCGCAACAACGTCGACCTCCAGCGGGTGATCGACAGCGAGGCTTATTCGACGATCTTTCCCGAAACGCGG
>DATJYK010000010.1:0-10565 GCA_035578005.1 Terriglobia bacterium
GTCGGACGCTGATAGGCCGGGCAAGGGCCATTCATCAACCCAATAATCGGGTTCGCCTTCAAGGTTCATCCGCGCCTTGCTTCGGCGCGTGTAAAGGGCTACGATGAGGGTGTCTAGGTCTCATCGAAAATGCCCCGGCCAACGCGCCGGGCTTTTTCGTTTTAGAGGGCTTATTGTATCAGGCTTGCTTGGGAGGTCTCCCGCCAGCGTGCGTCTTTCTGGCAGCGGCCATCTTGCGGTAGTGTTCCGGGCCGTGGCGTCGTGCGGTCGTACTTCCGCCTTTGTGTCCCAGCGCGACGGCGGGCGCTGTGCGGCTCTGTTTGATTAGGTCATCGGTAAGCGCGAGCGCAGTGCTGAGCAACTCACGACAGCGGGGTGTGCGGTTCTCTGGCAACGGAGCCGTCGTGGAAAGAATCAAGTCAGTTTCGGCAATCAGGTTCTTGAGCGCTTCAAGCTCGCTTCGGTTCGATTCGTTTCTCATGCATCCACGTTACGGGCAAAAGACAGGAAAAGCAAGCGCTAGCTGTTAGCCTTTCAACGCAACTTTCAGACACTACCGCGCTTATAGCGCCGATTGGCGGATGGCTGCTTTGGGGACAGTGTTTGGCGGATACGAGAACCGGGCAGAACGGCTCGTGCGGAAAAGTGCAGTCAACTTGCCAATCGCATGCGCTTCAGCGCCTCTCGGCGCAGACGCAAACGTCGCGACTCGCTTCCGGGTTACCGTTCGCGGTCGTCGTATTCGGCGGGAACGTCGTCCTCTGCCACCTCTTTAGTTTCTACCTCCCTGGCATCCGCGTCCCCGGCTCTTTCCACGCCGCTGATGATGCCGGCTTCAAAGGTTTGGCCTTCTTCCAGCAATTCTTCCACACTTTCGGAATCGGCATCCGCAATGTCGGATACCCCTTGGGTGTCGCCCGACTGGCCGGCGCGCCGTCCGTGGAGGGCCTCCCGTTCAGCTTGCGAACCAAACCCCTCCTGCCTGGCCGCCAGGTCGCCATCGATCTGGTTGGCGCTGTGAACCGGCTTCTTCTTGGTTAAGCGTTGCTTGGTTCTGCTCATTTTCAATCCCTCACCTCACCTGACATTCCATTATCCCACCGCCGCACCCCGAGCGCGTAGGGATGGTTCTTACGATACGGCCTCGTTCACCACCCGCAGCAAACCTTCCATTGAGCGCTTGGTAGTTTGAAGGTGGGTCAGGCCGGGTGCTTCGAACTCACACTCGAGTGACATCGTTCCCTCATAATGGTCGCGCAGCAACGCGCGAAATTGGCCGGCGAGATCAATCTGGCCTTGGTCGGCGAACGTCTCGCGGCAGTTCTTAAGGCCAGTGTCGCAGGTCATGCCTTTGAGGTGCATGTGCCAGATGCGGCTTTTGTCCAGAAGGTCGTAGCCGTCTGGGTACGAAACCTCGCCGTGGGTGTAGCCGTTGCCCACGTCCCAGTTGTATCCCAGATTCGGCGCGGGCGTCATCCTGAGGATGGTGGCCAGCTCGCGGCCGGTGCCGCCGTTGCAAGACTCTTCATTTTCAATCACCAACCGAACACCCTGACCTTTCGCGACCTCGGCGGCCTTTCCGAGCTCCTCGGAAATTTGTGAGAAGATCTTTTCAGGCTCCGCCACACGCCAGAAGGTAAAGCCCCGTACCTTGTCCGTGCCCCAGGCGTGGGCGCGGTCGCTCGCCCGTTTCAGCAAATCCATCTGGCCTGGATACGGGTAAGGCTCACCCTCCTGGCTCGCGGGCTTGGTGCCCGGCAGCGTGCACTTGTAGAGGGCCGAATCCACCACCGAACACTTGAAGCCATATTGGTCCAGGAGGCTCTTGATGCGGCTGACCTCCTGGGGTGTGGCTTCGGTGTTGTACTTTCCCCAGACGGCGCGGATTTCCACCCAAGACAATCCGTAACCTTTCATGATTTGAAGCGCCTGCTCAAAGTCCGACGAGAAACCGTCACTGATGGCGCCCAGCTTGAAACCTCCGAAAGGCGGGGCAGGAAAACCGGCGCTCAGGGCGCTGGACGCAGCACAGCCGGCAGCACTGAGTGCAGCGTTCTTCAGAAATGCACGACGGCGCATATTGACGAACCTCCCTAAGAAGACTTATACAACCGGACAGCGAACATTTCCAGTAAATTGGCCCGGTGGTGACCGTGAGAGCCTCTGATGATGTGTAACACCGGCGGGCACCTTTGACAACGGGCGCCTGATTCAGATACGGTGTCGCGGGGAGGTTCGGATGCGTAAATTGCCGGCTTCGGGGAGGGCTGCGCCCGTGAATGAAGGACGCCTGCCGGTCCTGGCCATCAGGATAATGGTGGCAGCAGCTGCGGTGGCACTCGCCATGGCCTGTAGCAAGTGGGGAGCACACTCCAAGGGTGCGGTGGAACGCGGCATCCAGGAGCACTTGAACCGGAACACGCAACTGCTCTCCCACAACTTCACCACTCAGGTTGAAAAGGTGACTTTCAACGGCGACGCTGCCGACGCGGTGGTGAAGTTTCAAAGCACGCAGCAGGCTAGCCTCTTTGTGGAGGTCGGATACCACCTGCGCTTGGAAAACGGGCGTTGGGAAGTGGTGTCAAGCACTCCCCTGAGCGGCCAGGGCGGCGATTCGCACATGGCGGCGCCCAACAGTTCGTCCGCCTCGCCGGCCGGGACTCAACCTGCCGCGCCGCAGCTTCAGCCGAGCCATTAATTAACTTGATCAAGAGCTGACCCGCGCGCCTCGTTCGTTACTCCCGCCCTCGACCACTGGTTTATCGCGACCCTGGAAGACTCTCCCTGAGAGGGTTCCATCCAAAACGGCGCAGCGGGTTCCATTTCTACATGCCTCAACACGCCCTTAGCGGTTACATGATACACGTCTCAATTCGTTTCCTTGACGAGGCCTCGATGCAGGTGGTATGGTTCCGTCGCCCGTGGCTGGATCGCCGGCCAGGCTTTACACTGCCAGGGGGGTGCTTATGAAGCTCACATGGAGTTCGGCGTCTTGTTGTGTGCTGGCCGTTCTTATTGTTGTAGCGGGCAAGGAACCTGGGTGAAACCGCGTTCTCGAAGGATCAACAACCTATCTCCAGGTTCCTCAAAAGCGCCGCGGCGCCCTGCCCTCCGCCGATTGCCCTGATGCCGCGTTGCCCATTCCAGGAGAATGCGTGAACTCCTGAACTAGGCTACATCATAACGTCTAACCATCAAGCCTAGATAACTTGACAAGCGACAGACCGCGCGTTTAAGCTGGGGCGTACCTTGCTCGGAGGCGCTCGATGCTCCTCGTCCGAAAACTCCCCCGCGTTGCAGCCAGCAACCATTTCAGAGTAGCAGAGCCGCAACCGAGCACAGATTTTAGATCGAAAGATTAGAGGAACCTAGACGTCTGTTCGGAGCAGGATCTGAACAAAGTTTTTGAAGTCGAAGCTCGCAACCACCCCCAGTCCCCAGGGGTGCGAGGAGGAACATCCCCCGGGGTACAACCTATACGCGCTGACCGAACCCAAACTTGTATCATGTTGTTGCAGCGTATGTTAATGGCGATCAGGCGGCCCATTTGCCAGACAAGTCGAAAAAACGAACCCAAAACAGTAACTCGCAGATTCAAAGACGGATAAGAGTCAAAAAGGGGCCAATTTGGCGTTCGAAAACGAACCCAAACGAACCTGGTTTTCGGGGGAAAAAACGGGCAAAATCAGGAAACGAACCCAACGAACCCACGAAACGAACCCGAGCTTCGCCGGTGATTGGGCGTGGGCTCGCTGGTCTGAGGTCGAAGACTTCGCTGGAATTCAGGCGCTTACGGGCAGGCCAAACGGAACAATATTTACAAAGGTCGGGAGGGCAGGGGGAAACAGGCTCGAAGACCGACCCTGTTCAGGGTGCTCATCTTGATCAAGGAGGACGAATGAACCGAGCAAAAAAGCTTTTCCGTTTGGCGTCGTCTGCAGTGGTTCTGCTGGCAGCCGCCGGCACGGCTTTTGCCGCCGGCTCGGCATGGAAAGTGGTGTCCAGTCCAAACCCGGCTTCCACAACCTATGTGTACGGGACTGCCGCAATGTCGCCGTCAGACGTGTGGGCGGTGGGATACGGTTATTCCAGTTCGAATGTGCAATTCACCCTCACGGAGCGCTGGAACGGCAAGGGCTGGAGCGCCGTGCCGAGTCCCAATCCCGGCACTTCATCGAACTGCGGGGCCGGCTATAGCGGCAGCGCTCTTACCGGTGTTGCCGGAATCTCCCTCAACGACGTGTGGTCCGTGGGCTACATCTGCGGCTACGAAAGCAAGACGCTCACCGAGCATTGGAATGGCTCCAAATGGGCGGTTGTTTCCAGTCCGAACGAGCCGAGTGGGGAAACCAGCACTCTGGTGGCGGTCGCAGCGGCAGGTACAAACGACGTCTGGGCGGTTGGCAATTATCAGGTATTCGCGCAGTACCAGTGGAACACCCTCGTGGAGCACTGGGATGGCGCCCGATGGAGCATTGTGTCGAGCCCAAACGTGGGAGGAGCTGATAAGAACTTTCTGACGGCGGTGGCTGCGGTCTCTTCGAGCGACATTTGGGCCGTCGGATATACGGAAACCGACATAACGGACGTCCCACTCATCGAGCACTACGACGGGCAGAGCTGGAGTATTGTTCCCAGCGTCTATCCGGCCCCCAGCGAATTCAATGAGCTGTATGGCGTCACCGCCCTGTCCGCTGATGATGTGTGGGCCGTGGGCTACGAGAACGAAAATAGCGAGGGCCAGTACGGCGGCGCCCTGACCGAACACTGGGACGGGAAGAGTTGGAGCCTCGTGGAAGCTCCTGTACTTGGAGTGGCCACAAACCTGTACGCCATTACCGGACTCTCGAGCTCGAACGTCTGGGCGGTGGGCTATGTCTGGCGAATCGGGATTCAAGCCCAGCCCGTCGCCGAGCACTGGGACGGCACAAGCTGGACGGCGGTAGGGGTGCCCAACCCTGGTGAGGCGGCGCAGCTCTTCGGCGCCGCAAATGCCAACGGAAGCGTCTGGGCTGTGGGCGTGTACTCCAAGACTGGCGGCATACCCGGCGGCCTGCAAAACCCGCAGACGCTCATAGTGCATGGCCAGTAGCGATAGGACCGATTTGCGGCCGTTGTGCGCAAAATCAGACGCACCTCTGCACAATCACCGTCCTGTTTCGTTCAAAAACAGCCGGCCCTACACGGCCGGGGTGCCCAGTACACCGCTTCCGTATCTCACGACAAGCCCCAGGCCTCTAAACCGAGAGGTCTGCATCACGGAGGCTGTGCTGAGCCGATGGAGCGTGCAGGGATGCATGAATTGCCAGACCCATCTTGAGGCCAAGGCGGCCATCGGCCTTCACGGCCTTACCGATGCCGATCTCTCGAATGCACGTTATGAGGTGGAGGTCCACACCCACAACCAGGTCCTGCGCTCGGGCGTGGCCGAGAGTGCCGGACCGAGGTTCTTTCGGTCGGAAGTGCGGTAGGAAACCACTGGTTTGGCACACAGGGCACGGATGCATGTGACGCCCATCAGATGCCCCGGCTGAACCCATCAGTGAAGTAAGGATTGGTGCAAGGGGTGTTCGGGCTTGACAATCGTCCCGTCGCAAAGCCGCACCTGCGCCGCTTGCATGACCAGGGGGGTGCCTGGCGTAGCGCCCAAAAGAGTGTGTCGTATTTGCCCACGCAAGTGTCAACCGGCAACGGGTGCCGCGGGCTGAGGCAGGCGGGCTCCAGCCAGCCGCCGGCGAACCACCCGAATGAGCTTTTCGAGTTGGGCGTTGAATTCTTCAATGCGCAGCAGCTTGGCCAGCGCTGCGGTTAGGCCGAGTCCAACTGCGCTACCGATGGCAAGCAACACGAAGGCTCCCACGGTTGAGCGCCAGGGGATGTGAGTTTCGAGTTGTTGATTTAGCAGATAGGTAGCCCCGCCGGCGACAACGGAAGCCGTTGTGGTCTTGAGGAAGAAGACGATGTTGCTTCGCACCGTCCGGCTCTTCAGCTTCCAGTTCAGCAGCACGAAAAGCACCAGCATGAAGCCGGCGATGCCCAGCGAACTCGCCAGGGCCAGTCCCCGATACCCCTCGCGGTGAACGAGGTACGCATACACGGGTAGGCTCGCTAAAGTCGTGGCCGTGCCCACCACGGCGGGCGTCCAACTATTGTGCATGGCGAAAAATCCGCGCGAAAGCAAGTACTGGCCGGCCCAGGCGAACATACCCAGGGAGAACAGAGCGAGGGCTACTCCGGTAGCGTGAAAGGCCGGCCCGTGCAAGCGAGTGTGGGAAAACACCAGGTAGACCACCGGCTCGCTCTGCGCGATGAGGAGGGCGGAGACGGGAATCATCATCGCCAGCAGGCCCTTCAGGGCGGCGCTCAAGGTGCGGTCGAGTTCATCGAGCTTACCCTCGGAATAGAGGCGAGCCAGGATGGGAAAGGACACCACGCCCACTGCCTGCCCGAGCGAGGTGAGCGGCACTTGCATCAGGATCTTGCCATACTGCAGCCAGGTGATGGACGCCGGCTGAAGATAGGAGCCAAACCAGCGGATGATCCAGTTGTCGGTGAAGGTGAGCGAGAGCGCCAGCATGATGGGCACCGCAAGCTTGAGGAAAAGCTTGAAACCGGGGTGGCCAAGGTCCAGGTTGGGCCGAAAGCGGGCCTTCGCCCGGGTGGCGCCGTAAACCTGAAGAAGCAGATTTCCGCAGAAGGCGCCCACCAGCACACCCAGCGCAAAGCCGGTCATGCCGATGTGGCGTGCCAGCGTCCAGCCGCCCAGCACCACACAGGCGTTGTAGACCACGGTGGACAGCGAAGGGAACAGGAACTGGTGCTTGGTGTATTGCACCGCCGCCATAATGCTGCCCAACACCATACAGATCTGAGCAGGCAGCATGAGCCGCGTGAGGAACACGACGCGAGCCTTTTCTGAGGGCGCAAAGCCAGGCGAGGTGATCTGCACCAGGTGTGGCGCGAAGATTTCCGCTGCGCTGACGAAGAAGAGCATCAGCAAGGCCATGAAGGTGATGACGGTCGAGAAAACGTGCCAGCCTTCTTCCTCCTTGCCTTCGGCTACGTACTTGGTGAATACAGGGATGAAGATTACGCTGAGTGAAGCGCCAGCTACCAGATAGTTGAGGAAGTCGGGAAGCGTGAAAGCAGAGTAGAAGGCATCGGTGGCGGCGTTCGAGCCCACCTGGTGAGCCACCGTCCACTCCCGCAGGAAACCGAGAACGCGGCTCAGGATCACGCTGACCGTGACGATACCAGCAGCTCCGGCAATGCGGCCTGCTGTCTGGCCGCCAAGGGTGGGGGCTGGCACATCCATAGAGGCCGCAGACATGTCGCCGTCGGCCTCCGGTGGACTCGCAGGCGTTTCGATCTCAGGCAAGCCAGCGCGCTCTCGCTTGAAGGATTGCTGAGCATGGTTGGTGGAAGATGGGTGCGGAGCGTGCCCGGCGGAAACGCGACCACGGTCGGCTGCTAGGAAAATGCGCAAAGGGGCCATATCACACACAATTGTGGAGTAGTAGTCAGGCTATCATGAGTCGTGCGAACTCCGGCTGAAAAAACCAGAGCTTATCTGGATTGGTAATCCTCCGACGAGTGTATGCTCCCTCCGGCGATGTACCCAAGCACCCCCGTCGAGATATCGGATCGAGATAGCCTTTCGTGGCCTGTTTCCGATTGCAAACCTGCAACGAGTCGAATACCATAAGTGTCAGAGCCAGTACATGCTTCTTCCGGACGAGCAGGTAGTGAACGGTCCGGCGGCGCCTGAGGCGATCGAGGGGAAACGGCAGTTTCAACCCTGCAGGCTCCGTAGTCCAGAATAAGCGGCCGGTGATTAGAACACAGGATACCATCGGGCTTGCGCCACGGTTGAGCACTGGCATATGGAAGCCGCAAGGCTAATGCCGCAATTGACCCAGGGAGAAAGAAGCGGTAATGGCTCAATCGAAAGGGCGGAAGCTCACGGGCAGAACACCCGCCGAGTCGCGAGTCGAGATGGTCCAAGTGGTATTGCCGAATGACGCCAATCTGCTCGGAAATATACTCGGCGGCACCGTCATGCACCTGATTGACATCGCCGGCGCCATCGCTGCGCACCGGCACTCTCGCAGCTACGTCGTCACCGCTTCTGTCGATGGCCTTGATTTCGCGCATCCCATTCGCGTGGGTCAGGTGATTATGCTACGCTCCGAGGTTACACGCGCCTTTCACACCTCGATGGAAGTGGAAGTGAAAGTTTTCCTCGAGGACTACATCAAAGAGGAACGCCGCCTCACCAGCTCCGCCTACGTCACTTACGTGGCGATTGATCAGGAGTTGAAGCCCACTGCGGTTCCGCCGTTGATCGTGCGAACCGCAGCGGAAAAGCGGCGGTACCGCGAGGCCCTGGCGCGGCGGCGACGGCGCCTCGCGGACGCCGCCAGGGCGAGGCGGCATTCCGAAGAGGAGAGTTGACCCACTCGCTTTCCATGCCGCACGCCGGGCTTGTTGCCAAGTCGGCGTGCCACGGGGCTTTTGGACAGCATCGCACCATCTTCTTCCTATAAACTTACGAAACGCACTGCGATCCCGGCGGGCTCGCACAAGGAGAGTCAAATGAAGACCAAGCGAACGAAGATCTTTTCCGGGACGCCCTGGGAACCCCTGGCCGGTTATGCGCGTGCCGTTCAAGCGGGAGACGTGGTTTACGTCTCGGGCACTACCGGGACCGACCCCTCGGGTAAGGTGCTGAATCCCGGGGACGCTGCGGGCCAGACGACGCAGGCAATTCGCAACATTGAGAATGCCCTCAAGCGGCTTGGCCTTGGTCTTGACAACGTGGTGCGGACTCGTATCTTCCTTACCCAAATGGACCGGTGGGAAGAGGTGGCCAAGGTTCACGGACAATTCTTCGGCGAGATCCATCCCGCCACAGCGCTGATCGGCGTAGCCCGCCTTGTGGATCCCGAAATGATTGTGGAGATTGAAGCGGACGCGGTTTTGTAAGCGGCCCGGCTCATTTGCGGGGGGTTCCAGATCTAATACAACGAAAGCGAATTCGGCGCTACTCTCGAAATCGTGACCGGCGTTGCCAGGCAACACGCTTGGAGGTAACACTTTTCCCTGGCGGGCGTCATCCCTGCGAACGCGGTAGCCATGCAGCATTGTGGCGGTGGCCTCCGCAAACTGGGCCAGAACCTTGGCGTAGTTGTCGCGCGATTGCAGCTCCACTCCCCTTGGCGTTGATGGCGTTGATAAGGCATCTCCCGCAGCAGGGGCCCGCACAACGTCCGGCTTGGGCTTTCGGATGCTAGTGTCATCATCCTGCTTGACAGATACGGTAGGCTGGTATACATCTGCGGGCGGAGGGAGTTTCGCGCCAGGTGGAAAAACGAGCGCGGACCCACATAACCAGCTCCCGGCCATTCGGGAGACAGCGCGAGGAGGATGTCATGCCTTTTGATCGAGACCCAAGCGATGAGATGGACAATTTCGGCGATGAGCTCTCTTCCGACTATCAGGAAGAGGAAGAGGATGCCGAAAGCGAGAGTGAGGAAACCGTCGGTGATGATGACGAGGACATCTCCTACGAAGAGATCATGGTAGCGGACACAACCGAAGTTCCATCGATTGAGCCGCCCGCAGCAGCTCCGCCGGCGCCGCCTGCGCCGGCCCCGAAAAAGGCCGCCGCCAAGAAAAGGCCCAAGCCTGCGGCTAAGAAGGGAACGCCGAAGAAGGCGGCGGTGGCCGCCAAAGCCAAGCCTGCCAAGAAGGTCGCCAAGCCCGCGAAGAAGAAGGCGGCCAAGCCGGTGAAGAAGAAGGCGGCCAAGCCGGTGAAGAAGGCAGTTAAGAAATCCGCAAGAAGGCCGTCAAAAAGGCGGTGAAGAAATCTCGCGGCAGGCGCCGCTAAGCCTGCAGGCAGCGCGACGCATCGCCGCAGCAAACTGTATGAGCCTGGCAGGCGTGCTGCCTTGGCGGCCCGCCTGCAATTTGCGCGCCTCGCCCGAGCGGTTACCCGCCCTTCGCGTTCGCAGCCTGACCGGCCCCTGATGCTGCCCTTAGAGAATGCGTGCCCTTGTTCCTCAAGGTCGAATGCTACGCGGGCTATGAAGCCGATCAACGGCCGTTGCGCTTCAGCTTTGTTACGCCGCCCGATCAACCCAACTTCACTCTGAAACGTCGCGCCACTCAACCCAGCCGCACCTATCAGGTTGCCGAGGTACTCGGCTGCTGGCACGGGCCGGATTACGAGTGCTTCAAAGTCTCTTCTCAAAGTGGGGCGCTTTCGTCTGCTGGCAGGTCCAAACGATCCACCCTCCAGGCGAATAGGCCCCGGTCCTCCGTAGGAATGAATGCTGGACCATCGCCATTCCTCCGGATGCCTCACCAGCCCCTTGCGCACGGGGTTCAGGTGAATGTACTCAGTGATTGGCAGATTTCCACAACCTATCTCCTTCAGCCATAAGGCCGAAAAAAACGTTCTCACTTTTCTCAGTTTTCCCCACGCGGGCGGCGAGTTGTGGATGAATAGAAGCTGTCAGCTCTCAGTCTTCAGCCATCAGTTGTCAGTGAAGATGGACTGAGAA
>DATJYK010000011.1:0-32179 GCA_035578005.1 Terriglobia bacterium
GATGCTATCCTGATGGTGCTGGAAAAAGGCGTTCATGGTCTCCTCCAAGGTCATGGGATACCTGAAAGGATAAACCATGGACGCCTCAACGCCCATCGATCGGCGGCCGGTCCCAACCGGCAACTGAACAACCGACGACTGGCAACCGACGGCTCCAGTACCGAGGGATATCAAGGGCGAAGCCCTTGGCTAGTTACTTAGCGCATACGGTTCTTATCTCGGATGGCTGGCGGCGAAGCGCGTCGTCGGCCAAGGGTGCAGGACACGCGGTGACGGCAACCAGCGATGAACCAGGGCGGTTCATTCGCTCCCAGGTCAGACGACGGCGTTGGCTACGCTGGAGGAGCTGCGTGCGCCAGAGCCGGGTCAACCGCAAGCGAAAAATCCGCAGGCTGTCGAGATTGCCCGGTACCGCTGTGATAGTTGAAGGAGCCCTGCACGACCGTGGCAGTGTCCCAGTTTGACGTAGGGGCGGGCCTTGTGCCCGCCCAAATGGCTGAACCGCCTCGAAATGGGCGGGCACAAGGCCCGCCCCTACGTCAAACCGAGCGACTGCCTTCCCGCCCCTTCCCGCTGCTTTGATTGACACCCTGTTTCACCGCTCCCTATAATTTCACCTTCGCCCTCGCAGCCCTTAATTCACGAACTCAAGCTGACGAGCAGCAGGAGCGCCTTTGTCTACCGCTGAACAATCCGATTTTGTAGCCCAGCGCCAGAAGAAGCTGGAAGCCATCCAAAACCTTGGGTTTGAGCCTTACCCCCGCGGCTACGATTGCAGTCATACGCTGCAGCAGATTCTCGACGCCTATACGTCAAAGACGGCGGAGGAGCTCGAAGCGCAGCGCGTCCCGGTACGCGTGGCCGGCCGGGTGATGACCATCCGGCCTCACGGCAAGGCCGGTTTCGCCCATCTGCAGAGCGGTGGAGCTCGGCTCCAGGTTTACGTGCGGCTTGACGCGGTGGGTCCGCGCGATTTCGAGCTTTACAAGCTGCTGGACCTCGGCGACCTGATCGGCGTGGAAGGCTACTTGTTCCGCACCCGCACGGGCGAGCTGAGCGTGCACGCCGAGCACTTGATGTTTCTGGCCAAGGCGCTGTTGCCCCTGCCCGAGAAATGGCACGGACTGGCCGACGTGGAAACGCGTTACCGCCAGCGTTACGTGGACCTGATGGTGAATCCCGAGGTGCGCGAAGTGTTCGTGAAGCGCAACCGGATTATCCAGGCCATTCGCGAACTTCTGGAGGGTGAAGGCTACATCGAAGTGGAAACCCCGATGATGCAGCCCCTGGCGGGCGGCGCTATGGCGCGCCCTTTTGTTACCCACCATAACGCGCTCGACATCAATCTCTACCTCCGCGTGGCTCCCGAGCTTTATCTGAAGCGGCTGATTGTGGGCGGCTTCGAGCGGGTCTATGAAATCAACCGCAACTTCCGCAACGAGGGCATCTCGACTCAGCACAACCCTGAGTTCACGATGCTGGAGTTTTACCAGGCGTACGCCAGTTACCGGGAAATGATCGACCTTACCGAGCGTCTCTTGCGCCACGCCGCGCAGACGGCAAACGGGTCACTTGAATTCGATTTCAACGGCCAGCACGTTTCACTGGAACGCTTTGAGAAGTTGACGATGAAAGAGGCGGTGGTGCGTTATTGGCCCCAGGCGTTGGGCACGCTCCGGGCGGAGGAGCTGGGAGATCCGAAGGCGCTTGAGAGGCGCGTGGCCGAACTCGAGAGTTGGATGCAGCGCTCGGGCAAGACGCCATTCGTGGCTGATTTCCTCGAGACCAAGCGGCCAGGAGAAATCCTGCAAGCCCTGTTCGAGGCCGTCGCCGAAGAACATCTGGTGCAGCCGACCTTCATTACGGACTTTCCTCTTGAGGTATCGCCGCTCTCCAAGCAGAAGGCGGACGATCCCAATTTTGTTGAGCGCTTCGAGCTTTACGTTGCGGGCATGGAAATCGCTAACGCGTTCAGCGAGCTTAACGATCCGGAGGAGCAGCGCCGCCGCTTCCAATACCAGCAGCTTCTGCGCGAAAAGGGGGATCTTTCTGCGCACGCTATCGACGAAGATTACGTCCGCGCGCTCAGCTACGGGATGCCGCCCACTGGCGGCGAAGGCATCGGAATTGACCGTCTGACGATGCTTCTCACCGATTCGCGGTCAATCCGCGATGTGATCCTTTTTCCTCTACTCCGGCCCCAAGCCACCGGCGCCTAGAACGTGGCACGGGCATCCTGCCCGTGAAGAGAATCATGGCCTGGAAGGCCATGCCACGCCGGGCCTTTTTAACTTTTGACAAACACCCCATGCTGCTGGTACAGTCCCCCCGCATGAGGACCTGTTTCCACGGCGTTCGGCCGGCGCCGAAGCGGCGAGGAACGCGCCCTTGGGAATCACGCGAGGTGCATGATGCAGGGAACCATCAAGCGGATTGTTCGGGATCGAGGGTTTGGGTTCATCAAAACGGCGGAGGGGCAGGAAGTCTTCTTCCATCGCAGCGGACTTCGAGGCCTCAATTTCGATAGCCTTCACGAAGGCCAGGCGGTGGAATTTGAAGTGAGGCAGGGCGACAAAGGACCGCGGGCCGAAAACGTCCGGGGCGCCGGCGAGTAGCCTGCCTTGAGAATTTGAGAAGGCGCCTGGGGCGGAAGAGGTCCCCTTGATGGCGGGGCGGGGCAAAACCGGGCGGCGGCAGGTGCTTAATCAAAGGGCCTGGGCCTGCGAGGTGTGCGTCCGCACGGGACTGGTGGAGGCAAGTGAGCATGGAAGCCAAGAGCACTAGCCCCGAAGAAGTCAAGGCTCCCACGAAGGCCGGGAGCGCTCCGGAAGAAGGGTGCAAGCATCTCGCCAGAAAATGAAGCGCCGGACGAGGGTATCGCACAGCATGGGGATTGCGAAGATCTCCGGCCGGCCCAACAAGCGCGCCAGCGTAAAGACCTATCAACCAACCTGCCTTGTTTGGGGAGTCGCAATATGATCTGCCGAAGGCTGCGCGTCCCGCCGCTGTCTGTAACCCTCTTTACTCTCGTCCTCCCGGTTTTGGCTTGGGCTACGACGAATGCCCGGGCAGCGGATGTCGGGGGCCAAGTATCGCTCAAACAAGGGTGGCAGATTCAATCGTCCGCAAAGGCGCCGGAATCCGGCGCTGTTATCTCCACGACTCAGTTTAAGCCACAAGGCTGGTACCCGGCCTCCGTTCCGTCCACGGTGCTGGCGGCCCTGGTGGCCGATCATGTTTATCCGGACCCGTACTTCGGCACGAATCTGCGTTCGATCCCGGGGGCCGATTACCCCATGGGCGCTAATTTCGCGAATCTCCAGATGCCGGCCGATAGTCCCTTTCGCGTGCCCTGGTGGTATCGCATCGAGTTCACGCTGCCGCCGTCATACCGGGGAAAGAATCTGTGGCTGCATTTTGACGGCATCAACTACCGCGCCAACGTCTGGCTGAACGGCGTGCAAGTGGCGAGCTCCGACAAAATGGCCGGAATGTGGCGGCTGTTCGAATTCAACGTTTCCCAGGCGGCGCGCGCCGGCGAAACCAATACCTTAGCCGTGGAGATTTTTCCTCCAACGCCGGATTCCCTTTCCATCACGTGGGTTGACTGGAATCCCATGCCGCCCGATAAAGACATGGGCATTTGGCGGGACGCCTATGTTTCGGCGACGGGTGCCATCGCGCTGCGCGATCCGCAGGTGGTGACGAAGCTCGACCTGCCGTCGCTCGATACTGCGCATCTGACGGTGAGTGCGACCCTCCGAAACGCAAGCAATCAGTCCACCCAAGCCACCTTGAGGTGCCGTATCGGTGGCATTGAAGTATCTCAGCAGGTGGAACTGGGTGCGAGCGAGTCAAGATCGGTAACCTTCAGCCCTGACCACTTTCCGGCCCTCAACCTGAGCCATCCGCGAGTGTGGTGGCCGGCCCAGATGGGCGAACCGGAGCTCTACCGCATCAGAATGGAGGTGCGGTCAGGTGAGGACGTTGCTGACGCGCAAGAGTTCAATTTCGGCGTGCGCGAGATTACGTCAGAGCTTGACGATAAGAATCATCGCGTTTTCATCGTGAACGGCAAGCGGCTGCTGATCCGCGGCGGCGGATGGGCGCCGGACATGATGCTGCGCCAGAACCCCGTCCGCGAAGAACAGGAAATGCGCTATACCCGCGAGATGGGTCTGAATACGATCCGCCTTGAAGGCAAGTTGATGGATGAGCACCTCTTTGACCTTGCCGACCGTTACGGCATCCTGGTGCTGGCTGGCTGGTGTTGCTGCGATCATTGGGAGAGATGGCGGAGCTGGAAGGACGAGGACTACGAAATCGCCACGGAGTCACTGCGTAGCCAACTCGGCCGGCTGAGGAATCACGCCAGCATTCTGGCCTTTTTCTATGGCAGCGACAATCCGCCGCCCAAGAGGGTGGAAGCGTTATATCTCCAGGTCTTCAAGGATGAGTCCTGGCCCAACCCTTACGTCTCTTCCGCTAGCGGCCGGCCTACCACTATCGGGCCGAGCGGCGTGAAGATGAGCGGACCTTATGATTATGTCGCGCCTTCCTACTGGCTCGAAGACAGCAAGAACGGCGGCGCCTTTGGGTTTAATACGGAGACCAGCCCGGGACCGGCTATTCCGGTGCTGGAAAGCCTGCACCAGATGCTGCCGGCTGACAAGCTCTGGCCGATCAACGAAGTTTGGGAGTTGCACGCGGGCGGAGGCGAGTTTAAGAACATGACGATCTTCAACCAGGCTCTCGACGCTCGTTACGGAAAGCCATCTGGGCTCGAAGACTATGTTGAGAAGAGCCAGCTCATGGCTTATGCCGGCGAGCGCGCCATGTTCGAAGCCTATAGCCAGAACAAGTACAGCTCCACAGGCGTGATTCAGTGGATGGAGAACAACGCCTGGCCATCAACAATCTGGCACCTCTACGATTGGTACCTGCGGCCGGGCGGCGGATATTTCGGAACCAAGAAAGCCTGCGAACCGGTCCACATCCAGTATTCGGCGCCCAATGATTCGGTCGTGGTGGTGAACTCCACCTATCGCCCTTATTCCGGAATGCGGGCAAAGGTTCGCGTACTGAACCTTGATCTCAGCGAGAAATTCGCACGTGAGGCCACCCTTGACACTGCACCCGATTCCACCAGTACGCTCTTCGCCCTGCCCAAGATCGAAGGCCTGAGCCGGACCTATTTCCTGAAGCTTGAGCTCGACGGTTCGGACGGTCATGCGCTCAGTCGCAACTTTTACTGGCTCTCCACGAAGCCGGACGTTTCAGATTGGGACAAGTCCACCTGGTACTACACACCCATCAGCTCCTATGCGGATTTCACAGGTCTCTCCAGCTTGCCGCGGGTGCGGCTGGACGCCTCGAGCACGAGCCGGACTGAAGGCCAGGAGGAGCTGACGCGCGTAACGCTGAAAAATCCGAGTTCCAACCTCGCCTTCTTCATCCATCTGCAGATTCGCAAGGGTAAAGACGGAGAAGACGTGCGGCCCATCTACTGGCAGGATAACTATGTGTCGCTCCTGCCGGGTGAAACACGCGAAATCACAGCCGCCTACCCGGCCCCTGATCTGGGAGGCGCGAGGCCTGCTGTGCGGGTGGATGGCTGGAACGTGGAGACAGCGACGCGGTAGCACTCCCGACAGAACGTATGGCCCAAGACGTAATTTCCCTCGCTCAGGCCAGGCGCATCGCGCTGGCGGCGCAAGGCTTTGATCGTCCACGCCCGGCTGGCGTGGGCGCTGATCACATCCGCCAAGTCATCCGTCAACTTGGGCTGATCCAAATCGATTTTGTCAACGTTCTGGTGCCGGCGCACTATCTGGTTATTTTTTCCCGCCTCGGTCCTTACCGCCGCACGCTCTTCGACACGGTTGTCTACGGCGGCAAGCGCTGGCATGAGCGCGACAAGCCACGCGAGTTCACTGAACAGTGGGCCCACGAGGCGTCGATCATCCCGGTTGAAATTTGGCCGCTGCTCCGCCACCGCATGGAGGTTCACCGCCCACGTCCCTGGGGCTTTGAGCGGTTTCTGGAAGAGCACGCGGATTACGCGCGCTGGGCACTTGAGGAAGTGCGCGTTCGCGGACCGCTCGCGGCTGATGGCCTAGCGGCGGCAGAGAACGTTCCGGGCATTGAACGCGGGCAGTTTGGCCGAATTCCGGGCGCTTGGCACGGCTCCGTGCAGAGAGCCGTGCTGGAGGCGCACTTTGGCCGCGGCCTTCTGGCGGTGACGGAACGCCGCGCAAATTTTGCCAGGGCGTTCGACTTGGCGGAGCGGCTGATCGCGGCCGAGCATCACGGCCGCCGGGTGGAACAAGATGAAGCGGAGCGCGAGTTGCTGCGCCGGGCGGCACGCTCGTTTGGCGTGGGCACGGCGGATGATCTTGCTGACTACTACCGGATGCCAATCCGCGCTGCGCGCGCTCGCTTGAAGGAGCTGGTTGACGTGGGCGAACTGCGCGAAGTTCGCGTGGAAGGCTGGCGGGGGGCAGCTTTCCTCCATCACGAAGCCAGCGCGCCGCGCGAGATCGGCGCAGCCGCGCTGCTTTCCCCCTTCGATCCTCTGGTTTGGTACAGGCCGCGCGTCGAGCGGTTATTTAGCTTCGACTATCGCATTGAAATCTTCGTGCCGCAGCCCAAACGCAAATGGGGATACTACGTGCTGCCATTCCTGCTGGGCGACCGCTTGGTGGCTCGGGTTGATCTCAAGGCCGACCGCGCCGAGGACTGCCTTTTGGTTCTGGCTGCCTATCTCGAGCCCGCAATTCGCCAACGGACAGACAAGAAAAAGTTCGGCTCGGCCCGCGAACCCGGAGTGGATTACCGGCCTGCCGCTGTCGCAGAATCGCTCGCACAGGAGTTGCAAACACTCGCGGGCTGGCTGGGTCTCAGCTCGATTGCAGTCGGGCGAGGGGGTGATTTCACTCATCAACTCGCCGCAGCCCTCGACGCCTAGCAGCCACCGAAGCGGGTATCTTGTGCCCTCCCGCCGGATGCCCCGAAGAATTACCACTTAGATATCCGCATATTCTCCGGGCGCGCTCTTAAACTAGGGCTGCTATAATCGTTGTGAGTCGGATTGCGCCTCATGCAGCTCAAGACCTGTCCCACGTGTCACGTGAGCTACCCTTTGGAGTTCGAGGTGTGTCCTCAGGATGGTGTGCGGCTTGAGTCCGAAAGCGGCGCTGCGGAAGCCCAAACGGAATGGCCTACCGGGAAAGTGGTGGGCGGGAAATACAGAATTTCGAACCGGCTGGGCGCAGACGAGGTCGCGGCCATCTATGAGGCGCACACCCTGTCTCTGAACGCGCCTCGCGCGATCCGTGTGCTGCAGCCCCGTTTCGCCGCCGACGCCAGGGCCTCCGAAGAATTCCGCAGAGCCGCTGACCTCGTCCAAAAGGCTGCACAGGCCAATGTGATCGCGGTGGAAGGCCGCGGCAATGCGGAAGACGGGCGTCCCTTCCTGGTAACAGAGTTCTTTCAGAGTCGAGCACTCGCCGAACTCATGCAGGCCGAGGGTCCCCTTGAGCCCCAACGGGCCTGCTCAATTGCGAGGCAGGTAGCTCTGGCCCTCTCGGCGGCGCACCGCGTCGGACTGCTTCATCTTAGCCTCAATCCGTCGAACATCTTGGTATCTGGCGCACCCGGTGAAGAGAGCGTGAAGGTTCAGGGCTTCGGCACAGCGTACGTTTGCATGTGCTGGCGGCGAAATGGGCACTCTTCCTCCGGCGCGACGCCTCGCGATTACATGCCAGCCGGCCTGCGATACGCTTCGCCTGAAGTGGCGCTGGGAACGCCTCCCGAGCTTCTCGACGAGCGCGCTGACCTTTACTCCCTAGGGGTTGTCCTTTACGAGATGTTAACCGGACGGCTGCCTTTTGCAAATGCAGGCCTTGGACGGGAGTCGAGCGAGGAACCGGACCTCTCGACCCTGGCAGCGCGGCTGGAAGGCCCGCCCGCGCCGCTAGTCGCCGGTTACGACGGGATAGAAGTCGCTGCACCGCTCGCGGCTATCGTGATGGCACTCCTCGAGAGGCGGCCGGAGCTTCGACTTCCGAGCGCGCGAGACACTACTGAGAAGATGGCACTCGCACAGAGTCGCATCGCGGCGCTGGTCAGGCCAGGCTTGCGGACTGCACAGGCAGAGAGCATGGCGACGCGGGACTCTGCCGAAGTTGGCCCTCCCCGCACACGTGACCCGGCGCGCGCAGAGCCCGCTGAAATGGAAGGAACAAGACCCGCGCTACAGTCGGATTTGGTTGCCGTGCCTACCTTATCTGCCGAAGCCCCCCTCGACTCCCTAGACCTGAAAACAAAGGCCTTAAGTGCTTCGGTCCCACCCCCAGCCGCTGTTCTAAATCCTGAGGCAGCGGTTGCGTCGAAGGCGCAGACCCCTGACAGTCGGCGTTTCGGCCATGACACCTCGGTCCTTTTCAAGACTGACCGCCCGCCCGGCCCGTCGCGCGTCGGACGTTGGGCGCTCGCAGCCGTCGCCATGTTGGTGCTGGCCGCCGGCGCTTGGTTCTTCATCACCCGATCTCGGACCCAATGGCTCGGCGCCGGTCCCCTGAGCCCTATCAAATCGGACGAACTACGCAGTGTGGAAGGGGCGAGCGCGCCAGCTTCGAGTTCATCTCAGGCGACCTCGAAACCTGCCGTCCAGTCTCAAGCTGGTATCGCTGCCACGGGCCAGCCGGCACAGCCGTTGCAGCAACCGGTCACGCAGCCTTCAGTGAGCGCGCCGTCTGCGAGCGGACCCACGTCTCCAGTGGCTACCGTTAAAGAGCTACCGGCCCGCGATAAACACTCTAGCGGCACGCCGGCAGCCGGGACTTCAACGAGTTCCTCAGTTTCTCCGAAGCCGGATGGGGCTCCTGCCTCCACGGGTACGCCGCTAGGCCCTAGCCCTGAGGACGTGGCTAGCGAGGTGAAGCGCGCGATCGCTGCCGGGGACGTTTTCTTCGAGCTTGGTCAATATGACTACGCCATCCGCGCCTACGAGGGACCACTCAAAGATGATCCTAAGAACCAGGAGCTTAAGCTCAAAATTGAACACGCAAGGAAGGCCAAGGCAGCCGAGGAGCAGTACTTAGGCCAGTGAGCGAGATAGTCGGACCAGTTCAGCAAATATCCTTCGTTCCTAAAAATTAAAGGTAGACCAAAGTGTAAATTTTGTTTACACTTTTATCATTTCTTGTTAGCCGAGTACTTTTCAACAATCTATGCGACTCATTCTAAAGCCCAAATTATATATTCCCGGATTTCTCGCCTGTACCCACCTTTTCAATTTCTCACCTTAAAGTAATCGGAAGACCTGAGGAAAGAGATTCGATCAGCGGGTTCGCTGACCGGCGGGTAATCACTAAGGACCCGTCTGGCCGGAGTGGACGTGTGTCGCGCGGTGTCGGACCGGCAGGGATGCTTCAGATCCGCGAGGGTAACCTTCCAGGCCGATCAAGGTTCGCGGCTAGAAGGTTTTCAGAGATGAATGAGTGGGAATAGTGGGAATGAGGAGTTGAGAGGACTTGTATGAGCAACCCGTATCCAGGGCAGGTGACCTCCAAGCGCATCGTCGTGTTTTTGCGATGTACCTGTGGATTCAACGGATTGGCAGCGCTCAACGGGTGCTGTCCTAATTGCGGCACCGCCGTGCTGGCGGTCCCGCAGGACGCTGACAGCGATGTCACGCCACCAGGGAGCTAGGCTATGCAGATCCAGCAACCACAGCGTGACCGGGCAGCGCAACTGATCGCCCGGCCTCTGGCATTATGCCGGCGGGCGTGGAGCGCCATCGCTCGGCGCGCGCAAATCGTCTTGCAGCGCGCGTTGAGTCGGAAGCCCAGACTGGCCCCGGAACATCTGCCCGTCATAGGCGCGAACCTGCGCGCCAAAGTCACACCGATGCCGAAGCAGCCTGCCGCTGGAAGATCAAACCCCGTTGCGGTTGGCGACCACGTGCTTCGACTGGTGAAGCCGGGCCATGGCGAGTTCGGCGGCGCCCTGCGAAAGGGCGAAGTTGCGACCGACATCGCACCGCGCCTGGCCTCTCCACCTCAGCCCGACACGGCACCGGGCCAAACTCCTGGGACGCCGAATGCAGAGAACAGAGGTAGATCATGAAGACGATTGTCATTTTTCTGGCCCTTTCCACAGAACTCACTTCCGGTTGGATTGCGGCGCAGCAGCCTACGACGACGAGTGGGGTAACCAAGACTAACGTGCAGTGGGTGCAAGGCGTTGGGCCTGGTTATTGGCCAACCGCCGGCACGGGCTTATCTGTCAGGCTGGCTGCGGGCACCGCCTTTTGCAACGGCGCCGTTCAAAACTACGCGGGTGGTTCGCTGTCTCTTTCTGCGAACGCCACCAACTACATTTATCTTGATCCAACGGACACCTGCACGCCAAACACGAATACCACGGGGTTCACCCCTGCCGTCATTCCGATTGCCATCGTCACTACTTCCACATCCGCCGTCAACACCATTACTGATGTCCGAACCGAATTCGTCGCGCCCGGTTCCGCAACTGTGGCCGCCGGTTCCTGCCCGTCAAACCAATTTGTAACGGCCGTGGGCAGCGCCACTCCCACGTGCGCTCAGCCCGCCTTTTCAAGTCTGTCGGGAACCGCGGCAATCACACAATTGCCTCTCGCCGCGTCCGCGAGCGCTGGCATCCTGCAATTGACTGGGGACCTCTCTGGATCTGCGGCGGGCCCTGTGGTATCTGGCATTCAAGGTATTCCGGTGTCGCCAACTCCGCCCACCGCCAACCAGTTCCTGGGATGGAACGGTTCGCAGTGGGCGCCCATCCAGCCGTCGTTCTCGAGCGTGGGCGGAGTCGTGGCCGCCGGACAGCTACCGGGAGCCACAGCTTCCGCGGCTGGCGCACTACAGTTGGCAGGCGATTTAGGGGGCAACAGCAGCACGCCCCGCGTGACGTGGCTTCAGGGAGTTCCACTGTCGTCGACAGCGCCGGCAGCCAACCAAGTGCTGACCTACAACGGATCGAGCTGGACGCCAGCCACTCCCGCGACTGCCGCAGGCGTTGGAGCCTGCTCGGCCAATCAGTACGTGACAGGCACTACCTCTGGAGCGCCCACCTGCGCACAGCCCGCCTTCAGCGGCCTCACGGGCATCGCGACCGCAACCCAGTTGCCTACAGCTAGTTCTTCCGGGTTGGGCGTCTTACAACTCGCAGGTGACCTCGGTGGCACTGCCGCCGCACCCCAATTGGCCAGCATTCAGGGGACCCCGGTGGCTGCGACAGCGCCGACTGCCAACCAAGTCTTGGCGTACAACGGCACCTCATGGACGCCAGCCACACCTGCTATCGGCGCCGGCGTTGGAGCCTGCTCGGCCAATCAGTACGTGACAGGCACTACGTCCGGAGCGCCCACCTGCGCGCAGCCCGCCTTCAGCGGCCTCAGCGGCACAGCAAGCGCAACCCAGTTGCCCACAGCCAGTTCTTCCGCGCCCGGTGTCTTACAACTCGCGGGTGACCTCGGTGGCACTGCCGCCGCACCCCAATTGGCCAGCATTCAGGGCACGCCAGTCGCCTCAACGACGCCGACCGCCAACCAAGTTCTGACCTACAACGGCACCTCCTGGACGCCGGCCGCGCCAGTTACCGGGGCAGGCGTTGGAACCTGCTCGGCCAACCAATACGTGACGGGCACTACGTCCGGAGCGCCCACCTGCGCACAGCCCGCCTTCAGCGGCCTCACGGGCCTCGCGACCGCAACCCAGTTGCCTACAGCTAGTTCTTCCGCGCCGGGTGTCTTACAACTCACAGGTGACCTCGGTGGCACTGCCGCCGCACCCCAATTGGCCAGCATTCAGGGGACCCCGGTGGCTGCGACGGCACCTACCGCCAGCCAAGTCTTGACCTACAACGGCACCTCCTGGACGCCGGCCTCTCCAGCAGTTGGTGCAGGCCTCGGAGCCTGTTCGGCCAATCAGTACGTGACGGCGACTACGTCCGGGGCGCCCACCTGCGCGCAGCCCGCCTTCAGCGGCCTCAGCGGCACTGCGAGCGCCACCCAGTTGCCGCCGGCTACGTCTTCGGCACAAGGCGCGCTACAACTTGCGGGCGATCTGAGCGGCACCGCCGCCACTCCCAAGGTGGCTAGCATTCAAGGGACGCCGGTGGCCTCGACGGCGCCGGGTGCCAACCAAGTCCTGACCTACAATGGCACGTCCTGGACACCAGCCACGCCTGTCACAGGCGCAGGCCTCGGTTCCTGTTCGGCCAACCAGTACGTGACGGCAACTACGTCCGGAGCACCCACCTGCGCACAACCCGCCTTCAGCGGCCTCAGCGGCACTCCGAGCGCCACCCAGTTGCCAGCGGCGACGTCTTCTGCACAAGGTGCGATGCAGCTTGCAGGCGATCTCAGCAATACGGCTGCGGCTCCCCAGGTGATTTCCACGCACCTGGCTTCGCCGCTGACCACGGCTCAGGGCGGATCAGGCGCGGGTACGTTCACCGCCCATGCGGTGCTTCTGGGAGAAGGAACCAGCGCCTTTACTGCCGCCGGACCCGGGACTTCAGGCCAATGTCTGCTCTCAAACGGCGCGTCCGCCGACCCCTCCTTTGCCGCTTGCCCCAGCAATGGAGGCACACCGGGCGGTTCCGCGACTCAGTTGGAGTTCAACAACAGCGGGGCGTTCGGCGGAACTTCGAACGTTACCTACGCCTCCAGCACGGGCGTCGTCACCCTCAATCAGTTGGCGAATGGCAACGACACCTTTTATGGCATACGGTCCACGGATACATCACCCACCGGCAATCTGATTCACTTTCAGAACAACGCCAAGACGGCTGATTTGTTCAAAGTCGATGCCAGCGGCAACGTGACCGCAGCCTCCTTCACTTCAACGGCCACCGGGCCGTTCGTATTAACTGGTACCGAGGGTAGCTGCGCCGGCGGCGCGGCCGGCCAGGACGTGCTTTGCCTAGGTAACTCCGCAACCCACACCGCGCAGCTCTCGCTAAATGGCGGCACTTTTGTGCCCATTCCGCTGCTCGCCGGCGACTTAGGTGGGACGGCTTCCTCGCCACAAATCGTTTCCACCCATTTGACTTCACCGTTGACCACTGCCCAGGGTGGATCGGGCGCGGGCACGTTCACCGCCCACGCGTTGCTACTGGGAGAGGGAACAAGCGCCTTTGCTGCGGCGGGACCGGGAACTTCGGGCCAATGTTTGATCTCAAACGGTGCATCTGCTGACCCGTCCTTTGCGGCTTGCCCCAGCGGTGGAGGCGCACCCGGCGGCTCGACAACTCAAATTGAGTTCAACAATGGTGGTGCATTCGGCGGAACTTCGAACGTTACCTACGCCTCCAGCACAGGCGTCGTCACCCTCAATCAGTTGGCGAATGGCAACGACACCTTTTATGGCATAAGATCCACGGATACATCACCCACCGGCAATCTGATTCACTTTCAGAACAACGCCAAGACGGCTGATTTGTTCAAAGTCGATGCCAGCGGCAACGTGACGGCGACCTCCTTCACTTCAACGGCCACCGGGCCGTTCGTATTAACTGGTACCGAGGGTAGCTGCGCCGGCGGCGCGGCCGGCCAGGACGTGCTGTGCTTGGGGAACTCCTCAACCCACACAGCTCAGCTTTCATTGAATGGCGGTTCTTTCGTGCCCATTCCACAGCTAGCAGGCGATTTGGGTGGCACAGCGTCCTCACCCCAGGTGCTTTCCACGCATCTGGCTTCGCCGCTGACCACGGCGCAGGGCGGATCAGGTGCGGGCACGTTCACCGCCCACACGTTGCTTCTGGGAGAAGGAACCAGCGCCTTTGCTGCCGCCGGACCGGGGACCTCTGGCCAATGCTTGATCTCGAACGGCGCATCTGCTGACCCGTCCTTTGCGGCCTGCCCCGGCGGCGGGGGTGGTGGGACCCCTGGCGGCGCTAATACGCAATTCGAATTCAACAACAGCGGGGCGTTCGGCGGAACTTCGAACGTTACGTACGCCTCCAGCACGGGCGTGGTCACCCTCAATCAGTTGGCAAACGGCAACGACACTTTCTATGGCGTGCGGTCCACGGACACATCACCCACCGGCAACCTGATTCACTTCCAGAACAACGCCAAGACGGCTGATTTGTTTAAAGTCGATGCCAGCGGCAACGTAACGGCAACCTCCTTCACATCAACGGCCACGGGACCATTCGTATTGACCGGTACCGAGGGTAGTTGTGCCGGTGCCGCGGCAGGCCAGGACGTGCTGTGCTTGGGGAACTCCTCAACCCACACAGCCCAGCTTTCAGTGAATGGCGGTTCTTTTGTGCCCATTCCGCAGCTTGCGGGCGATCTCGGCGGGACGGCATCCGCACCGCAGGTAGTCTCTACGCACCTCAGTCACTTGAATCAGAACTCCGGCAGCAACGACGTGGCGGGAACTATTGCGATATCATCGGCCACGTCCGCAAGCCACACCTTCGCCGCTGCCTTCGCCGTCGTGCCCATCTGCGTGATCACGCCCATAACCATGCCAGCCAGCGGGGTGAGGTGGTCGGTGAGTTCGACGGCGACGACCGTGACGGCGACCATCAGTGCATCAGGCACCCTCACATTTAATTACATTTGCGTGGGAAATCCGAACTAGCGAGCCTTAGCGTCCTGCCGTCGGCCCGCGGGCCAGCGGCAGCGCCAGGGCCAGAACCGCGAGGTCAACGATGAGAAAACGATTGCTTTTGCTCTGCTTGTTGGGTCTCATGCCCGTGGCTTTGCGCGCGCAGAGCGCCAGCGGAGGTGGCAAGGTCAGCGGAGGCGGCTCCATCATGGCGCCGGCGGCCCCGTCGCACTCCGTCACCCTCACTTGGACGGCCAGCACCACTTCCGGCGTTACCGGGTACAACGTGTATCGCTCCACCACCACCGGCGGGCCCTACACCAAGCTGACATCCACAGCGGTGACCGGGACCAGTTACACCGATAGCAGCGTGACGGCGGGTAGCACCTACTATTACGTGGCCACGGCGCTGGTGGGGACGAGCGAAAGCGGATACTCCACCCAGGCCTCTGCGACCGTACCCACTCCGTGAAAAGGGATGTGGGAAGAGCCGTTCGCAGGTTGTGCCGGCGGCCGCTCTGCCGAGCTGTTGATTTGAAGATTGCCGCGATCAAACCAAGGCGTGACACCGTTCGAAATGCGGACAGTTTCGCAATCCCGGCGCTATCGCGCAGAGAGCAGGACTGGCATGGGGAGTGAAAGGCGCCCGCACGTTGTGTCCACGCGTATCACCGACACCGATTCGCAGACGCTTCAACGATGGTGCGACCTTACCATGCGCTGCCCCGGTGATCTGCTGAACACGGTGCTGAGGCGCGTTTTCGAGCTGCGCCGGGAGCATCGATCGTTCAGAAGCCTTGAGGGCTTCGTTCATCGCCTCGATTTGAAGCCCCTGGGCGCAAACCGTGGGAACAAGAAACCGAAGGCAGGCGAGCCGGGCGGTGCGCTGAGGAAAAGAGTGCGCGGAACTTCGCGGCGTGCGGCCGCTACGAGGAGGGAGAAATGAGAATTCAGTTTGCTGACAAATTCGTAGCCGACCTTGAGACCGGGGAACTCTTCAAGAATGGAAGACTACGACGGCTTCAGGACAAGCCCTTTCGGCTTCTGGAGCTCCTGCTGGCACGGCCCGCGCGATTGGCGACCTACAGTGACATCGAACGCCGCCTGTGGCCAGGCTTGAACGTGGATGCTCGACATGGAATCAAGGAAGCAGCGCAGAAAGTGCGGCAGGCGCTCGGCGCTGACGCCCACCGCTTGCAGTGCCTTCGCGGACGAGGCTATCGCCTGATGGTCTCGGCGCTGGCCCTGCCGGAGGAGATGCTCAGCGCTCCGCTGCAGACTGCGAACACCGGCGGCATATACGCTCCGATTCCGCCCGCCTTCACCGATCAGCCTTGTGATCAAGCGACGGCGTAGAAGGCACCGCTTAGCACTAACTTAGTACGTCTGGACCTCGAGCTTTCACCCCACGTCATTCCCGCGAAGGCGGGAATCCACTTCATTGACACCCTCTTTTTCCAGGGACTTCTAAAATGGATTCCCGCCTTCGCGGGAATGAGTGCGTCCGGGCGTTCAAACGACACCAGTACCACGAACTCTCCAGAGCCGCGATGCGCACAACTGTTTGATATAATCAGCCCTCGATGCGCACCTTATTAAAGATCCTGCTCGCCCTCGCCGTCCTTTACGGGATTCTCTGCGTCGCTGCGCTGGCCGTGATGTATCAGACGCCGGAGCGCTTCAGCCGTGTGATGATGCACGTTCCGGATGTTGCCTTCGTTGTTCTCCCCTGCAAGCCGCTGTGGTTCAAGGCTCGCGCGGGCCGTCTTCAAGTGGGCGACGCCGCGCCCGGTTTCTCTCTGCCCACCCAGGACCAGAAGGGCACCGTGCAACTCGCTTCCTTCCAGGCTTCCCAACCGGTGGTACTGGTGTTCGGTAGTTACACCTGACCACCCTTTCGCCGGGAGGTTCCCGAGCTCAACAAGATCTATGAAGAGTATCGCGACCGTGCCGCCTTTTACGTGGTGTACATTCAGGAAGCGCACGCCCTCGACGCCTGGCAGGACGACGACAATATCAAGGCCCGTATCTTTCAGCGAACCGAGCGCACGCTGAGCGAGCGCTGCTCGGTGGCCGGAACGTGCGTCACCAAGCTCGGCATCGAGTTTCCCGCATTGGTCGATGACCTCGCCAACACCACCGAGTGCGCTTACACGGCCTGGCCCGACCGGTTATACGTGATTGATCGCGACGGCCGTGTAGCCTATAAATCCAAACCAGGACCTTACGGATTCAAACCGGAAGAGGTTTCCAGGACCCTAGAAAAGCTGTTCCCGAAGACGCGAGCGGCGGCGAGGTCCTTGCCGGGCATGCAGGCTGCGGCAGGCGGCAGATCGGCGATTCAGTGAGCGGAGCTTACGAACTCGGGTTACAGCCCGCGGCGAACTGTAAAGTTTTGCGCCAGCAAGCAGGGCCGCCTCTCGCGGGCCGCTGAAATTCACAGCCTAATTCGCTGAATACACAGCCTCGAAATAATCAGTCGCAAAATTCTCACGAGTGCCCACCGTCCCATTTTGCCCTGCGACAATACCAGGCGAGCACGGGTCAGATCGGGTCAGACGGAGAATGCGGGCGGGGAACTGGGAGGAGAATAGCCGTCACCCCCCCACTCCCCTGGGTGGGGGCACGATAGTGCCTTGATAACCTGGTGTATAACTGCCGGCGCCTTCTCCTCCACCGTTCCATCGCCGCGATAACCTGCTGCCGTCGCCCAGCTCGAATCCGGGCTCTAGCCTTACCGTCATCTGCCTAACCCCGTCGCGCATCTCGTTCTCTCGCCCCTCAGTCCGGTTCGGGACTTGTCCAGCGGGTCATTCGCATTTCCTCGCCAGCGACGGTGGCGCAATCTGACGTTGGGACGGCACCGGCGGCATGGGGCGCGCTTTGCAAATCAGATCAGCTCTGGCTACTGTTAGGGACGGGAGGGTCGCAAGTGGATAGGCCGAGCGTCGGTAAGCCGGTCCGGCAGGGATTCGACCAAATCGCGTCCGCTTACGGGCCAATTCGGAGATCCACGGGGGACCGGGAGGTGCGGGATTTCGTGCGCTGGATTCAACCCAAGCGGCGTGACTGCGTACTGGATGCGGCGTGCGGGCCCGCCACCTTGGCGCGCGGGCTTATCGGGAACGTCAAGCGGGTTTATGGGGTTGACCTGTGTGAACGGATGATTCGCCTAAATGCTTGTCCTGGGGCTGCAGGCGCTCAGCCCTTGCTAACCGTCGGGGACGTGGAGCAGCTTCCGTATGCCAGCAAGAGTTTTCAGCTTGTGGTGTGTGCATACGCATTCGCCAACTTCCCCGACCCCCTGAAGGTGCTGGGTGAGTTCATTCGCGTCCTTGACGACCAGGGCCGAATCGCCGTACTGGATGTGGTCGCCCCTGAGGATCCCATGATCCGTTCCCGGTTGAATCTCATCGAGGGTCTGCGGGGTAATGGCTACACCCGAATTCTTGATCGCTCCCAGTTCACCGAGCTTTTTCGAGCGGCGGGCTTAAGGCTGGAATGCTTGGAGTTCCATCATCGATACCAGAATTGGCAGGAGTGGCTGCGATTGTCTCCAGCGGCCGCGGAGCCCAGGCATGCGCGCCGGCTGCGAAAAACGCTTGTGCAATCTTCGGCGCAGGTCACCGGGCTGGTGACTCGGCGCGCGGGTGGGGACATCGTGCTGCGATACCAGACTGGGTGGTTCCTACTCCGCCGGCTGAAAGCGTTTGTTCGGTAACCCGGATGGTGCCAACCGAATCACAACAGCAAACGGGTGAGTGAGTCACTCACTATCGCACTCCGTAGGATCGACCCTTCCACTGAATCTGCTCGGTCCACAAGTACCTGCGCGCTGAGTTCAGCAGCAGGCAAGAGTAGATTGCTACGCCGGGGAGGCGATAAATAGCCATGCGCCTGGTAAACTGCGCCCGGGCCAGTGTCTGCGCGTAGGTCACATGCCTCCAGGCAAGAATCGCTACGCAGGCCGCAGCCCAACCCACTTGCGCTGGCCCTCTCCGCAAGTGGAAGGAAACGAGAAGGCCGAAAAAGGGACCAAGGTCAAGCAGCCACAGCAACGCCAGCGCAGCGAGCAGCAGACCCAGCCTCTTCTTGTACAACAAGTATAAGTTCTTGCTCCAACCCTCCCACATGTCCCGAAAGTTCTCGTACATTCGGGTTCGAACCCAGGGCCTGCCCAAAAGGAACGCAAGCCGCCCGCCGGAAGCCTTCACGCGTCGAGCCAGCGCAACATCCTCCAGTACTTCGTTCCTTAGGGCCTCATGCCCGCCCACCCTCTCGTAAACTTCCCTCCGAATCAGAATGTACTGCCCGTTGGCTGCCGCCTCCGGTGAGTCGGGTCGGCTGACCTCCTCGTAAGGGTAAAGCTTAGCCGCTTCAACATAAACCAGCGGGATCACCGATTTCTCCCACCAGGTCCTTGCCTCTTGTCCGGGAGACAGCGATAGAAGATCAGCATTTTCCTCCTTAGCTCGCTCGATCATTGCGGCGAGGCTTCCAGGCTGATGTCGCGTATCTGCGTCTGTAAAGAGCAACCATTCTCCAGTGGCCTGCTCTGCGCCGACATGCAAGGCGTAATTCTTGCCGATCCAGCCTGGCGGCAGAAACTCGATCCGCACTGGCCGCAAGGCTGGAATCTCCCTTCCCAATTGTTCGAGGATCCTCGGGGTACCGTCCTCGGACTGATCGTCCACAACGATGATTTCGCACACGCTCTCCTGCCCAGACAGTGAGCGCACCACGGGCTCAAGATTCCGTTCTTCGTTCCGAGCGGGGACAATCACGGAGACTGCGCTCACCCGAAGCTCCGATACAGTTCGAGACCCACGTCGGGCCAAATGTTTTCGGGCGCCGTTGCCGACTCAACGTTCTTCTCGGACACTCCGGCCTCCCGGGTCCGCGCCATAAGTGTAGGTCCGAATCGTGTCAGCATTTCAAGGCAAGATATTTGCGTCCGGCTCTTGCCGACCCGGATGACTTGCTTCCGAAGAAGCGTGGCCGGCGCCTGGCAAAGCTGTGCGCGGGGCTGGTTTGGACGAAGTGCGCGACGGGCCGCATCGTGGGTCCATGCCCCGCCTTCCGAATCGCCGTGAATACGTTCGAGAGCGCGCTCGACACCGTCGCCGGACTCGCGATAGCGCCGGGCGTGCCCAATAGCGCCGTGGGTGCCACCTCGACAGCCGGTCAGAACTTCCTCTCCGGATTCGCCCACGCATGGGGAACTCTCCTGCGCCTCGCCGCCCCGCCCTGCCAAAGCATGCCCGATGGTTCTGCGCAGCCTGCCAGGTTGGTAACGAGGGAAAATAAAGCGGACTTCGCGTCTCACGACGGCCACGGCATTTCCTCCCTGTCTTGTGAAGGGCGAACCTGCGACTTCGGATTTACGACGGTCCGCTCGAAATAACACAACCCCAAAACCTCTTCCCTGCGGGCCGCCAAGGGTCGATGCTGTTGTATCCTGTGTTCGACACCGAACCTTGGAGAGCACCCGTGAACGGCTCGACCACTGACCGGCAGCTTCTTCAAATCCTGAAGGCGCCCGCTCCGACTGATATCGCCGGCGTGGTGGCAAGGATGCTAGCCATCGACAACCTGCTCGGGAGCAGCGACGGGCTGAAGTGGTTCAACCTGCTCTACCTCAATGTCACTCAGAAGGTTGACACTCAACCTCCGCCCGGAGGGTGGAAGAGTCCGCTTTGGCTCACTCGCCTGGACGTGGTCTTCGCCGGAATGTATTTCACTGCGGTCGAAGACTGGCTGGAGGGTTCGGCCAAGGTCCCCAGCTCCTGGAAAGCGCTTTTCGAGGCGCGCTTCACCACCGGCATCGAGCGCATTCAATTTGCACTAGCCGGAATGAACGCCCACATCAATCATGATCTGGCGCTGGCGCTGCTTCAGACCGACAGTGAAATGAACCTGGTGCCGGCAAAGAACAGCGCAGAGCACGACGACTACGAACAGGTGAACGGCATCCTCGAGGCTGTTCTCCCGCTGGACTTGCAATACCTCGCCACGGGGATCTTAGGCGAACTGGCACAGGACACGGGAAAGATCGGGCGCCTTCTCGCCATCTGGAACGTTCGTGCCGCCCGCGACCTGGCCTGGGACTTTGCCGATCATCTTCGTTCACTGGACGGCGTGGCGCGCACCGTGGCACTGGCAGCCCAAGACCAAGTTACAGGTGCGTTGGGCCGTAGTTTGTTGATTCGTGTGTAAGAAGGCGCTGCTGGACGGAATTCGGCGCCGCGTATCGCCGGTCCGTGCCGGCAGGGCTGAAGCCTTCAGTGAACCCCTATTCCTCAGATTCCGAGAGCAGCATCCAGTACTGGCGAGACGCGCCGCGCTTGCTCAGAAAGGAGCCGGGGCGGTGACTGCAACGCCCTCAGTTACGTCCGTCGCGCCATTGGTATACAGAAGCTTGTATGTTCCTGTTCCAGGTACCACGAACCATGCCGTGCCGCTCCCATCCTGAGCGATCAGCACTCCAAGGGGCTGGCCAGGTGCGGTGCCGCCGTCGGGAATCAGGAAGGCTACCGAGTCCGCGAGCGCGGAGGTGAGTCCGGAGGCTTGGTAATCGCCCGACGTTGGGCTCGTGTTAAGGAGGCTCGGCTGGAAGTAGCTTTCGTAGAGACCTGCAAACTGGGTGCTGTAGCTGGTGGGCGTCCATGTGCGGTTCATCCAGTCCGGCATGGTCTGGGATGTTGTGGGTCGGTTACCGATTCCGCTGATGCTGAACCACGTTGGGGTGAAAGTCTGGTTTTCAAAGGTGGCCTGGGCGGTAACGAGCCCTAAACCGCCGCCCGTATAAGCCTCGCTGTAAAGCGTGTTGAAGAAGGCAGAGGCGCAAGCGAGGGCTGCGTACGGCGGTCCGGAGATCTCCTTGGTGAATAGCGGCTTTGTCTCGCTGGCGAGTTGGGCGGCATAGGCAGAGCCATCGTCGCACTCTTGCGGGTCACGCGGTACCGTCATGCTCTGAGTCCACCATTCAATATCATTCCCGTCTGCAATGGGGCGACCGCCTTTGTCGGCGTCTCGTACCGCCGCCGCGATTTGAGGATCAACTGTGGTCGACGACAGGCCTTCCGGGAGCACGTCCGTCGGCCTCCACATGATGATCGAGGGATGATTCCGGCGCGCCAACGCCCACTCGCCAGCCGTCGCAACCTCCCAATCGGTCCAGCCGCTGACGCTGTCCACCATGGACTGAATCTCGGGCCGACCGTCGCAAAAGTAGGATCCCACTACCAAAAGTCCCATTTCGTCGGCAAGCTGCAGCCAGGTGTCTCCTGGATCATCCCAATGGCTTTGGATCAGGTTCGAACCCGAAGCCTCAAGGGTCCACAACATAAATCCCAACTCGCGGCGATCATTGATGTAGCGAATCGGTGAAAGTGGCTTAAGGTAATTTCCCACTGGCCAAAGTTTCTGGCCGTTGAGCATCACTTCTGTGCCGCTTACCCACACCTCTCTGAATCCGAACTGGGTGTAAGCCGTGTCGACCACCACTCCGCCCCGAACCAGTTGAGTCTTGAGCGTATACAGCTTGGGCTGACCGTAGGGAGCGGGCCCCCAAAAAACGGGATTGGTCCAGGAGGCTTCGAGCGTGGCCGCACCCGACGTGACGGGCTGACTGGGCAGGGTAAGCACCGTGCTCGCGCCATCCAAAACCGTGGCCTGAGCGGTGGTTGTTCCCATCCCGGTGCCGGAAACCTGGAGATTGGCCGTGAGCGTGAGGTTCTGCACCGAGCTCACCGGAAACACGTCCGAAAGGTATAGGGCAGGCCGCCACGAGAAAGTGACGTCACCCACCAGCCCCACCCAGTTGCGAGCAATATATTGGCGGGGCGGGTAAGACGGCGCGGCGGAGCGGTAGGCGTTGCCAATGCAATCCGGATTGTAACTCGGGCAACTACTTTGGTCGATATAGACTCCTCGCCTGACGTAGGTAGTGTCTGCCTTGTGAACGTAGACTTGAATCTGATTGTTTCGCCCGAACAGCACCAGCCCGGTCACCTCCACCTGGAAGGGACTGAATTGGCCAAAATGATCGTAAACGAAAGTTCCGTTGCAGTAGATTGCAGAATAGTGGCCGGCCTTTTCCAGCGTAATGAAGAACCTGCGTCCGGCCTTATTCCATGAGGATGGAACAAAGAACGTCTGCTGGTACCAAACGGAGCTGGTGCCGTCCATACGCGGCAATTCGGGCACTCGCGTTGTGCTCCACCCTGAAGTTGGGATCAGGCTCTGACTCTGGTTCAGCACATACTGCCAATTGCCGTTGAGTGTGATGTCGGCGCGCGGGGTTCTGGAGACGAGGTCCTGGGCTGGTGCACGGACCGGGCTCACAAGCGCCGCGAACAACGGTACTGTCGCGCATGCGAAAACCTTTAATTTCATCGCTCCTCCTATTCACATTCCAGGCGGCCGAGCGCCGGTCCTGACTTCCATTCGATCCGGCGCGTTGCTACTCACGACGGTATACCTGAACTGAATCTTCTCCCGCGAACCGGTAAGACTCCACCAATGTGAAATCGCGGAAGGCTTCGGGATGCGCGCGCATCACTTCGTCCACGGGGTCGCCCTCCATGCGAACGATCCATTGGAGGGACGCGAGGGGAGAGCCGGTCGGCCAGTGATCCGGCCCCAGAGGCAACTTCTGCCAGTAACGCTGATTCATCTCGCTGACGGTGTCGCGGTATGGAATTCCGAGGTCCGGCAGCACGCAGGGCAATTTTCCCGTGGCCATCAGGATCATTCCCCCGCTATAGCTGCGCTTCAATAGCCCGGTTAGGGCTTCGCTCACATGGCTGTGACAAGGCGTATTGAGCAAGCTTTCTTTCAACATGCCGATTTGGTCCGCACCTCGCCGCACGCTGGCGCCAAATTGCACGGCGAGCAAGGCGATGATTGCCGATGCTAGCAGAAGGCGCGTCTTGCGAGCGAGACGCGCTCCCAGGAGAAAGGACGGGAAAAGCGCGGCAGCCGGCAGCATCTCGAGGCCGTAACGCAGATTATAGTACGTGTGCGGGAAGAGTGTGGGTACGTAAATTGGGACGCTGGCGTGCGCCATGGATTGCACGTAAAAGATGAGCGGGACGAGGAAGAGCAACGCCGCCGAACGCCGGGCGCGCTGCTGCGAGTCTGCTGTCCACGCTACCAGGCCCAGCACGGCAAGCTCGAGCGAGGCCACGCCGATCACAAGTTTCAAGTCCTCGAGATAATAACGCGCCGAAAGCAGGTAGCTGCCGTCCGTGGGGTAGCGAAAGCCCGTAGTGGCGAGCTGGTGTTTGTAAACGGCCACAGCAGAGTAAGGGCCGTTGTAGAATTCCAGCGGATTGCCATAGCGAAGCCAGTTGTGAAGGATCCAAAGCACCGGTCCGGTACCGGCAATGGCGCTGAAGAACGCGGCCTCCAGCAGGCGGCGCGGCCAGGACCGCTGCCGGGCGAAGATCACGAACAGCGCCGCAAAGGGCAACAGGTACCAGCCATCATATCGCGTGAGCGCGCCGAAAAATGCGGCCAGTGATGCGGCCGCCAGAATCCGCCAGCCGCCGTCTTGCTGAAAACGAAAGAGCGTCCAAACCACCAGCACGGCCCACATCACGCACAACGGCTCCGTCAGCGGCGTCGAGGCCGTGTAAAGCATGTTGGAACAAAGCAGAAATCCGGTTAACGCTACCCATCCTGCAGCTAGATTGCGGTTCAGTTCGAAGCCCAAGCGAAACACGAACCATGCGGCCACGGCAAAGGCCGCAATCGAAACCAGGCTGCCGGCAAGGCCCGTTCGCCAGAGATGGTCATTGATGGCGAGCGGCGCCACCAGAATGTGATAGAGCGGCAGCCAACCGCTGCCGATCTCGTCGAGGCCCGGTGTAATCGAATCGGTGAGACGCCGCGCGCCCTCCATGTGGGCAATGGCGTCGCCGTAGAGGTTGGTGACGCCGCGCGCGTAGAAGAAGCAAAGGCTTGCGCCGCCAACCATCAGAATCACGAGCGCCGCCGTCAGTCCGGAGCGGAACGCGAGAGGATCTCGGTGAGGCAAAGAGGCGGCTTGCTGCGGAACTGTTTGAACGTCCATCGAGCGTTGCTGTTGCAGCCTTACGGTTTCCAGGGAAGAGTGCGGCGAATCCCCTGGCTTCAGAGCGAGATTTCTCGCTGGGCTCGAAATGACAAGACCCGGACGGCCTCTCTAACGGGCAGCGGAAACACTAATCCAGGCTGCCATTCCGAGGCTTCGACCTTGCTCAGCCTCCCTGAGCCAAGTCCAAGGGAGGAGCCGCAGGCGACGAGGAATCTCGCAGTCTCTCTATTTTCAGAGCGAGATTTCTCGCTGGGCTCGAAATGACACGGTTCTAAAATACTTTTCCGCAGCCGGCTAAACTAAGCTGCCACCCTAATGCAGTCCCACCTCGCCGCGCGCGGACTCGATCAGTTTGGCGGAGTCGTAGCCGACACCGTCTTTGAATACAATGTCCACTTTTTCGATATCAGCAATGTCTTTGGCCGGATCGCCGTGGATCACCGCCAGGTCCGCGGACTTGCCCGCGGCGATGGTCCCGATGTGGTCGAGTTCGCCGAGAAAGCGGGCGCCGTTCGCGGTGGCGATCTGGATAGCCTCGACCGGAGTGAAGCCCGCCTCCACCAGCAGTTCCACTTCGCGGTGGTCGCCGAAGCCGGGCACCACACCACCGTAGCCGGTGGGGTCGAGGCCGGCCAGCAGGAGTCCGCCGGCTTTAACGAAGTCGTGCTCAAACTGCATTTCCTTTTTCAGGAGCACGGCCGCCGGCGAAGTGGCAGCGTCAAATCCGCTCCGGCTCGCTCGCGTGAACAGATAATCGGAGCGTAACTCCGGCGCGAGCGCCTCCAACACGCGCGATTCGAGCGGCGGACGCGGACCGACGAAGGTTTCAAACACGGGCAGCGTGGAGGTGACGGCGACGTGATGGCTCGCCAAGTCGCGGATCATGTCCTGCGCGGATTGACTCTCTACATCAAGAGCCACGAGCGTCTTCGAAGTTTCCGCCGACGGTGGACAGACGTCGGGTGCCTTGCCGGGATCGAACTCCGTGTCCACGACCAAGCCGTGCTCGAGATCGTCGATGCCCAGCGCCGCGGCCTCCCGGAAACCGATGGAGCAGAGGTGGCCGGTCAGCTTCAGTCCCCTCTTATGCGCCGCCTCGATGGCCGCCGAGAGCTCAGCGCGCGTGATGTGCATGTACGCTTTGAAGGATGTGGCTCCCTCGTCCGCCCAATACTCTACCGTCTTGCGCGCGTCCTCAGGCCCGGTGAGCTCGTGCATGTTGGGCGTGTAGGCTCCCACTCCTTCGAGGTAAGGCCCGGTGACGTGAATCTTGGGACCGGGTACGACGCCGGAGTCAATCAGCTTCTTTACGGCGAGGTCGGTATAGGGCTCAATGCTGCCCGTCGTGCGCAGGCTCGTAACTCCGCCGGCAAGATAAAGCCGGGGACCGGAGTAAGCCAGTTCGGTGTACACCGGGGGCACGCCGCGTCCGGTGCGAGGCGAGGGATAGAACATGTGATCGTGCATGCCCACCAGGCCCGGGATTACCGTGTAGCCGGTCAAATCGAGTGCAGTTGCGCCGGCGGGCGGGGGAGTGCTGGCGGTGCTCCCGACGGCGCGGATCAGGCCGCCTTCCAGAATAATGGTTTGGTCCTCCGTGGGCGCGGCGCCCGTGCCATCGATCACGCGCACATGCTGGAGCGCAACCACCGGCGCGTTCACGCGCACAAAGCTCTTCACGACATCTGACATCGGGGCTTGCGCCCAGAGGTCACCGCACAGAATCATCAGCACGGCGATGATTCGCTTTTGCACCGTCTTTACTCCCTTCCGCGGGAACTGTGTGCGAACGAGCCGCCCCTGCCCGGCTTAACGGCTGGTGGTGTTCATTTCCTGGGCGGAACCCTTCGGGACGCAGTCATTCCCGCGAAGGCGGGAATCCAACTTCTTTGATACCTTCTTTTTCCAAGGACTTCCGCAAATGGATTCCCGCCTTCGCGGGAATGACTGCGTTCGGTGCGTTCAAATGGCACCAGTCCTCACCGCTGTGCGCTTAAACATCAAAGTGCGTCATGGCCTTGAATTCGCTGAACCGCTGGGCGATCTCATCCAGAGTGAGCCTCAGAAGGCGCGCGAGTCCAAACTCTTCCACGGCGAAGCTGGCCATCACCGAGCCGTAAACCAGCGCCCGCCGCAGATTCCGATCGCTGACGTCACCGGTGCACGTGAGGTGTCCCATCAGCCCGCCGGCAAAAGTGTCGCCGGCGCCGGTGGGATCGTGAACTTCCTCCAGCGGATAGCCGGGCACGAAGAAGATCGAATCGTCCGTGAACAGGCAGGCTCCAAACTCACCGCGCTTCACTACAAGCCAGCGTGGTCCCATCTTACGCACTTCGGCGGCAGCGCGGCGCAGATTGTCAATGCCGGCAAGCATGCGCGCTTCCTTGTCATTGATCACCAGCAGGTCCACGCGCGCCAGGGTGCGTCGCAGCTCGTCGGGCGTGCCGTTGATCCAGTAGTTCATGGTGTCGAGGCCTACCAGCTTTGCGTCGGGAAGCTGGTCGCGAACCTGAAGCTGCAGCGTGGGGTGAATGTTCGCCAGGAATACGAAGTCGCTTTCCAGGTACTTCTTCGGGATCTTGGGCGCGAAGCTCTCAAAGACGTTAAGCTGCGTATCCAGCGTCTTGGCCTCGCTCATGTCGCCGGTGTATTCGCCGCTCCAGCGAAAGGTGCGGCCCGACGCGCGCTCGATGCCAGTGGTGTCGATGGGACGATCCTTGAAGACGCTGGACTGCGCTTCACCGAAATCGTCACCCACAACCGCCACGAGATTCACCTGTGTAAAGAAGCTTGCGGCGACTGAAAAATACGAAGCCGCACCACCCAAAATCTCAGGCGCTTCTCCGTAAGGCGTCTTGAGCGAATCAAACGCTACTGAACCGACTACCAGAACGGACATCCGGGATTCCTCTCCTTTGGAGCGTGCGACAAGTAATCGGGTGATCGGGTCATCGTACCATCGGGTGATCTCTTTCGCAGATTGAGCAATTGAACCATTGACTCAATGAATAAATGAGTCAATCACCCGATGGCCCGATCACCGGATCACCGGATCACCCGATCAGCGGATCACCCGATCATTGCTTGTCACTCGTCACTTTTCACTGACCACTGTCTTTGAGATACTTTCCCACCAGCAGCTCCAGTTTCTTTCGAGCAGCAGGAGAAATCTTGCGCCGGTCGGTGAGAATGGCGTGGGCCAACGCCGAACCGCATTTGCACGTCCGCTCGCGGAGCAAATCGCGCACGGCGGCACGAATGATCTTTTGCGCGTTCTCGACGTTGCGATTTAGATATTCGATCACCTGGCTCACCGTGACCGCGTCATGGCTCGGATGCCAGCAGTCGTAATCTGTCACCATTGCTAGCGTCGCGTAGCAAATCTCCGCTTCGCGCGCCAGCTTGGCCTCCTGCAGGTTGGTCATGCCGATCAGGTCCATCCCCCAGGCGCGATAAGTGTTGGACTCCGCCTTGGTGGAGAAGGCCGGCCCCTCCATGCAAACGTACGTGCCGCCGCGATGATAGCTGACGCCGCTTTGGACGCAAGCCGCGGCCAGCGCGTCCTGAACCCCCGCGCAAACGGGATCCGAAAATCCGATGTGGGCTACGAGGCCGCCGCCAAAAAATGTAGACTCGCGGGCCTGAGTGCGATCGAAGAACTGCGAGGGAATCGCCATATCGAGTGGTTTGAAATCCTCGCGCAACGAGCCTACGGCGCTCACCGATATGATTCGCTCCACGCCAAGCTTCTTAAGCCCATAAACATTGGCCCGAAACGGAATTTCGCCAGGCAGCAGCACATGTCCCCGACCGTGGCGCGCTAGAAACGCTACACGGCGTCCCTCGATCTCGCCCAGCACGTAAGCATCGGAGGGACGACCGAAAGGTGTGCTGACTCGCACCTCCTTGACGTTTGCCAGCCCGGGCATGTTGTAAAGGCCGCTGCCGCCGATGATGCCGATTTCGGCTTTGACACTTGACTGAGTACTTTTACCCTTCTTCGGCACTCGAATTCTCCGGTTCAAAGGCTTTTGGTGGATTGTGCACACAGCATGGCCAAGATGGCCATGCCACGTGGCACGGGCTTCCCAGCCCGTGCGAGCAGGGTCAAAACCTTGCCCAGGGGTCACGTCCCCACAGGTACCGCCGCGACTTTCCCATCCCGCTCCGCAAGGCGCGCCCACGGCACTGCAGCGTCGTGCGGGAAGACGACGATAACGTTATCCCGAACGAGCTCGGGGATCAAACGTTTCTTGCTGGCGAGCGTTTCGAGCGGGTAGAGATCGAAGGCCATAATCCAGGGGTACTGCAGGTGAGCAGTGGTGGGAATCAGATCGGACACGAAGCACGCTCGCTCGCCCTGAGATTCCACCCACACCGCCTGCAAATTCCGGGTGTGACCCGGAACCATCTGCACGCGGATGCCGGGCATGACCTCCTGGTCGCCTTCGAGGAAGGTCGTCTGGCCTTCCGCGGCTTTGAAGTAGCTTTCGATGTAGCTCGCCCGGTCGCGTTCGTTGGGTGCGAGGGCGTGCTCCCATTCCCCACGCTGGATGTAGTATCGGGCCCGCGGGAACGTTGGCACCTCCCGGCCGCCCTCACGGCGCGTGTTCCAGCCGCAATGGTCGAAATGGAGATGTGAGTTGATCACCACGTCAATCTGGTTGGGCTCCAAACCATGTCGGCCCAGGTCGTCCAGTAGGCTAGGCCTATGACCGATGCCGTAAATGTCGGCGAACTTGGCGTCATACTTGTCGCCGATGCCGGTCTCGATCAGCACGTCCTCCCGCCCGGTCCGCACCAGAAGGCAAGTGAGCGCGAGGCGGATTCGGTTACGGGCGTCCGCGGGAATTTTTCTTTCCCAAAGCGGCTTTGGGACCACGCCAAACATCTGGCCGCCGTCCAGGCAGAAAGTGCCGTCGGAGAGCGCCTGGATTTCAAAATCGCCAAGTTTCATATCGAGCCGCGGAAAGCAGGAAATCAGAAGTCAGCAGCCAGAAGCCAGAATGTCCGAAAGGGCTGACGTTCGGCCAGACTCGGCTGACTCAGTTTCGAGATATTTCTGCAAATTGCTTCATATCAATGATATTCCGGCTTCGCTGGGAGCAACAGAAGTCAGGAGTCAGAAGCCAGGAGCCAGAATGCCCGCTAAGGCTGCCTGCAGGCAGACCTAGCGGCCCCAGCTTTCGAGATATTTCTTCAAATCGCCTCATATCAATGACATTCCGGCTTCGTTCGCGGAAACAGAAGTCAGAAGTCAGCAGCCGGGAGCCAGAAGACCCGAAAAGGCTGCCCGCAGGCAGACCCAGCGGCCTCAGCCTTCGAGATATTTCTTCAAATCGCTTCATATCAATGACATTCCGGCTTCGTTCGCGGAAACAGAAGTCAGAAGTCAGCAGCCAGGGGCCAGAATGCCCGAAGAGGCTGCCTGCAGGCAGACTTAGCGGTCTCAGCCTTCGAGATATTTCTTCAAATTGCTTCATATCAATGACATTCCGGGTTCGTTCGTCGCTGCTTTCAGCCCTCGCTACCCTTGACCTTCAGCTCAGCAACCCACGCCTCTAACCTCCGCCGGTGAATAAAGTGCGTCCGTTTACCAGACTACCAGAGGCAACTGAGACGATGGGGAATTGTGATAAATCTGAGAACGTTTATTTTGCCTCTTATTTTCATCGAGTTAAGCTGTGCAAAAGCCGACACCCAACGTATAGTCTGTCCGCCGCGAACCAACACGCACGTTAATCCTATAGCAGCCCCCGAAAGGCGAATCAGCCCTCGTCTAGTGGTGTCTCTCCTCCACAAGCTCGATCAGTACTCCCGCCGTGCTGGAAGGGTGTATGAAGGCGATTCGCTCCCCGCCGGCCCCGGTTCGAGGCTGACGGTCGATCAGCTTGAAACCGTCCCGTTCCAGGTCATTCAAGGTTTGGTTGAGATCGGCCACAGTCAGCGTCACATGGTGGACGCCGCGCCCGCCCTTCTCCAGGAAGCGAGCGATCGGGGAGTCGGGCGCTGTAGGCTCCAACAACTCCAGACGGCTTTCACCGACATCGAATTCGGCCACGCGCACCCGCTGCTCCGGCACTTCCTCGATAGGCGTCGGCTCGGAACCCGTTAGCCGCCGAAACACCGGTAGGGCCTCCTCAAGCGACTTAACGGCGATACCCAGGTGATGAACCTTCGTAGAATTGCCGATGCGTTCGCTGCGCTCAGCACAAGCTTTCGATTGCCGATTTTCGATTGATCCCGAATTGGTTTTGCCCTCGGTCCTCATTTTAGGGCGGGCGGTTGAAGCGCCAACTATCTCCTCGACCACTGAATACGGGTCAGACCGGTGCTCGACCACCTGATCTACCCAGTGGTCTAAACACGCGTCGCCAAGGTGCTCGTGGACGACCTGTTCGAAGAGGCGCTGGCGCAATAGCGCGAGCAGCCGCGCCCGCCATTTTGCGCGCCGCCTGATGCCCTTGAGATTGGTGCGCTCGCCGAAGGCGCGAAAGTCGTCAATCGCCTTCACAAGCTCTGCGGTGCCCTCGCCGGTGGTGGCGACGGTCTTCACGATGCCCGGCCGCCAACCGTCGGCTCGTGGAGAAATCGAGAGCATGGCACTTAGCTCCTGTTCCACGCGGCCGGCGCCCGGACGGTCAGCTTTGTTGACAGCGAACACGTCGGCGATCTCCATCACGCCAGCCTTAAAGGTCTGAACGTCATCGCCCATACCGGGCGCAAGCACCAGTACCGTCACATCCGCCAAGTGAGCTACTTCAACCTCGTCTTGTCCGACGCCGACGGTCTCCACCAGCACCGTCCCGCAGCCCGCCGCCTCAAGTACGGTGACGATATCGTGCGCCGCTGGCGCGAGGCCTCCGAGTTCGCCGCGCGTGGCCATGCTGCGGATGTAAACGCCGCCGTCCGTTGCCAGGCTCTGCATGCGGATGCGGTCCCCGAGAATCGCGCCGCCGGAGAACGGACTGGTGGGGTCAACTGCGACAATGCCCACGCGTTCGTCCCGCCGGCGATACTCGGCGGCGAGCTTTTCCACTAGCGTGCTCTTTCCCGCGCCCGGCGACCCCGTGACGCCTACCACTTGCGCCGCTCCCGCCTGGGCAAAGAGCAGCTTAAGCAACGGCTCTGCTTGCGGCTCATGACTCTCGACGGCTGACATGGCCCGCCCGACGGCACGCCGGTCACCGGCGCGGACGCGGTCTGCCCATTGTTGGAGTTCGGTCATACGAAGGGTGGTTAGATCAGGCTAGTGGTTAGTGGTTAGTGGCTAGTGCAAGCTAGTGACAAGCGGCGAGTGATAAGTATCGGGTGATCGCGTGAGTGGCTCATTGAATCAATGGGTCAATGAATCAACCTCAATAATGCGCGAACGTAAGACATGTCGTTGCGAAAGCCCTGAAAACACCCTGTATCGTTGAAAGGGGCATTTGCAAATTCAAGAAAATGGAGGCAGTCGCAATTTGTCGATTTTCTTGAGCGCCGCCTTGAACTC
>DATJYK010000012.1:0-1105 GCA_035578005.1 Terriglobia bacterium
TACTAAGGCATTCACAAGTAAAGCCTCGTAATTTAGAATAGCGTCATGCGCTGCAAAAAAACCATTGATGCCCGAAGCTATTCACACGAGACGTTGGAGCAGTTGCGTCTGGATGCCGTGAAGCGAGTTGAGGCCGGCGAGAGCCCTGAAGCGGTGGCCACGGGCCTGGGCATCAACCGTCGCACCATCTACCGTTGGCTCGAGGCGTACCACTACGGCGGCAGGGATGCCCTGCTGGCCAAAGCGATTCCCGGCGCACCGCCGAAGCTCGACGCCAGGCAGATGGCCAGGCTGGCGCGCATGATCCACGAGAAGACGCCGCTGCAGTTCAAGTTTGAGTTCGCGCTGTGGACGCTGGCGATCGTTCGCGAGCTGATCAGGCAAACGTTCGACGTCAACCTGAGCGAAGTGTCGGTTGGGCGCCTGATGAAGCGTCTGGGATTCACGCCGCAGCGTCCGCTGTACCGCGCGTGGCAGCAAAACCCGACACTGGTGGATCACTGGCGGGAGCACGAATACCCAGCGATTGCGGCACGCGCAAAGCGTGAGGGCGCGCTGATCTTCTTCGCTGACGAGTCGGGCATTCGCTCGGATCATCACGCGGGCACGACCTGGGCGCCTGCGGGCAAGACGCCGGTGATCAAGGCCACGGGTGCGCGATACGGATTCAACATGCTCTCGGCAGTCTCCGCGCAAGGCCAGTTCCGCTTCATGACGATCGAGGGTCGCGTCAACGCCGAGGTATTTCGCGAGTTCCTGAAGCGGCTGATCACCGGCGTGCAGCGCAAGGTGTTCCTTGTGGTCGACGGACACCCCGCGCACAAGGCCAAACTGGTGCGAACCTTCGTCCAGGACAACGCTGACCGACTGGAGCTGTTCTTCCTGCCGCCATACTCGCCCGAGCTCAATCCCGACGAACTGGTGTGGGCCCACGTCAAGACCCGTGTGGCCAAAGCCACGACCCAGACCAAGGATGAACTCAGAAGCATGGTCGACAGGACCCTGCGGCGCTTGCAGAAGCTGCCCGACATTGTGGCCGGCTTCTTCCGTGCACCGACTTGTCAATACGCTGCACTGTGAGGCTTTACTTACGAACGCCTTAGTA
>DATJYK010000013.1:0-1558 GCA_035578005.1 Terriglobia bacterium
GGTCGCCTGCTCCATGCCGCTCGGCTTGATCGAGGGCCGACCCTTCAGACCCTTCAGCCGAGCAATCTCATCGCGCTGCGCCGCCACCAACTGCTTCAGATCCGCCACCTCCCCGAGCAACTCCACCACCAGAGATGCCAACTCGGCATGGGACAGACCGGACAGATCGGCGGGCGGGGACATGCAACGAGTGAATCGTACTCGCCCGCGGCGGGGAAGCCAAAAAATCAGCGCTTCCCCGGGATTTTGCCCCGATTACGCTCCTGGGAGGGAGCACACTTCAAGGCCGGCGCACAAAATGGCGGTAAGCTGGATCGTCGCATCTCAGCTTTTGAGGCGGAATTCGTTCCGCGGGACCGCGTCAACGAGACCGCACACGACGAAGCTCTACGATCGCACACAGGAATGGCGCGCCCACGGCGAAGTGGAGCGGATCAGGCTGTGACTACGCCTGCGCAGCGCCCCGCCGCCTACAAATGGGCCGGCGGCGCCGCGCAGGGACACCGGGAGGACAAGATCAATCCCGCTCATCGGCCAGTCGACCCGCTCTTGTACCCTGAAGGGAATGGAGGCAGACTCGCCCCCGAGGAACAGGGGATCAGAGCGATGCGGGCGATCATACGGGGACTGACCGACGCGGAGTTTGAGCGGCTGTATGGCACGGAATCCAGTTGTCTGGCGGCGTTGGTGGCGGTGCGGCAGGCAGCGGGCATGCCATGCCCGCGCTGTGGCAACGCGAAGAGCTACGTTTACGGCCGCCGGGTCGGCTGCACGCGGTGCGATAGGCGCTGGTCGATCACCGCAGGCACCGTGATGGCCGACACCAAGCTGCCGCTGACCACATGGTTCCGAGCCATGCACCTGATGACCAGCACCAAGCAATGCATCTCTGCGGTCGAACTGACGCGACGGCTGGGCGTGACCTACGAGACCGGATGGTATCTGCACAAGCGCCTCCGGCATGCGATGACGGAAGAGACGGACCGCTGCCAGTTGGGTGGACCTGATGACAGCGCATCGACGCCCATCGTGGAGGCCGACGACGTCTATCTCGGGGGCGAGCGAAACGAAGGCAGCGGAACCGCCGGCAAAATCCGCGTCATCGCCGCCTGCGAGCGTTATTCGAGTGGTCGCATGGGTGCTGTTGTCATGCGGGTAGTCAGCAGCTTCTCCAACGAGGAGACCGGCGCTTTTCGCGATGCTCACATCGCGCCGGGTGCGCAGGTGCTCACGGATGGTACCCCTGCGTTCCATGTCTTCGGCGAGGCCGGACGAACCCACCACGCCATCATCACCGGCGGTAAGCGGCCGGCGCGCGAGCGCGACGCCCCGTTCTTCGCCGTCAACACCATGATCTCCAATCTCAGCACCGCCCTGAAGGCAACCCACAAGCTGTTCTCCGCCAAGCATCTGCCCGACTACCTCGGGGCCTTCTGCTGGACGACCAATCGGCGGAGCAACATGAAGGGCATGATCGATGCTCTCTGCTGCGCTGTCGTAGCCGCTACCCGGCTGACCCGCAGGGCCGTCTATGCATAGCGGGTCGATTGGCCGATGA
>DATJYK010000014.1:0-1223 GCA_035578005.1 Terriglobia bacterium
CGCCAGGCTTCGCGCATGTGCCACTCCACATAGTACGCGAGCATGCACAGCAGGATGTGCGCACGCACCCGGTCAGCCGTGCGGTGGTGGATCGGGCGCACCTTCAGGTCCACCGTCTTCAGGCTGCGGAACGCGCGCTCCACGTTGGCCAGCGCCTTGTAGTTGCGCACGCAATCGGCCGCCTCCATGCGCGCGGCATCGACCGAGGTGCGGATGATGTAGATGCCGTCCAGCGCGGCCTCGGCGGCGATCGCTTCGTGCTTGCGCGCGAACGTAAAGTGGTTCTCGCCAATGTCCAGTTCGAAGTGCTTGGCGACCTTGTACTGGTTGATCACCTTGCCCACGCGCAGGGCGATCGCCTCGGCGCCCTTGAGCCTGCCTGCGTCCACGCGATCCTTGATTGGCTGCAGGGTGCGCTCGGTGGCGCTGAGCAGCTCCTGGCGCTTGTGCGCACGCAGCGCTGCGAGCTGCGGATTGCGGCACGCCACCAGCCGCTCGCCCGGATATTGCGGCGAGGTGATCTCCAGCAGGTTGCGCTCATCGAACAGCCCCAGTTGCAGTTGGTCCTGCTCGACCAGCGTGCGGATCGACGCGCCCTTCAGTGCCGTGATCCAGTCGATGCCCGCCATCTCGCGCAGCTGGGCGATCGAGGCGTTGCTGACCATGCCGCGGTCGCCCACCATCACCAGCTGCTCGATGCCGAAGCACTCACGCAGGCGCTGCACCTCGGGCAAGAAAGTGGTGCTGTCGGCCACGTTGCCTTCATGCACCGACACCGCCACCGGGCAGCCGCGTGCATCGGTGAGCAGTCCGTAGTTGACTTGCAGTAACCCTTTCTTGCCATCGCGGTTGTAGCCCAACTGCGCCAGTGGGCAGGTGGTGCCCTCGAAGTAGCTGGAACTCAGGTCGTACAACACCAGGCCGCCGGCGCTCAAGTGGCGCGCGGCAAGCTTCTTCTGGATCGCGTCCTGGCGCGCGAGCAGCCAGTCCATCGCCGCGTACAGGTCGTCCTCATTCGCATCGGCCACGCCGAAGTCCGTCGCCAGCGTTGTGGTGTGCCACCAGCGCGTGGTGGCCAGCTTCGTGTGCGGCGCCACGATGCGCGCGGCCACCATCGCCATCACCCGTTCGCGCTCTGGTGAGGGCTTGCTGCCCAGCAGCGACGCGAAGTCCAGACGCTGCATCGCCAACTCGACGGCGTGCACATGGCCGTGGGCGAGTGA
>DATJYK010000015.1:0-36533 GCA_035578005.1 Terriglobia bacterium
AAGCGGGTTCTTTCGCCTTCCAGGGCAGGCAGGGTTTGAGGCATAGCCACCTCCTCTATCTGCAAGTATACACTACGCACAGATAAAGGCCACAAAAAAAAGAAACGCCAAAAAGCCCACGTCTATGTCGCGCACCCGCTGGCCGCTTCGCACTTGACACCGGCTTCGCTGTCTCCTAGCATGAACGAAACAAGGGGTGTGCCGCTGTTTAGGGTTGGACGGCCGCGAGAAGCAGGCATTATAAGCATTAACGCGGTCAGGTTCTGCCGGGCGAGGTCGGTGTGAGAATCTCGGTTCGATTTAAGGACGATGTTTCGATCGTGAATTTGAGCGGCAAATTTGTGGCCGGCGGCGACGGTCCCTTTTTGAGGCAGAAAGTTAAGGACCTGATCGAGGCCGGTGCCCGCAAGCTGCTGTTCGAATTCGAGGATGTTCCTTACATTGATTCGACGGGCCTGGGCTTTCTCGCTGGGAGCCGCGAGCTCGCTAGTGAGGCCGGGGCCACCATTGTGCTCAGCGGCATGAATGCGCACGTGCGGCGGATCCTGGACGGCGTCAAGCTGACGCAGTTCTTCGAGCTCGTCGATGACGAAAACGCAGGCTTGGCCCGGCTCAACCAGATTCGAGCTGAGCCCCTCAGCGATACCCCGAGGGGCTCGGAAACCGCGATGGGGTCGCCCGCAGAGTCCTCCAAGCCAGGGCGCGTGCGCAAGCGCCCTGCCACCGCGGCGGAATGATCCGCACTGACCCTCGATGGTCACGCGCACCTCGGGTGAGGCTACGCCGTTTGACCGCGTGTAGAGCCCGCGTACCTCCGTAGGCCACGGGTGCGCACCCGGATAAGCTCAGCATGAGCCCCCACGCCCTCGGTCTTGGCTTGTTGTGGTACCTAGCCTTCCTTCTCTCACTTTGCTGCCATGAAAGTGCCCATGCTTTGGCGGCGCGCCTGGGCGGCGATCCCACCGCTTTCCTTGCCGGAAGCATGACTCTCAATCCGATTCCCCACGTGAAGCGGGAGCCCTTCGGCACCGTCATTGTGCCCCTTCTGTCCTACATTGCAGGCGGGTGGATGATCGGCTGGGCGAGCGCACCTTACAACCCGGCTTGGCGGACGCAGTATCCCCATCGCGCCGCTTGGATGGCGCTTTCAGGACCTGCAGCGAATTTCAGTTTGGTGCTGCTGGCGGCCGCAGGCATTCGGGTGGGCATGGCACTGGGGTATTTCACGCAGCCATCCAGCGTGAGTTTCACGCACGTGGTTACAACCGACGCTCCCGACGGCTCCGCTGCCACGGTTGCCGTCTTGCTCAGCATCTTGTTCTCGTTGAACTTGCTTCTGGCGGCGTTCAACCTGCTTCCCCTGCCTCCGCTGGACGGAAGCACGGCCATTGGACTGCTGCTTCCCGCCTCGTGGGCCAGGCGGCTAGCAGATATCGGCAGCAATCGCACCTTTGCCATTGCCGGGCTTCTGATAGCTTGGAAGGTATTCGGTGTTCTTTTCCGCCCGGTGTTTGTTACCGCGCTTGGGTTGCTCTATCCAGGCTCGGGTTACGGATAAGGTCGCTCGCTGTCGCAACTTTGTGCCTTCCGCTCTCGGCGCAGCTTGCTGATGGCAAGCTGCGTCGGGGGCGGAAGACAGCAGCGCAGTTCCACAAGATTCGGCGGGGCTGAAAAGCCCCGCCCTTTTCGAATCCTGGCGAGAAATGCGGCCTAGGATTCTACAAACTCTGCCTGGATTCGCGCGGGCAGAATCCCACTCTCAAAACCGCGGTCCAACAGCATTTGCACGGCCCGCCGGCCGCGCTCGCCATAATCGAGCGTCCAGTCATTCACATACATGGCGACGAAACGGTCCGTTGTGGAAGGGTCAAGGCCGCGCGAGAACTGCGTTGCGTAGACGAGCGCCTCCTCGCGGTGGTCCAGCGCGTACCGGATGCTCTCCCTCACCAGCCGCGCCACCTCACGCATCACGCGCGTCCCCAGCGCGCGCCGTATGACGTTTCCGCCCAAAGGCAACGGCAGCCCGGTTTCGTTTTGCCACCACTCCCCGAGGTCTACCAACTTGCTCAGGCCCTCAAGGCTGTAAGTCAACTGGCCTTCGTGGATAACCACGCCCGCGTCTGCCGCTCCTGAAGACACAAACTGCAGGATCTCGTCAAAGGGCACCACCACGGTCTCAAGGTCGCGCTCGTAAAGCTGGAGCGCCAGATACGCCGTGGTCATCTTGCCGGGCACCGCCACCCGCTTGCCACGCAACCCCTCGGGTCCAAGAGCACCGTGACCCACCACCATGGGCCCGTAGCCATCGCCGAAGCTGGCTCCTGAGGGCAGCAGAACATAGTTTTCAGTGAGATAGGCGTAAGCGTGTGTGGAGACGGCAGTTATGTCGTACACCTCGCGCCTCGCCTTCTCATTCAAGCTCTGGATGTCCTCCAGGATATGCGTAAGCTTCAGACTGTCAGCACGGACCTTGTTCGTGGCCAACGCATAAAACATGAAGGCGTCATCAGAGTCGGGGCTATGGGCCAGAGTGAGGTCCAGAACACCGTCTTCGCCGGAAGCGCTCCTGGCGTCGGGAGCTTTCAACACAGTGCCTGCGTCGTGGTCTTCAGTAATTTTGGGCATCATTCCATCAGACTCGAATCGAGTGACTCGACGTATGCTAGCATGCGCCGTCAATGCCCGCAATTATCCATCTGGCTATCTACCGAACATCTACTGGAATTGTTTTATAAGGACGAGTATCATCGGCAACACCTTCGCTGCAAAGAGGCGCCTTGAATTAACACTGCGACTCTGGATCCGCTGGAGTGAGCCATGCGTCGACTCTTGGCACGGAGCGCTCGGATGCTGCCGAGCACTTTGATCTTGTTGGCGGCGGTTCGCTCGCTTGCCTTGGTGCAAGAGCCAGGAAATCAACGGCCTACGCCCCAACGCCCAGAGCCACCACCAAAGCCCGCTAGCGCGACGCCAGAACCATCTGGGCGACCGCCTTTGAGGTGGCCCCACTCACTAAGCCGCCCGCTCTGCGGGGGTGTCTGACTCACGACATCGTGACCGCGCTGTACCATGGACAGGGCTGGGATGCGAGCGAAATGCGCGCTCACTTGCGCGAAGGTCTTGACTCTTGGCTCATCTGGGTTTGCACCGTGAAGAGTTTGTACTGTGAGTAGGAGTGCGTGTTGCGAAACGTGACGCCGTAGCAGCGAGTCTCAACTTCAACCTCGCGCGGCAGCCAGAGAGGCAGCGAACTTCCCTTGAAGTGGATTTCAGCGAAGTTGACGCGCGTCGTTTGTGAATCCAGCTTGATTTCGGGCACCGGGCCCCGTAGATCGGTCCGCATCTGCGCGATCTGGTGGTTCTCCGCATCAATCCACGCCACTCCCTGGACGAGCACAAGCACCGAGTTGCCGCTTATTGTGAATTGCTCTCTCTCCCGCGCCGCGGGTGTCTGGGCAAAGGCCACCACATCCGTGACGCGCTTCTTGATCACTTCCTGCCCGAGATACCGGAATTTGCTCTCCGGCTGATGGAACGGGTGGAAGTAGAGTGGTAACGACACAAACCCTTCCGTGATCAAGTAACCGCTGTCGAGGCCCTTCCGCTGCACGATCCTGCCTTTGGAGTCCGTCCGGTACTCTTGAAATCCCACGCGCTTTTTGTCCGCGCTCACCAGGGCCAAATACCGAAATTCCTGGTAGATTTCATCATGCATTGCTCCCGTAAGGGTTAACCGCTGCTCGGTTACTTGTTCGCGAGAAGTCACGTTCGGGAAATCATTGAAAAGTGTCGCAACATTTTTGCCCACCTTCTGAAGAATTGAGGCCAGTGATTCCTGACTTGTTGCAGGCTTCAGTTTCTTGAGTTCCGGGAACTTGTGAACAAGCCCTTCGACGGGCAGATCTACCACAGAGGGTAGCGCGGGCGCGGGCGACATCACTCGGGCAGGACTTACTCCATCTTGTCCGAGTGACGAAGCAACTGCCGGGGCCGCCCAAAGCTGCCGGGAATTGAGCACGAGCAGGATCACGACGGCCCAATGCACAGCGCGGTAAATGCTCGCCGTTAATGACCCGCTACGGAGCACGGAAATGATCGCTCGGGCCCACGATCCCGGACGCGAGACGCATCGGTCCCTCCTTGCCACATGTGTCTGACCAGCCGCGCCAACTGGTCGCCGCGGCCCAGTCACCATACCCGTTACTTACAGAAGACAAATCCACAGGTCCTCGCTGAACGGCGCGAACGTGGCATGTTCAAGCCTCGTACACGTTTGGCAAGCCTGCCAACGATCTGCCCTTCAGCACTTTTAAGATCCTACGCCCATGTAAGCCGGTTCTCAAGCCCCGAGGCAAGCCTGTCGCAGCAATATGAGAAGTTCCTGTTACGGCAAAGTAGAAAGTTCCTGTTCAAGACCGGCACACTGGCCGGGTGAGCGAACAGGAGATGTTGGTGTTAAGCACGAAAGATCGGGATCGGTTGAAGGTGTTGCACGAAGTGAAGGGCGAGCATTTAACGCAACGGGCGGCGGCGCAGCAGTTGGGGATCAGTGATCGCTGGGTGCGAGCACTGCTGGGGCGGGTGAAGCAGGAAGGCGACCGCGGGGTGGTGCACCGCTTACGCGGGCGGGTCTCGAACCGGCGCTTGCCGGAGAAGGTCCGGACGAAGGCCTTGGAGTTGGTGCAGACGCGGTATGGGGACTTTGGGCCCACGCTGGCCTGCGAGTACCTGGCGAAGAAGCACGAGGTGGAGGTGAGCAAGGAGACGCTGCGGAAGTGGCTGATTGGGGCGGGGCTGCGGCGGGTCAAGCGGCGCCAGGTGGAGGAGGTGCACGTCTGGCGGCCGCGGCGGAGCTGCCGGGGCGAGCTGGTGCAGTGGGACACCTCGGAGCACGACTGGCTGGAAGGGCGAGGGCCGAAGCTGTACCTGGTGGCGATGATCGACGACGCCACCAGTCAGGCCTATGCGCGCTTCGTGGAGCACGACAGCACGGAAGCGAACCTGCGAGTGCTGTGGGGATACCTGGAGCGGTGGGGGCGACCGGTGGCGTTTTATACGGATAAGGGCAGTGTGTTCAGGGTGAATAAGCCGGTGGTGGAAGCGAGCGACGATGAAGCCGTGAAGGAAGAAACGACCCAGATCGGACGAGCCCTGAAGGAGCTGGGAATTGGGTGGATCGCGGCGCACTCGCCGCAAGCCAAGGGACGCATCGAGCGTTCCTTCGGGACCGCCCAGGACCGGCTGGTGAAAGGGCTACGGATCGCCAAGGCAGCTCGCCTCGAAGAGGCGAATCGCTATCTGGAGCAGGAGTATCTGCCCCTGTGGAATGGGACCTTCACGGCGGTGGCGGAAAGTCCCACGGATGCTCATCGGCCTTTGCGCCGCGAGCATGACCTGGCGGCGATACTGAGTCAGGTGGAGGCCCGGGTGGTGACCCCGGACTACACGATTCGCTATCAGGGGAAGATCTACCAGATCGCGCGGGCTGACATCCGGGCGGGACTGCGCGGGGGTCGGGTGCGGGTGGAGCAACGGCTGGACGGCAGCCTGGCGGTGAAGTTTCGCGAGCGCTATCTGAATACCACGGAGTGCCAACCGCGGCCCAAGACCCCTGCGCCGCCGAAGCCGGCAACGACTGCGAAGAAGGCTCCCACGAAGGCGGGGCGCGCCTGGATGAAAGATTTCAATCTCCAGAAGAGCCCCCCGCTGTGGGCGATCGTGGAGGGGGAGAGAGCCACCCTCCGGCGGGAGATGGGGTAGGGGCAGCGCCGTTTTTCGCGGCTAACTCCAGTCGCCCTACGGGCTCCTTCCGTCAGCCGCGAAAGCAAAGGCAAGAGCGCACAGCAAAGAACAGAGAGAAAGAACAAAGACAAAAGCGGAACTTCTTACTTTGCTCAGATTAGGAACTTTCTATTTTGCCTTGACAGCCCCGAGGCAAGCCAGGCGCACGCGGACCAAGGCGCATCGCGCAGATGTTTATCGACGATTTGACCAGGTACTTTGGTACTGGCACCACGGAGCTATCCGTCAAGTTGCTAGACAACCGATAAATCACTTCGGAAGGCGATACGCCTTCTGGAATTAACTCGCATTGGAGGACTAAAGTTCATGTCAATCGGTCAGAGAATCCGTTACATTCGAACGCAGAAGGGTATTTCCCAGGGCGACATCGAGAGAAGTACAGGAATGCTGCGCGGTTATATTTCAAGGGTTGAGCATGGCCACACGGTTCCATCCGTCGAAACCTTACAACGCTTCGCCGCCGCTCTTGACGTGCCGATGTACCGGCTCTTTTATACTGCTCAGGATGAGCCGGCGCCAGTAGCCGCTGGCGGCAGATTGCCGGCAACCCTCGAGGAACTTGCTCAGGACACCGGCACCGAAGGCACCGACGCGAGATTCCTGCTCCAGCTCAGGCCGCTGGTGGGCAAGATTGTCGAGTCTGACCGGGCATTTCTGCTGGACTGCGCGCGAAAGCTCGCTGCCCGCTAACCCGAGAACTGATCCGTGGCTGAAATGGTCCGGGCTTGTCAGCGGCCAGGACTTCCGCCAATCTGGGGCCGGGCCGAGGCTCGGCTCCGAGGACGATCGGTCCGTGCAAGTGTGCACCGCTGCGCTTCCCGTCGAACTCGGGAAGGTGCGGGTGCGACACCCGCGTCGGACCGGACATTCCTCCTTCCCTTCGCGGGCTCAGGTGCGATTCCGCGAGATCGCAAGCCTTAGTCGTCACGCAGTGCAGTTGCTCTAATTTAGGCGTGCCGTCGGGCTTTCGCCCCGGCCTACAATCTCGTCAGTCCTTCCTTTGTACGCCAAGAGGTCGTTCCAGGCCTCAAGTGAGATCCGAAAATAGCAGCAGCTTTCACACGCCAACGCTGGGTTACAATTAAAAGGGGCGTCGAAGCGCTAGTGCCACGTCGATTGCCGGCGCGACCCCTAACCTATGACACTTCTCGATGCCACACCGCCCAAGCCCCCGCGTCATATCGGGAGGTATATTCTGCTCGCCGTCTTTTTGTCGATTGTTGCCAGCGGCGTTGCCTACTACTTTTGGAACTATCCCGAGGAGCATGCGGTTTCGCGGTTTCTCGAGACTCTCCAGAAAGGCGATTATAAGACGGCGTACGCACTGTGGCAGCCGAGCTCCACGTATAGCTTCGACGACTTTGTGAAAGACTGGGGCCCGAATGGAGATTACGGGAAAATTCGCGAGTTTGAAATCTTGCGCGCAAGCTCAACATCCTCCGACACGGTGAGCGTGACCGTGATGATCAACCAGCAGACGCCGGTGTTGAAGTTGCTCGTCGACAAGAGAACAAAGGGTATGGCCTACTCGCCGTACTAAGCGCCGGCTCACGTAGTTCCTTTCTTAGTCCGTATGGAAGACCTCTTCCATCGTTGACCACCACTCCCCTTCCTTGGCCGTCGGGACGGGCTTCTGCATCGGGTCCATGATGGTCCACCATTCCTGTGTTTTGGGGTTCGCCGCCATCTTGCCCATGTCCGCCGCGTAGTCATCGCCGATGTATTCAAAGTACGCGAAGAGCAGATTGTCCCTGCAAAAGATGCTGTAGTTGCGGATGTTGCAGTCGCGGATGGTCTTGAGTACCTCGGGCCACACGGCCGCGTGGTAGCGGACGTATTCCTCGTAAGCTTCGGGCTTGAGGCCAATGATCCTGCCGTAGCGTTTCACTTTATCCGCACTCATGGGTACCTCTTCCGCCTCAACCAAGGCGGTAAACGCGCATGGCGTTGTCGTAGAAAAGCTTGATTCTGTCCGAAGGGCTCGCGTTTGCGGTCAGGGATGACAACGCCTCCACCCACTGCCGGCAGGTCGCCGAAAGGGTACACACCGGCCAGTCGCTGCCGAACATGACGCGGTCCCAACCGAAGCACTCGATGACGTGTTCCACGTAGGGGCGCAAGTCCTCGGGCGTCCATCTCGCGGGATCGGCGTAGGCCACGATACCGGAGACTTTGCAACAGACATTGGGGAGAGCCGCAATTTCGCGGATGTGCGAGCGCCAGGGATCGAGTACCTTCTCCTTCACCTGCGGCACGCCACAATGGTCGAGAATGAAAGTGACCTCAGGGCAGTACTTCACAAGAGCGATCGCGATGGGGAGCTGCCGGGCGAGAACACAAATGTCAAAGGAGAGTCCGTAGGTCGAGAGGGCGCGGACGTGATCCTTGAAGGTGCTGGCTTGGCCCAGCTCATCGGGCTGTGTGTGAAGAATACGCCGCACGCCCTTGAGCTTCGGGTGGCCCACGATCTGGTCAAGGTAGTCCCGGAAATCGGCGTGCTCCGGCCGCCCGCACGCCACCACGCCCGCCAAGGGGTTATCCGGCTGGTCCGCCAGTGCCAGGATGTGTCGGGTTTCAGCGAGCATGAATCGTTCGTCGACGTCGGCCTCGAGGTGGACAGACTTGACAACACCGAGCTCCGCTGTGGCGGCCAGATAATCGGGCATGCAGAAGCTGCGGTTCAGCACAGGTCGGCCGGCTGCGACGCTTCCCTGAGGCGGTTCGGCGCCGGCCAGCCAGGCGTAAGAGAACAGGTCAAGGTCCCAAAGGTGCTGGTGAGTGTCGATGATGTTCACGGATGCCTGCGGGTTAACGCTCTGGTAAACAACGGGGGCTGAGAAATCAGAAATGAACTTGGGAACTGAGAACCAGCTTTCTCTTGCAACTGTAACACCATACGTCAGGCACCATTCGCTGCAGAATTTCTCATAAATCCCAATTGTCTCTCCCCCAGCACGCCACATAACTCGCCAAGCCCTTCATTCCTTTTGACATTCCGGGCTGCTACGTGCGTTTCCCACTTTTCCCAGCTTTCTCCTTCAGGCCTCCCCAGCAGGCGACAGGCTTTCTCAGTGTAACCCCCCACATAACCACGTACGTCACTGATTCCTTTGCACATTCCGGCCTGCAACGTGATTTTGTTCCACCCGGCTGCTGTAACCGTTACTTTTCCTGCTGTAACCGTTACTTTGCGGGCGCGGTTGTCTGGGGCGCCCCCGTTGTAACAGTCGTGTAACATTTGACCCAAAGGCCCACGGCTCCCAGGCGGGCATGCGAGCGATCAATCCCAGCCGGCAGCTTTCGTCTAAATAGCACAACTGCGGCGAATTGTCAAGCTGTTTTCCGCAATTGCCTCATGGCAGTTGTAGCATTCGAGTGTAGCCTAGCCCGGCGCTTCCCGGCGCCGGTCCCTTGTCCTTCTGCCGTTCCGCGCGCACGATCAGTCGCGACTCGTGGGCCACTGGCAGTCCTTATGCCGGAACCGGTGCTTCGCCCGGCAAGAGACCTTCCGCCCGCAGATCCTGCCAGAAGTCTCGCGGGATAGACACCGTCAGAAGCGCGAAGTTCTCCTCGATCTCCGGCGCCGAGCGGGCCCCGGGAATAACCGAAACGACAGCGGGATGCGCCAGCGGAAACTGAAGCGCCGCGGCCTTCAGCGGAACGGAATGGCGGCGGCAGACCTCTTCAACCCGCGTCACCCTATCGACAATCTCCGGGGCCGCGTCCTCGTAATTGAACTTGGTCCCTGAGACCGCGCCTCCCGCCAGAATGCCGCTGTTGTACGGCCCTCCGATGATGATGCTGATGTTCTTCTGCTGGCAGAGTGGCACAAGCTCGCGGAGACCGGAATGGTCAATCAGCGTATAGCGGCCAGCCAGCAGAAAGCAGTCGAAATCGCCCTCGCGAGCGAAGCGCGCCAGCATCTCCGCCTGATTCATGCCCGCCCCGATCGCCTTTACCACACCTTGGCTGCGAAGCTTGTGGAGCGCGGGATAGGCGCCTAGCAACGCTTCCTGGTAGTGGTCATCCGGATCGTGAATGAGCAAGATGTCCACCCGATCAAGCTTCAACCGCCGCAGACTCTCCTCGAAGGAGCGCATCACGCCGTCGTAGCTGAAGTCGAATACAGGCTCGAACGGAGCGGGTTTTTCGAAGAACACGCTCTCAACCGTGCTGGCGTCCGCGGGCACCAGAACGCGCCCGACTTTGGTGGAAAGCACAAAGGTGTCGCGGGGATGTGTTCGCAACACCTTGCCCATCCGTTCCTCGCTGCGGCCGTGGCCGTAAAGGGGCGCGGTGTCAAAGAAGTTGACGCCGCACGCCCAGGCAGCCTCAACCGTTTCCTCTGCCGCCTCATCGGACACTTCGTGGTAGAGGCCACCGAGTACCGCGCCTCCCATGCCCATGCGCGTCACAAAGAGATCCGTCCTTCCTACCTTGACCTTCTCCGTCGGGTTCATCCCACGGTCCTCCGTCGCAAAGCCCTGCGTAACGCATCATATACCAGTTCGCCGTCTGGGCTGGCCGGGTGCTGGTGTCATTTGCTGGGCGGAACCTTCTGAGGCGCAGTCATTCCCGCGAAGGCGGGAATCCACTTCTTTGATAACTTTTCTTTTCGAGGACCTCTGCAACGGATTCCCGCCTTCGCGGGAATGGCTGCGTCCGGCGTGTTCAAATGACACCCGTACTGCTGGCCGCTCGATGTAGTTGAATTGTCCAAGAGCTTTTTGTACTGTCTAAGAGGGTCTTCGGGAGTCAGGTGCCCATTCGTACTTTTCATCCCTTGAGCCTGAGGCCTCTCACAGGAGAAATTCCATCATGCCATCCGAGACTGCCCAAGGCAGCAGTTCCAGGCGTTTCCTGATCACCGGCGCCAAGGGCTTCATTGGCGCCTGGATCGTCAAGGTACTCTTGGAACGCGGCGAGCCGTCGTTCATCTTTGACGTCGATACCAACATACACCGCCTGCGTGCTCTGCTCACCGAGGAGCAATTGGCAGGCGTGTCTCTGATTCGGGGCGACGTCACCAGGCTCGACGACGTCGAACGCGCAGTAGGGGACAACGGGATTACGCACGTTATTCATCTAGCGGCGCTCCAGGTCCCGTTTTGCGCCGCCGATCCGCCGCTGGGAGCGCTGGTGAATGTGGTGGGCACGGTTAACGTGTTCGAAGCTGCCAAGCGGCGCCGGGACCGCGTCCGGAAGGTGGTGTACGCGAGCTCGGCTGCCGTTTACGGGCCGGAGGAGTACTACGGCGACGGACGCGTGTCCGACGACGCGCCGCTCCAGCCTGCAACGCACTACGGCGTCTACAAGCAGTGCAACGAGGGAACCGCGCGCATCTATTGCGCGAGCGACGGGATCTCGAGCATCGCACTCCGCCCTTCGACGGTCTACGGCGTGGGACGCGACCGGGGCATGACCTCGGGGCCTACCAAAGCCATCAAGGCCTGCGTGGTGGGACGGCCTTACACCATCGCCTTCACAGGGAAGGCCGATATGCAGTACGTCCGTGACACAGCCTCCACCTTTATCGAGGCGGCGCTCTCTGATCTCGAGGGAGCGCGCGTTTACACGCCACGCGGGGCGGTGGTAACTACCGATGAGATTCTCGCCGCGCTCGGCCGCGTGTTTCCGGACGCCCGAAAGTTGATTCGGGCCGAGGGCAAACCCATTCCCGTAGCGTCAGATTTTGACGACAGCTCCCTCCGCCGCGACTTTCCTGATTTGCCAACCACACCACTCGATAAGGGCATCGCCGAGACGGCGGACATATTCCGAAGGCTGCAGCGCGAAAGCAGGTTGGACACAAGCGAGCTAGAGTCATAGCTGCTGTCGCGCCGGTCACGAATTCTAAACTGAACCACTGCCCCTCATGGGCTTTGGTTGCCTTTCCAAGGGCGGCGAAGCTACACTGTGAGTCCTTTGCAGTTGGATATCTGGGTCGTGTCGAACGTACCTAAGGAACTACACGAATGACGATTAGAAAAGCCGTCTTGCCGGTAGCCGGCCTCGGAACGCGCTTCCTGCCGGCCACCAAAGCGCAGCCCAAAGAGATGCTGCCGATCGTTGACAAGCCTCTGGTGCAATATGCCGCTGAAGAAGTGGCCGCTTCCGGAGTCCCAATGGTGGTCTTCGTGACCGGGCGCGGCAAGGACGCCATTGAAGATCATTTTGATGTGTCTTTCGAGCTCGAACACCAGCTTGCCGGCCGCGGTAAGGAGGAACTGCGCGCCCAGATGCGCTCCATCGCCGACCTGCTGCAAATGACTTACGTGCGGCAAAAGGAACCTCTGGGCCTCGGTCACGCCATCCTGACGGCTCGCGACTTGGTGGGCGACGAACCTTTTGCCGTGTTACTCTCCGACGACATCATCGATAGCCGCGTCCCTTGCCTCAAACAGATGATCGAGGTCTACGAGCAGTACGGTCGCTGTGTGGTCGCGATCCAACGGGTCGAGCGCCGCGCAGTATCGAGCTACGGGATCATCAAGGGCAGCGCGGTTGCCAACGACCACTGGAAGGGGCGCCTCTTCCGCGTGGACGACATGGTGGAAAAACCGGCGCCTCAAGATGCTCCTTCAGACCTGGCGATCATCGGCCGTTACATCCTGACACCTGCTATCTTTGCGGAGCTAGCCTCTACCCGCCGCGGCGCCGGCGGCGAAATACAGTTGACGGACGCGCTCCGCCGCCTGCTTGAGAAAGAGCCCATTTACGGCTATGTGTTCGACGGAAAGCGCTATGATGCTGGAGACAAGCTGGGCTTTCTCCAAGCCACGGTTGAAATGGCCCTCAAGCGACCCGACCTTGGTAAGCCTTTCCGGAAATATCTGAAGACGCTGAACCTCTGAACGGCGGAAGCAAGGAGCAAGAAGCCAGAATCAAGAAGCAGGTAACTGCGCATTTCTCCTTCTTACTTCTTGCTTCTTCGACGTCACCCGGGAGCACACATGAATGTACTTGTCACCGGCGGAGCCGGCTACATTGGCAGCCACACGGCGAAAGCGCTAGCGAAAGCTGGTCACGATCCGGTCGTGCTGGACAACTTCAGCGAGGGACATCGCTGGGCGGTGAAATGGGGCCGCTTGGCCGAAGGCGACCTTGCGGACCACGATTTCATTCGTCACGTGCTCCGCGAATTCGACATTCAGGCGGTCATTCACTTTGCCGCCGATGCGCTGGTGGCAGAGTCAGTCGCGAACCCGCGCAAATACTATTGGAACAATGTTGTGAATTCGCTCCGTCTACTCGACGCCATGGCGGAGTCAGGCATCAAGCACATCGTCTTCTCTTCGTCGTGCGCAACCTACGGCGTGCCCAATCGCGTGCCTATTTCCGAGGACCATCCGCAGTCTCCGGTGAATCCCTATGGCCAGACCAAGCTGATGATCGAGAAAATTCTTCACGATTACGATCCCGCCTACGGCTTGCGCTGGGTGGCGCTTCGTTACTTCAATGCGGCCGGCGCTGATGCCGAGGGCGAGATCGGCGAAGACCACGACCCTGAGACGCACCTGATTCCGATTGCCGTGCAAGCCGCGCTGGGTCGGCGCCCGTACGTGGAGATTTACGGCACGGATTATCCCACGCCCGACGGCACGGCCGTTCGAGACTATATTCACGTGACCGACTTGGCCCGCGCCCACCTGATCGCGCTCGAATATCTCGTTCGCGGAGGCGCGAGCGCTGCCGTTAACCTCGGCACTGGTGTTGGACATTCGGTCCGCGAAGTGATCGCCGAGGTTGGCAAGCTCTGCGAGGGGCGCGTGCCCGTGAAGGAAGGGCCCAGGAGACCCGGCGATCCGCCGGCGCTCGTGGCTGAGGTCACAAACGCGACGAAGGTGCTGGGCTGGAAGGCCGAGTACCTTGAGCTGAGTTCAATTGTGGAGAGCGCCTGGAAGTGGCACGTGTCACGGCCGGCGTGAGGTCTCCCCGTCGGGTCGCGTGCGGCGAGTTGTCCCTCGCTTCAGTCCTTCTTGCTGGCAGCCGGAGTCTTGCTCTCCGTTTTCTTCGAGCTTGCTTTTGAAGTGGTTTCGCTCGTCTTTGACCCGCCGTCGCCGGACTTTGACCCCGCATCAGATGACGAACCTGAACCCGTTGACTCCGACGGGGCAGACTTGCGCGCATAATCAGTGATATAAAAACCGCTGCCTTTGAACTGAATGGCCGGCGCATGAAGAAGCTGTTCGAGCGCGCCGCCGCACTCCTCATGTTTCTTGAGAGGCGGGTCATCAAACTTCTGAATCTTCTCAAATTGCTTGCCGCACTTTTTGCAACGGTATTCGTAAATCGGCAACTTCCCCTCCTGAATCTACAACAGCGATAAGTATATCAGTCCATGCCGCCGGAGGCAGACTCGCGCCTACTCGCTGACTTTCAACACCGCCAAAAAAGCTTCCTGCGGAATATCGACGCGGCCCACGCGCTTCATGCGCTTCTTACCCTCCTTTTGCTTTTCCAACAGCTTTCGCTTGCGCGTGATGTCACCACCGTAACACTTGGCCAGCACGTTCTTGCGGATGGCCGCCACATTTTCACGCGCCAGAATCTTGGAGCCGATGGCCGCCTGAATGGCCACTTCGAACATCTGGCGCGGAATGAGCTTGCGCATCTTTTCGCAAAGAGCGCGAGCGCGAGCTTGAGCGTGCTCCCGGTGACAAACGAAGGAGAGCGCGTCTACCACTTCGCCGGCCACCAGAAGATCCACCTTCACCAGGTCGGATTCCCAGTAACCCGAAAAATGATAGTCCAAAGACGCATAACCGCGCGACACGGACTTTAGCCGGTCATAGAAATCGAGCACAATTTCGTTGAGCGGAAGCTCGTAGGTGAGCAGCACGCGCTGCGTTGAAACGAACTCAAAGCCCTTCTGCACTCCGCGTTTCTCTTCCACCAAAGCGAGCAGGCCGCCCAGATACTCTTCGCGCGTCATGATCAGCGCGGTGATGATGGGCTCCTCGATCTTGGCGATGTCGCCCTGTTCGGGAAACTTTGCTGGGTTATCCACATAACTCGTCTCGCCCGACTTTGTGGTAATCCGGTACTGCACCCCCGGAGCGGTGGTGATGAGATCAAGATCATATTCACGCTCCAGGCGCTCCTGGATAATCTCCATGTGCAATAAGCCGAGAAAGCCGCAACGGAAGCCGAAGCCCAGCGCCACGGAACTCTCGGGCTCGTAAAAGAACGAGGAATCATTCAAACGCAGCTTTTCGAGCGCATCGCGAAGCACCTCATAGGCGTTCGCCTCCACCGGATAGAGGCCCGCAAACACCATGGGCTTGATCTCTTCAAATCCCGGCAGGGGCTCTGACGCCGGCCGCTGGTCTTCCGTGATGGTATCGCCGATGCGCGTATCCGAAACCCGCTTGATGTTGGCGACCACAAATCCCACCTCGCCGGTTTCCAGCGAGGAGACCCGCACGGGCTTCGGGGTGAGCACGCCGAGCTCTTCAACGGTGTAGGTCTGGCCGTTCGACCACAGGCGGATGCGTGAGCCTGGCGTGAGGCGGCCGTCCACAACGCGGGCCAGCACCACCACGCCACGAAAGCTGTCGTACCAGGAGTCGAAGATGAGCGCGCGCAGCGGAGCCTCGGGCGAGCCTTTGGGGGGCGGCACCCGCGTGACAACCGCCTGCAGCACTTCGTCCACGCCGGTCCCCATTTTGGCGCTGATCAGTAAGGCGTCGTTAGGGTCGAGCGCAAGGGCGTTCTCAATCTGCTGTTTCGCCATCTCGATGTCAGCGCCTGGCAGGTCGATCTTGTTGATCACCGGGATGATTTCGAGCCGGTTGTTCATGGCGAGCTGCGCGTTAGCGAGGGTCTGGGCTTCGACACCCTGCGAGGCGTCCACCACCAGCAGCGCTCCCTCGCAAGCCGAAAGGCTGCGCGACACCTCATACGAGAAGTCGACGTGGCCGGGCGTATCGATGAGGTTGAGCTGGTACTCGTGTCCGTCGCGGGCCTGGTAGTGCAGACGCACGGAGTGCGCCTTGATGGTGATGCCGCGTTCGCGCTCCAGGTCCATGGAATCGAGCACTTGTGCGGACATCTCCCGCTTGGAAAGGGCCCCCGTCATCTCCAGCAGGCGATCGGCGAGGGTCGACTTGCCGTGGTCGATGTGGGCCACAATCGAGAAGTTGCGGATGTCGCGGACGTCGGCCATTCGAGTGTTCAGCCCCAGGAGCGGACGAGCCCTGCGAAAACGGAGGCTCGTTCAGGTTTCCGGCGGCGGCAGGAATATTGGAACTAGCCCCGCACGGAAAGAAAGCCTGGTCTCAGATTGTGCACGAAACAGCAGTAGAAGTCAAGAGTGGGAAGGGGCCTAGCCTAGGCGGCAAAGCCGAAACTCCGGGCAAGGGTCCGGGATTCGGTGTTCGGGGGTTCGGTGTCCGGCGTTCAGATCCCAGCCATTCCCGCCGCAGGCTTGGCCGTCATTCCCGCGCAGGCGGGAATCCCTTGAGGGAATTTCCCTTTCCGAACCCCGAGTCCCGGACATCGAACCCCGTATTTCGTAACATTTGTAACAAAGCGGCCGTGACTGCGGAAATTCCGTTGACACCCCTCGCACCTTCTTGTTACGTTGAAGCGCGTTCCAAAGAATTTTGCGAAGGAGCAGCGTTCCCGGCAAGCGAAGGCAGGCCCCAGCTTTCGAGGGCGCGCGACCAAAAAGGCGATGTTCGTTCCCAAACGGATGTTTCTCACCAAGGGCGTAGGAAAGCACCGGGAGAAGCTCACCAGTTTTGAGCTGGCGCTGCGCTCGGCAGGGATTGCAGCGTGCAACCTGGTGCGCGTCTCGAGCATTTTCCCGCCGCGCTGTAAGCTCATCCCGCGCACTGAAGGCATGAAGGAGTTGCAACCCGGCCAAGTGACGTTCGTGGTGATCAGCGAGAACTCCACGCGCGAGCCCCACCGGCTGATCGCAGCTTCCGTGGGTGTCGCGCTGCCGGCCGACCGCGATACCTTTGGTTACCTCTCTGAACACCACTCCTTCGGGCAGACCGAAGAGGTGGCCGGAGAGTACGCCGAAGAACTGGCGGCCGAAATGCTTGCCACCACTCTCGGAGTGGAATTTGATCCCGATCGGAGCTGGGACGAAAAGAAAGAGATTTACCGCATCTCCAACAAGATCGTTCGAACCATGGAAATCACGCAGTCGGCAATCGGCGACAAGCGCGGCCTTTGGACCACGGTGCTCGCCGCTTCGGTGCTGCTCGGAGTCGACGAGTGAACTGCGAATTATAAAACCGTTCCCGATTCTCATGATGGTCTATGAAGAAACCTAAAAAAATCGACTTGGCCGAACAGTTCCAGATAGCCGACCTCGAGGACACGGCGGCCATCTCCTTCCAAGACATTCTCGGTATGGACTACTCGGAAATTCTCGTAACGGATGAAAGCGCCCTGAGCGATTTCGTCGGCTGTGGCGATTCTTGTGATGATTTTCCTCCTGAGTTGAACAACGATGCTCTGCCGGATACGGAACGATACGCGCGTTGGCACGACTGGATACGCGGGAAGGTCTCAAAGCAGTATGGGGTCGAGATCCCAGAGGCCGGCGGGGTTTACCTCGTAGCTTTGTTTTGGGAGATCGAGGCAGCCAAAAAGGCAAGAACGCAGTAGCGCGCCTTAGAACCCCCGGTCGCTCATAGTTGAGCAACCCGATTCGTACTTCATCGTTCATAATTCACGTTCGCAATTCACGGTTTTATGCTCTTATGGGGACACGAAAAGGATATGCCATCCATCTCCTCTTTCATCAAACTGCACTATCGCCATTTCAACGCGGCGGCCCTCGTGGACGCGGCCGAGGGCTACAAAAAGCTGCTCGACGCCGGCGGCAAGATGTTTATCACCATTGCCGGCGCCATGAGCACGGCTGAGCTCGGCATCTCACTCGCGGAGATGATTCGTCAGGATAAGGTCCACGGCATCTGCTGCACCGGTGCGAATCTGGAAGAAGACGTTTTCAATCTGGTGGCGCATGACTACTACGAACGCGTGCCTCATTACCGTGATCTCACCCCCAAGGATGAAGCTGCGCTGCTCGCCCGCCACATGAACCGCGTCACTGACACCTGCATTCCTGAAGCAGAAGCCATGCGGCGGATCGAGAGCGCCGTCCTCGAGGAGTGGGTTGCGGCCGACAAGGCCGGCCAGCGCTTCTTCCCGCACGAGTTCATGTACAAGATTCTGCTTTCCTGCCGGCTCAGCAAGTCCTACCAGATCGATCCCCAGAACAGTTGGCTGCTGGCTGCCGCGCAGAAAAACCTGCCCATGTTTGTCCCGGGCTGGGAGGACGCAACCCTCGGCAATATGTACGCCGGCCACTGCATTTCAGGGGACGTCAAGAACGTGCACACCGTGCGTACGGGGATCGAATACATGATGGAGCTTGCCGAGTGGTACACGGCCACCACGGCCGAGACTCCTCTGGGCTTCTTTCAGATCGGCGGCGGCATCGCCGGCGATTTCCCCATCTGCGTCGTGCCCATGCTGCACCAGGACCTGCAGCGCGAGAATGTGCCGCTTTGGGCCTATTTCTGCCAGATTAGCGATTCCACCACCAGCTACGGTTCTTACTCCGGCGCCGTTCCCAACGAGAAGATCACCTGGGGAAAGCTTGGCGTCAATACGCCGAAGTTCATCATTGAGTCAGACGCCACCATCGTCGCACCGCTGATGTTTGCGTATATCCTCGGCTGGTAGCAGACCGCGCGCATTCCCCAAAAATTACCGAGGTGGCCGCCACTCTTACCCGATGCTTCTCGAATGGCAAAAGGGCGGAGCTTCAGCCTTGGCTAGAGCTCCGCCCTTCTGCAGTGCATCTCAACCGCTTCTCAGAAGACCGCGGCTAGAAGTCGATCCGCGCTCCAAACTGTCCGGCGCGGGAACCCTGAAAGTCCGACTGGCCGTTCGAGAGACCGCGCGCTGCCGTGATGGTTCCGAAGCCGGGGCTCGTGAGGTCCATTTGCGGGTCGGCCAGATTGACGTGGTTCAAGACGTTGGTAAAGGAAATCTCCACCTGCATCTTCACGCGCTCAGTCAGATTGAATGTCTTCTGCAGACCCAGGTTCCAATTGACGCTCCCAGGGCCTTCAATGAAAGCAGTACCGGAGTTCCCAAAGCGGCCGATGGGCGCGGGGTCTGTGCCCGGAGTCTGACCGTCCAGGCATGCCACCGACTGCGGAACTCCCGGCGGGCCGGGGCAGGCGAACGCGGACCCCATGATCCATTGCGCCGCGCTCTGCGTGGAAGGCGCCCAAGGTCCGATGCGGTCCGGCCGTTGCGGGCGGCCGATGATTCCCGAACCGGTCCCGGATGGATCGCCGCCCGCGTCATAAAACGGAGTGAGCCACGGACCCGATTCCACCAAGAAGATATTGCTGAGCGACCAACCGCCCACCACAGCGTTCTCCACGCTGCTGGCGCTATTGGCAAAGCGCTTTCCATGCCCAAAGGGCAGCTCGAAGATGGCCGTGGTAATCCAGCGGTGACGGCGGTCCGCGTAAACGTTGCCGTATTCATCCTTACGGCTGAAGTAGTTCATGGTACGTCCGCCCGCATTTTCACCCGCATAAGAGCTCGGTGCGGGGCCCTGATTGTCGGCGAGGTTGCGCCCGTATGTGTAAGTTGAATCGAACATCATACCGTGGCTGAACCGGTGGGTGGCTTCGATGGCCAGCGATTCGTAGTTCGCCGTGGCGCCGATCGCGCGGTCATTCACGATGCCCCAGTTGGGGAAAGGACGGCTGCTGAGCGGCTGTTGAACGAAGAAATCGGTGGAATAGTTAGACTGATTGAGGTTCGGCGCCCACACCAGTTGGGTTGTCTTCATGCCGATGTAGGAGACTCGAAGGCCCGTCTGGTAGCCCAGATCGTGATCGACGGAAAAATTCCACTGGGTTGAGAGCGGCTGCTTCCAGTTGACGTCATTGGCGGTGCCGAAGTAGTCGGTGCCGTACTGAGGCGCTCCGATTCCGCTACCGTAGCCCACCACCGGCCAGGTGAAGACGGGCGTGCCCGTGCTCGAAACGTTGCTGAATTGAGACGTGGCAGATTGAAGAGTTCCCGTGAGAGCGTAGTAAATTGAGCCCATGCTCATGATGTTGTAAACGCCGATGCCGCCGCGCACAGCGGTCCGGTCATTGTGAAAGGGCTTGTAGGCGAAACCAAAGCGGGGCATAAAGCGGGTCTTGTTCGTTGTGCGCAGGCCTTGCGGCAAGCCAGCCTGCGAAGCGGTCAGCACCGGGGTGCAGGGGGCACCGTTGATCGAGGCGGGATTATTGGCTGTGTAAGGGAGCGCTGCGTTGGGGCAGGCGTCGAACGAATTGAGGTAGCCTGGCGCCAGGTTGCTGGCCCCATTGTCTGGATAAACCGTCGATCCGGAAAGCGGCGGCTTGGGGTCAAAATTTCCAATGTTGCCAAACTCATCCGTGTAAGCCGGATCGTACTCGTAGCGCAAACCGTACTCGAGCGTCAAACGCGGGTCAAGCCGGAAACTGTCTTGCGCGTAGAAGGCGTATTGCGTGCTAACCCCGTAGTTATCGTGCGTAACGTTGTCGTAGCCCGTAAAGGCGGGCAAGCCAAGCAGGAAGTCCCCGAAGGAAGCTCCACTGAACGTATTGTTGAACTCGAAGTTTCCGTAGTTATCACCGCCGATGAAGCCGAGCGGACTGAACCCAAGAATCGTCCGGATATCGAGCCCGAACTTCATCGTGTGCCGGCCTTTCAGCCAGCTCAGGTTGTCATTGAATTGACGGGTGCGGGACTGGTTGGCTCCCGTGAGCCGGTCAGCGGTGAGGCCGGTGAGACCGGCGATGTCGATTTCAGGGAGTCCGTTGAAGAACGGATCAGTCGAAGCGAGCCCCTGAAACCCCAGCGTCTGCCAGAATCCCTTGCCGTCGAACGAATTCGAATTTCCGAAACTGACGGTGGTATACCCAAACCGAAATTCGTTCAGCAGGTTCGGCCTGAACGTGTAGTTGAAAGACACCACGAACAGGCGGTCATTCTCATAGTTGTCGCTGGACGGCACCAACAGGTTGTTTGGCGATAGTTGCGTTGCGTTCTTGTAAGTGAAGCGGGCAAACGCCTGCATCTTGGGATTGATGTATTGATCGCCCCGAATATCGAACTGATTCGAGCTGATATTGGCGGACCGGTTCGTAACGTAATTATTATCCTGCACGGTCGTACCCGGGCCGACGTTCGGCAATGGATAGAATTGACTGATAATCTTCTGCGCGATAGGGCTGATACTGCCTGAAGGAATGGTGTTGTTGAGAAATGGCTGGCCCGTCTGAGGGTTGATGACGGTCACCCCCTCAGCATTAAAGTCGCCGCTGACCATGGCCTGCGTGGGAACGGTGTTTTGGATGGTGTCAGTCTGGGGAAACCGGAAGCCCTCGTAGGTTCCGAAGAAAAACGTCTTGTCATGGCCGTTGTACAGATGAGGAATCACCACCGGGCCGCCGAGGTTGAACCCAAAATCATTGGCGACCTTCGAATTCTTCGTTAACTGTCCAAATTCCAGGGCGTCTAGGGCAGCATTCTGCGAATACCAGAAGGCGCCTCCGTGAAGCTGGTTGGTACCGCTCTTGGATATCGTGGTGACGTCGCCCGGCGTTCCGTATTCGGCCGCGGCACCCGCGTTTTGCACCTTGATCTCAGCGATGGATTCCGCCGAGGGGAAGGCGCTTTGCCGCGGCTGATTCCCGGTGACGTCTGTGGTGGAGATGCCATCCACCGAAAACTGGGACTGCGATGGAATACCACCCTGGATCGACAGGTTGCCGCTATCATCCGGTTGGATCCCAGGCAGCGTCTGGATCAAAGCATAGGGACTCGTGCTGCCGTTTGCCCGGTAGTTGCCGGGCAATTCAAGGATCATGCGTGAGTTGTAGCTCGAAGAGACGGTCTGGGTTTCCGTAGTGATTACCCCGGTGTCCGCCACCACGTTGACCTGCTGGGATGTGGTACCCACCTGCAGCGTGGCGTCTACGCGCAGCGTTTGGCGGGCGTTGAGCAGTATGCCTGGCACCACTGCGGTGCGGAAACCCGCCTTACTCACCTCGACGCTGTAGTGGTCAGCCTTGGTGTCAACTGCGATGTAATTACCCTTGGCGTCCGTTTGGAACGTTCGGCTGGTGCCCTCGTCCGTATCGGTTATTTTGACGGTGGCCTGTGCCATCACGCCGCCGGTGGCATCGAAGACGGTTCCGAGGATAGTCCCGAGCGTAGATTGCCCGTATGCCGCAGCACAACTGAGCGCCACTACCACAACCGAATATGCGATTTTCCTGATCACCATACACTCCTCTTGTTGCTGCCCCAACTCGATCGAGGCTGCAGATTTTGTCCAATTAAGGCTCACTCGCTGCTAACGCCGCCTGGCGATGTGAAAGGTACAACTCCGCTGCGATGGGCCAATCGGCCCCAACGAGATTCCAAAAGGCTGCCGTTTGCGAACACGGCTATGTGAAATGGCTGCCCGACGCGAGAAGAGGCTCAAGCGCCCCTGAATTGCCACGACTGAATATAATGCTCAAATGTTACAGTTGTGTTAAAAATGACCGGCAATCTAGTAAAATGGAGGCCTGTCCAAGGGGTGGCATAACCGCTGCTCTCAAATGAATTCTTTGCGATATCATCCTACTGATTGTAAATGACTTGATCAAATCATGGCGGATTCCCGCTCGCTCGGGTTCGTTTTGGGTTCGTCTCGGGTTCGTTTAGGTTCGTTCGCTAGCTTGACGGCCTGAATTTAGGTTCGTTTGGGTTCGTTTTTGAACCTCATTTTGGGCCGGTTTTTAGGCTTATCGCTAATAGAATCTAACGATTATGGTTTTGGGTTCGTTTTTTGAACTCGTTCGGCGTAAATACGCCTTTTTAGGCAATAACATTTATTTTATCAATAATATACGGTTTTGGGTTCGTTTTTATGCTAGGGTGGGGGTGGGGGGGGACCCAGGCTTAATCGCGTTCAGAAGGGTTCCAAGCCGGCTTTCTACGGCCACTCTCACAGAGCCCATTCCGTCGCGCACGTCGGCTCCGAGTTCCTTCCGCAGCCAGCGTTTCCACCGCTGGCGGCCTTTCGCAAAGCGTTCCAACGCCTGCCTTAAATACTTCTCGACGTCGCCCTCCGCATACCTCACGCCGGCAGCCGAACCGCCCTTGCGTAGGGCGTCTAGCTTCCGCCACCAACTCCACGTAGCCCGTTGCAAGTAAAAGTGGCAGTCGGGATCGATAAACCAGAAAACGGCCATCACGTCCTGCCAGAGCCGCAAGACCTCGGCAAGATCGGCCCCGCTCGATTCCAGATCGGTGCGCACCATGGGTGAGAAGGGAAATCGCCGGCTGTTTTGGGCTGAACGACGCCGGCCAGCCCGGGTGCGGGGACCGGTGGAAAGCCGGGCGTTCGCGCGTTGCGCACGCAACTTCGCTGGCGTCATGCTCATAGGCTTGCGCTGTCGAGGAGCTGCGGCCGTCGGCGACGGAGAGACGATATCAGCCGGTGCGGACATTCAAGGGCTTCCGTGATGCATGCGTTGCGAATACTGATGCGATAACCTATAAGTCTATATCGGTCCGTTATCTATCGCAAGCGCCGACTCCGCATCGCACACGCAGAGGGGTGGCCCTCATGGCGAACGGGTTTCGATAGAGTGCCTGTGCCACTGACGCAGAAGGCTGGATCGGAGCTCCACGCCGGTCGAGCGAGACAAGAGGGTCAAGCCGGTCGAGCTTGCATCCAACTACTTTCTCCCTAATTCGGCGTGCTAAAATGCTGGTTAGCAGAGAGTGAAGAGATACCTACCCATTTTTCTTCTAGCGGCCCTTCAGGGTTTCGGCCAAACGAATGTGGGTGAGCTACGCCTGAGGGTCACTGACCCCACGGGATTGGGCGTGGAGAGTTCTGTCCAACTCGTCAGCGAAGTGAATCAGTTCAGCAGTACCTATTCGACGGACCTTGACGGTAATCTCGAAGCCAAGTTACTGCCGTTTGGACTTTATCAAATTCACGTCGAGCACCCGGGGTTCGCGCCCTTCTCAGACTCGTTGGAAATCCGCTCGGCGATTCCGGTTGAATACCACGTCAAGCTTAGCCTTTCCGTCTCCACCACCACGGTGCAGGTCAACGCTCAGGCGACCCTGATTGACCCGGACCGCGTAGGCGTTATCAATCGCATCGGCTCCCAGGCGATCGAGGCTCGGCCAACCTCACTCCCTGGCCGGTCCGTTGTTGATCTTGTGAACTCGCAGCCGGGCTGGTTGTACGAAGGAAACGCCGTTTTGCACCCTCGCGGCTCGGAATACCAGACACAGTTTGTGTTGGATGGCGTTCCCCTAACAGATAATCGCTCTCCGGGCTTCGGTCCGGATCTTGACGCTGACGACGTTCAGTCCCTCAGCATCTACACGGCGACTTTTCCCGCTGAATACGGAAGAAAAATGGGCGGCGTGGTGGATGTGGTGACTGTTAAAGACGCGCGGCCCGGTTGGCACGGCAAGCTGGCGCTGACCGGCGGAAGTTTCGGCACCGCGGATGGATACGGGCAGGCGCAGTACGGCTGGGGCAGAAACACGCTGGGCTTCAGCGGCAGCGGCGCCGCCACCAACTGGTATGAAAACCCTGTGGTGGCGCAAAACTATACCAACACCGGTACCACTTCGGATTTTACCGCCCACTATGAGCGCGATCTGACAGACCGCGACCGTGTCGGGCTTATCGTGGGCCATGAACAGTCTCAATTTGAAGTCCCGAACGAGCAGGTGCAGCAGGCGGCAGGCCAGCGGCAGGATCGCAACTTTGAGGAGACCATGGCGATTTTCTCCTATCAGCACATCTTCTCTCCCAACGTCGTGGGAGATTTCCATGCCATGTTGCGGCAGGATTCAGCCGGCTTCTGGTCTAACCCGCTATCCACGCCGATCATCGCCTCTCAGCAGCGCGGGTTTAAGGAGGCATACCTGAAGGCGACCGTGTCTGTTCATCGCCGGGTCCAGGAGTGGAAGACTGGGGTTGAGGCTGACTTTACGCCTCTCCACGAGGAGTTCAACGATACCATCACCGACTTCACCCAATTCGACCCCGGCACGCCCGCAAGCTTCTCTTTCTTCGGCAAGGGGCACGACTACGAACAATCCGCGTTCGTACAAGACGATGTGCACGTCGGCAACTGGAGCCTGAATGCGGGCCTACGCTGGGACCACTATCAACTGCTGGTGAATCAGAACGCCGTCAGCCCACGAATAGGGGTCGCCCGATATTGGAAAGCGGCCAACACGGTGCTGCACGTGTCATACGACCGCATCTTTCAAACGCCGGCCTTCGAGAACATCCTGCTCTCGAGCTCGCCGGAAGTCGTAAGCCTTGATCCTCAATTCCTGCGCTTGCCCGTCCTGCCCTCACACGGCAACTACTTTGAGGCGGGTTTCACAAAAGCCGTCTTCAACAAATTCAAGCTTGACGCGAACTACTACCGGCGCGACATGAACAATTATGCCGACGACGACCTGCTGCTCAACACGTCCGTCAGTTTTCCCATCGCATTCCGCAAAGCGCAGATTTACGGCGCGGAAGGCAAACTTGATCTGCCGGCGTGGGGGCGGCTCTCAGGATTCGTGAGCTACTCCTACCAGGTTGGGTCCGCTTATCTTCCGGCGACAGGCGGCCTCTTCCTGGGTGACACCGACATCAATGATAACACTCAAGGCGTGGGCCGATTTTGGGATACGCAGGACCAGCGCAATACGCTGCGAACCCGATATCGATATCAACTCTCGCCAAGGCTTTGGGTTGGATTAGGGGCAGAGTACGGCAGCGGCCTTCCTGTGGAGTTCGAGGGTACGCTGGATCAAGCTCTGGCTCAATACGGACCCGAGGTTGTTGCTCGCTTGGATCTCGCCCACGGCCGGGTGCGACCGCAGTTCTCTCTCGACGCCTCTCTGGGAGCGGAGCTTTACAAGAGCGACCGGCTCACCATGCGTATACAAGGCGACGTTGAAAACATCAATGGCCGGCTCAACGTGATCGACTTCGCAGGACTTTTCTCCGGCAACGCCATCGGGCCCCGGCGCAGCGGCTTCGTGCGATTACAAATGGACTTCTAGTGCTTAGTCGCGGAAGTCAGCGATCTTACTTGTCAGGGGATGTAAAGGGCGGGGCTTCAGCCGGCTTCAGCCCCGCCGCCGAACACCCGCGCGTTTTTTGGGGCTTCAGCCACTGAAGTGACTTGCCTTCAGGGCCTAAAGGCCCATTTCAACGTTTTCGTCCGGATTCGGCGCGGCTGAAGCTCCGCCCTTCCGAGGGCACGAAGAATCGCCCTTGTTCATGCTAACGCGGTAGGTCAGCCTCGCCGGTGATCTCGAATGTTGCTTCGACGGCGGAAGACCCCTCATGCGGCTGCCCACCGCTCACTACGACTGAGAAATGGCCGGGCAAGACTTTGTGCTCGCCGGCCGCCGTCACCTGGCTCAGGTCGCGCGGGGTGAGGTTGAAGGCAACCTTCTTGCTTTCCCCTGGAGACAGGTGAACGCGCTGAAATCCCCTGAGCTCGCGAAGCAGTGCGGCGTTCTCGAAATGCGAACCCTCAGGAACGGTGAGGTAGAGTTCCGCCACTTCATCACCCGCAACAGAAGACGTGTTCTTGACGTCCGCCTCCACGCTCAAGCTTTCGCCGGCCTTCACGTTGCTCGACGACAGTTTCAGATTGCTGTAAGCGAAGCTGGCGTAGCTCAAACCGTACCCGAAACCATAAAGCGGCTCCCCGGCGAAATAACGGTAGGTGCGGTTCTTCATCGAGTAGTCGTCAAATGGCGGCAGTTGATCGAGAGAGGCATAGAAGGTTACCGGCAGCCTGCCCCCGGGATTGTTCGCTCCCGAGAGCGTCTCCGCGATGGCGGTGCCGCCTTCTTCGCCGGGGTACCATACTTCAAGGATAGCGGCGGCATGTTCATTGGCCCAATTCACTGCTAGCGCGCTGCCGTTCAGCAGTACTACCACTAGGGGCTTGCCGGTCGCGGCCAACGCGTCTAGCAGGTTCTGCTGGACCTGCGGCAAGCTGATATCTGTGCGGTCACCTCCGCTGAATCCTTCCACATGAATCGGCATCTCTTCGCCTTCAAGCCCGGGAGAGAGTCCGACAAAGGCCACCACCACGTCACCCTGCTGCGCGGCTTTCACGGCCTCGTCGCGCAGAACGTCGGCGGGCGGGTGCCAGTTGAGCGTAATTCCAGCCGCGAATAGCGGTGCGCGGTGGGTGTATTCCAAACGGAAGCTGTGCGGCTTGGTGTCCGTGAAGTGCTCTTGGAAAGTCGGATTCTTTTGGGACCAGCGGTATTGGGAGCGAGCGGCCTCCGCAACGAGCGCGCCATCCAGGTAGACGCTGGTGGTCTCGTGGTCGCCGCAAGGATAGCAACCTGGGACGCTGACGCTGAACGTGTAGTCTCCCGGCCCCGGGGGCGTCAGCGTGCCGCTCCAGCGTACTCCGAAGGCCTGAAGGGGCACGCCGGGCGCGGGCGAGGCCGCGTCCCAGTCAAACTGAATCTGGGGATCAACGCGTTTGAGTGCGGGCTTACCGGAGAAATCTGTGTTGGCAAAATACTCGGCTGTGAGGCCCACGCCTGCCTCACCGCCGGAAGGACGGAAGACCGTGCGCGGGACGGGTACGGGCAATTCCGAGACGTAGGCGGAGCCCTGCGCGTAGAGCACGTCGGCCCTACCTGCGAATTCCTTCTTCATGCCGTCGATGGGCAGCACCGGATGTGACGGCGTGCCGTTGTAATTGCCCTCCAGCGCAACCAGCGATGCGGCGTTGGGACCAATTACGGCGATTTTCTTCACGTTCGCCTTCAGAGGCAGCACACCATCCTGGTTCTTCAACAGCACCATACTCTCTCGCGCCGCCTGCAGTGCGAGCGCACGATGCGCGGGCGAGTCGTCTTCAGACATCGTGATGCGGTTGAACGAAACGCTGCGGGGCGGATCAAACATTCCCAACCGAAACCGGGCCGTAAACAGGCGCTTGAGGGCAGTATCGAGTTCGCTTTCCTGGATGAGCCCGTCGTGAACTGCCTTCACCAGACTCGCGTACTCATCGCCGCAAGTCGTGTCAGTTCCAGCCCGAACTGCGACTGCCGATCCGTGCTCATCGTCGGGAGTGAAGTGGTGCCCATGCGTAATGTCGCCCACCGCACCGCAATCCGAAGTGACGTACCCCTGAAACTTCCAATCCTGGCGTAATGTCTTCTCAAGTAAATAAGTGTTCGCGCAGGCCGGCTGGCCGTCGATCGCGTTGTAGGCGCACATCACGGAGTCCGCGTGGCCTTCGGTGACCGTGGCGCGAAAAGCCGGCAGGTAAGTGTCCTCGAGATCGTAAGGAGCGGCGTCAACGTTGAAGCCGTGGCGCTTCGATTCCGGGCCGCTGTGCACCGCGTAGTGCTTGGGGGTAGCGATCACCTTGAAGTACTTTGGGTCGTCACCCTGAAGGCCGGTTACAAACGCCACGCCAACCCTGGCCGTCAGGTATGGATCCTCGCCATACGTCTCTTGTCCGCGGCCCCAACGCGGGTCGCGAAAAATATTGATGTTGGGAGACCAGAAGTCGAGGCCGAAATAAATGCTGTGATTGCCCTCGCGCTGCGCCTGGTTGTATTTGGCGCGGGCCTCGGTGGCAATCGTCTCACCCTCGCGATGAATCAAGCCTGCGTCCCAAGTGGCGGCCATTCCGATCGCCTGCGGAAAGACCGTGGCATAGCCCGAGCGTGCCACCCCGTGCAGAGCCTCGCTCCACCAGTCATACGACGGCACGCCCAGCCGCGGAATGGCCGGCGCCGTATGCTGCATCTGGAGCACTTTTTCCTCAAGCGTCATGCGCGAGACGAGGTCGTTCACGCGCTGTTCGAGGGGCAGGGCAGGGTTGCGATATGCAGGTGCGGCACCCTGAGTTGCCTCTTGGCTGGGATTCGAGGCCGCGCGCGTGGTTGAGCCTTGCCAGTGGGTGGAGAGCGCCGCGCCGCAGACAACTGCTACGCTCAGCAAATGGTGGTAAAGGGGTTTGGGTCTACGCATAGAGGAGACACAATACCCGCAGACGGGTTGCAAAGCAACCCTCTATGCGTTTGCTACTGCTGTCATTTGCTTGGCGGAACCGCCTTGGGGACGGAGTCATTCCCGCGAAGGCGGGAATCCACTTCTTGACGTCCTGTTTTTCCAATGACTTGTGCAATGGATTCCCGCCTTCGCGGGAATGACTCCGTCCGGGGCCGATCAATGACACCAATACCATGCGTTTAGACCGCGCGCCGCCAAATCTCAAACCTTGAGGAAGATTTTCCTCCGGTACATCCACAACAGGATCACCCAGTAACAGAGCAGCACCGCGGAACCTTCGACAAAAGGCTGCACGCCGTTACCCAGAAAGGCGAAAAAGTTCGGGCCCAGGTGGATGCGGAACGAACTGATGATGAATTCCTCCAGGAAATGGGCGATGCAGTACGCAACGATGGAATTCATGCCAATCACAATCAGCGGGAAAGCCCACTTGCGGTAACGCTTTACGTCAATCACCCAGCTAAACGCGGCCAGGTACAAGAAGCAGATTCCGCCGCTAAAGAGCGTCCAGGCGGGCGTCCAGATTCGCTTCACAACGGGGCAGATGTGCGTATAGTGCAGCAGCAGCCCGGCGGCGAGGCCTATCACTCCGGGTACCAGCAGCTTCTTCATGGGGATTTTCGGGGCGGTTTCGCGCAGCCAGCGGCCGGTGATGAGGCCGAGGATCATGGTGCCAAGCGTGGGAATGAAGCTCAGCGTCAAATAGCCGCCGTCGTTGTACACAAAAGGATGCTCGTGCGGAAACAGGTTCAGGAACCACTGATCAAATCGATTCCCGAGATTGAAATTCTTGTTCCAATGCGCCGCGAAGCCGGTGAAATTGTGCTGCGCGTTCCACGCCGCCGAAACTCCCACGGTTTGCCAGTCAAACCCCGCCGGCGGCAGCGGATAAAGCGCCCACGCCAGCCAGTAGCCGCCCAGAATGATTCCGAGCGCGGCCCACGCCCACTTCGGAGGACGAAAACCGAGCAGGAACAGAAGCGGATACCCGAATCCAATCTGGGAAAGTGTGTCTTCGAACGTGAAGTAGGTCTGAGAATGATTCATGGACCGCAGGAAGACGCCCAGGAGGACCAGTATCAGAGACCGCCACAAGGCGTGCGCAAAGAGCTTCCAGAAGGTGCCGCCTTTGGCCAGGCGGCTGGCGATGGAATAAGGAAGCGCCACGCCCACCAGAAAGGAAAACGATGGTTGGATGGTGTCATGCAACGAACAGCCGAACCACTCGGAATGGGTCTGATTCCAGGCCAGCACCTTCCAGAACACGCTCGTGGGGAAGGCGTGCGACACCATCGCGAATCTCAGCACCTCGGCCATCATCAGCAGCATCACCAAGCCGCGATAAGCGTCCACGGCGACGTTGCGCTGCGTAATGGGTTGAGGAGCATACTTGGGCTTTGCTTCAGCGGCGACGGGCAGGGCGATCTCAGCAACGGTTGCCAACGGGGCACCTCCGCTCGATTTGTGGACTGCATGCGAGGCGATCGGGATGAGCGGCCAAACTCACGCTCACGGTGCGGCGGCTATACCCGGCCGCCCTTCGACCACCGGATCGCGTACCATATTAAATCACATTCTTAGCCGCTTCACACGGTAGTGGATTAATTTGACGTAGGGGCGGCCCTTGTGGCTGCCCAACTAACAACACTGCCTTGAAATGGGCGGCCACAGGGGCCGCCGCTACGTCAAATTGATCCACTACCGAAAACTTGTATCCCGAAGCATCCTGCTGCTACCATACCGGCGAACATTCGATGGGAGGGATTACCGTGCGTGGTCGTTTATTTCTTTTCGCCGTCGTGGTTGGAATTGCCGCCACGTTGCTCGCCCAAAAGCCCGCCTGGGAGCCCTCGCGCGGGCACACCCAGTTACCCATTTGGCCCAAAGGGGCGCCCGGCGCTCAGCCCAACCCGAAGCCGGAAGTGGATACCACGACGGCCAAGGACAATCTCGTTGCGGGCAAGCCGCTCATCCGGCTCGGCAACGTGTCCACGCCCACGCTCACTCTTTACTCGCCTGAGCGCGCCAGCACTGGCGCCGCGGTCGTCGTCTTTCCGGGAGGTGGCTATCGTATTCTCGCCATCGATCTCGAAGGCACCGAGGTGTGCGACTGGCTCAATTCCATTGGCATTACCTGCGTCCTGGTCAAGTACCGCGTGCCGGATTCCGGGCCGTACCCGAAGTCATCCGCTGCGCTTCAGGATGCCCAGCGCGCGCTCGGCATCGTACGCTCTCATGCCGATGATTGGCACATTGACCCGCACCGCGTCGGCGTGCTCGGCTTTTCCGCGGGCGCCCATCTTGCCGCCGCGCTGAGCACCCACTTCGAGCAGCGCCTGTACGATCCGGTCGATGCCGCTGACCAGCTCAGTTGCCGTCCCGACTTCGCCGTGATTGTTTATCCCGGTTATCTTGCGCTTGCGGACCAGAACTTCGCACCCAATCCTGATATTCCCGTGACGGATCAGACTCCGCCCAGTTTCATCCTTCAGGCGGAGGACGATCCCGTGCACGTCGAGAACGCCGTCGTTTATTTCGAGGCCCTCGAGAAGGCCAAGGTGCCCGCCGAATTGCACATCTATGCTCAGGGCGGACACGGCTACGGCCTCCGCCGCACTGAGCTTCCTATCACGGGCTGGCCTCAACTTGTAGAAACCTGGCTGCACACCATCAAGATTCTGCCGGCCGCAGGCCATTGAGTTACCGGACTTCTTCAGGTTACACTAACCTCCGCAGGTCACTTCGGAGCCCTTGCTTGACTGGAGGTGACCAAGGAGGATAGGCATGCTTCGACCAAAGTCAGACACGACTGATGAAAGCCGTGAGGTCATGAATCAAAAGCAGACTCAAACCCTTACGGACGATCAAATCGTGACGGAGCGCAAAGTGGCCAGGCGGTCATTTTTGGCCGCGGCCAGCACGGTTTTGGCCGGCGGTGCGCTCGCCCTCGCCGCCGCGGCACGCGCTGGGGCCCAAACACAAGAGCCTGAGAAGAAAGACGACGCAGACCCTAAGGACAAAAAGAAGGCTAAGTCAACCAGCAAAAGCAAGAAGACCAAGAGCGCTAAGGCCACTGACGCCGACAAGGCCAAAGAGAAGAAGGCACCGCCCCCGGCCGACGAGGATCAGTGAGTTTGGTCGGTCTCGGAACGGTTGTCGCGTGTTCTTGGAAGCGCGCGAGGTCCAGTTCGAGAGTCACTGGACGTGTCAACGGCTGAGGAAGCACGCGTGTGTGTCTCGAACTCCTCGTTGCAATGGCTCATCGATCCGTTCAGCAGAGCTGAGTTCTTTCAAGACTACTGGGAGAAACGCCCGCTGGTTGTAAAACGCAACCAGCCGACTTACTTCGGTTCCTTGGTGTCACTGGACGAGGTCGACCGCGTCCTCACGACGCTCGACCTGCGGTACCCAAACGTTTCCCTCAAGAATGCTGACCGCAGTGTTACGGCCGCCGACTACGTTCAGGATGACGACTCGCTTGACGTCGCCAAGGTCTATCAGCTCTTCAGCGAAGGCGCCACCATCGTTCTGTCCTACCTGGACAATATAGTTCCTCCTCTGACTCTGTTTTGCCGCAGCCTCGAACGCGAATTCAGCTTTCCTTTCCAGACGAATGTGTACGTGACGCCGGCCGGAGCCAAAGGGTTCAAAACGCATTACGACACGCATGACGTGTTTGTGCTGCAGGTCGCCGGCAGCAAGCAATGGACCCTTTACGGTACGCCAGTGGAGCTGCCGCTCACGGCCCAGAGCTTTGATTCAACGGTTCACGAGCGCGGCGAGCCCACGCTCGAATTCGAATTGCAGGCCGGAGACCTCGCGTACATTCCGCGAGGAGTCGTTCATGACGCTCGGTCGGGCGATGCCGTCTCGCTTCACGTCACAGTCGGCGTTCTGACGTATACATGGCTGGACCTTTTGCTGGAATGGGTAGCCGACGCTGCTTTGAACGATTCCGCCTTCCGCAAGTCGCTTCCCCCGGGTTTTGCGGCGCCCGAATTTGACCGAACGCAAGCCCGCGCGATTTTACAGAGTCTTTTGCAACGGCTCTCGACCAAGTCGGACTACGAGGTCGTCCTCGAGCGGTTTGCCGATGAGTTCCTGGCGGCGTGTCCGCCGGTGTTGACCGGTCAGATGGCCCAGCTTTCGAGGCTAGATGAGCTTACGGTCAACAGCATGGTAAAGGCGAGAAGAGGCGTGGTCTATCGTCTGCAAGCCGACCACACATCGACGGTCATCGACTGCTATGGACGCAGGATTACGTTTCCTGCCTATGCCGGCGAGGCGGTCCGTTTCGCCCTTAGCCAGTCCGAGTTTGTTGTTCACCAGCTTCCAGGCGATTGGGACGACGAGAGCAAGCTTGTGCTGGTTCGGAGGCTTATTCGTGAGGGTCTGCTGGTTGCTCTTCCGGCAGGAGACGGCAGAGTGGCCTAGCCTACTGCGGAACTGACCTGCCCTGAGACCTTGACGCGATGTTGGAGCACGGGGCACGGGCTTCCAGCCCGTGATGTCAGCGTTCCCTCTCGTTGTGGCCGGCACCGGCTGTGGCGCCATCACCCTGGAGCGATTTTGACGAACATCATCGGTGACGATCGCCTCCGTCTGAGCTAGCAGCATCGCGTGCCACTCTCAAGGCTCGATTCGCCACCATCCTTGCCAGCTCCCGTTGGCTACGTTGGCGTCCCAGGCCGCGGTCCAAAGGGCTTTGTCGGTGCTCACCACGAAGACGTCCAGCTTGTTGGGGTCGCGCGACACAGCCGCTACGCCACTTCCAGCGGCCGCCACGCCGTCGAGAATCTTCCACCATCCTTGCCATTCTCCGTTCGCGGCGTTGGCGTCCCAGGCCGCCGTATAGATGGCGTTGTCCGTACCGATGACGAATACGTCCAGTTTGCTCGGATCACGGCTCACCGCCGCCACCGCGCTGCCCGGCGCGGCGACGCCGTTCAAGATTCTCCACCATCCTTGCCATTGGCCGTTAGCCACGTTGGCGTCCCAGGCGGCGGTATAGATGCCGCCGTCGTTACTGACCAGAAAAATGTCCAGCTTGTTGGGATCGCGGGAGATGGCCGTGATCGTACCGCCCGCCGGGATGTAGCCATCGAGGATGTTCCACCAGCCTCGCCACTGCCCATTGGCGACGTTGGCATCCCAGGCGGCGGTATACGTCTTTCCGTCAGTTCCGGCCACGAAGATGTCGAGCTTATTCGGGTCGCGTGAGACCACGGCGACGGGCGAACCCGGCTTCGCGGCGAGATCGAGAATCTTCCACCAGCCTTGCCACACCCCGCCGTTCACATTGGCATCCGACGCGGCGGTATAGACGCCGCCGTCGGTGCTCACGAGGAAGGCGTCGAGCTTGCTCGGATCGCGAGAGACCGCGCTGACGGTCCCCCCTGCCGGGATGGCGCCGATGAGGATGTTCAACCATCCATTCCATTGGCCATCGTTGGCGTTTCGATCCCATGAAGCGGTGCAGGTAAGGCCGTCGAAGCCGGAGGTAAACAGGTCGAGCTTGTCCGGACCCCGTGGCACCGCAGCCACGGGCGTACCGAACATCGCCGAACCTTGAAGTATCGACCACCAGTCGCGCCACTCCCCGGAGAGGACGTCCTGCTGCCACGCCGCGCTCCGCACGATGCCGCTCGAATCCGTAAGAAAGACGTCGAGGCGATCGGATTGAGCCGCCACCGCCTGCGTGCCGATGTTCGTCGCGGTGATCGTTTCCGTCCGGTAAGCAACAAGGTCATTGGCATAGGTCAGGACGTATTCGAAAGGCATGTACCCGTAGCCCTTATCCCACCAGGCGTCACCCCAGCTATTGCGAAACACAAAGTAGCCGCCGCCCGCGAAGTCGCTGTCTTTGCGGTATCCCACAAGCGGTACCGAGTGGCCGTCCGTTACCGCCGTGCCTTTGCCACTGACCGCTGGCACGGTCATCATGAGAACGCCGTCCACTTTGGTTGTGCTAAAGGTTGTCGGCCACCATCCGCCAAAAGCCACTGGCGCATTCGCGTCGAGGTAGGCGATGGCGCGATCCAACTGATCCTGAGAGGCGCCCTTCGAGCTGTCCCACGGCTTGATGAAGTCTGCTTCAAATCGGGTCCACGTGCGGCCTGCGTCCAGCAGGGATTGACGGATCGATGTCACCTCGCTCGTCTGGTAAGCCTCATTCGCCTCCGTGGCCATCCCCCAGGCTTGGTAACCGCTATCCAGGTTGCTGAAGTAGTCCCCATCCCCGGTGTTCCCTGAAACGAGGTTGGTGACGTAGTTGAGATATTCCTCGGAGAGGTCAGTGAATCCGTTGTTCAGCCGCGTGTCGTACGCGTACTCCAGCAGAAACGTCATCGCGAACACCGAGCATGTGCCGCGAGCGCCTTGGTTCCGCACGGCGAGGCCCAGTAATTCAATCGTTGGCCGCAGATCGACCTGCGGCAGTCTATTACCCCATCTCGACGGCGGCAGTTTGACAGGGTACTGTTTGATGGCGACGAATGGCGGGCGGGTGAGCAAGGGAGGGTATCGCATGGCTTCAGGGCTCCTCATGGCGTGGTTCTAGCCGGTCACTTCCAACTTCGTGCGCGCACGAGTATACACGATGTCCGCTCGCTCGCAACCCAATTCCTGGCGCGAATGGCCGGGCTGACGCCACTGTGGCGGCAACTGAGAACGTTCGGGACTCTGATCGTTGGTGGTCTCTGCTGGGAAGTAACGGAAGGACGCCGTAGCTGTTCGCGTCGCCTCTCACGTCGTCGCCGTACCAGTCAACAGGAACTGGCAGATTTCCACAACCTATCTCCTTCAGCCAAAAGGCCGAAAAAAACGTTCTCACTTTTCTCAGTTTTCTCCATGCAGGCGGCGAGTTGTGAGTGAATGGAGGAGGCGCCAGGTGTCAGGTGTCAGGGGTCAAGGTGTCAGGGGTCAGGGGTCAGGTGCCAGGGGTCAGAAATGAGGGCTGAGAACTGAGGACTGAAAGCCGAAGGCTGAAAGCTGAGGGCTGAAGGCTGAAAGCTGAAGGCTGAAAGCTGAAAGCCAGAAGTAAGAGCCAGAAGTCAAAAGTTAGAAGCCGGAAGAACGAAAACCGACAGACGGGAACGAACTCCGAACTACGAACCACGAACTACGAACCACGAACTACGAACTCCGAAGTCCGAGCTACGAACTGCTGAAGACTGATGGGCACGAACCTATCCCCCAAAACTCCCGAGGCTCGCGAGCGTCAACAGACCGGCCAGCACAAGGGTCTCTTGCACGCCGCCCAGAAGCGCAAAAGGGATCGTTCGGCGAACTACGCGACGAACTTTTGTGACGGCCTGACAGCGTTCGACTTTGAGCGCAGCGCCGCGGCTGCCGGCGAAACCCGGAAGGACCTCCGCGGCCACTACGCGCTACTCGATCGCGCGCTGCTGATGTTATGCGGCTTCTTCGGTCGCGCCCCGGCGGCTCTTCCCAAGCTGCCGCTTGAGACTGACACGGCCAGTCCGCGAGCGCCCAAGCTGGTGCGCGCCTTGGCGTTGCTGGCTTGGCGCCCGGTGCGGCTCTTCCGCATGCAGGAAAGGTGGGAGCGCCTGGCCGTCTTCTTTCGCCTGCAGGAACTCATCGGTTGGCGGAA
>DATJYK010000016.1:0-1328 GCA_035578005.1 Terriglobia bacterium
TGACCCCTTCCCGATTTCAGTACCAGTGTCTGTGAGAGAATCGGTTAGGGTTTAGTTCGCGTGTTGAGTCGGAGGGAAGGGCGTAGCCCTGACCGGAGACTCAACACGCGGCGCGGCTGGGAACGCCCCAGCCTGTCGATCTACCAAGTTCGCGGCATACGCTGCGGGGGTCTGCCAGCCCAAGCCGCTGTGAGGCCGGCGATGATTATACTCCACTCGCCATTCATCTAACACATAGCGTGCCTCGGGAACGCTCAGGAACAGCTCTCGGTTCAACAGCTCGTCCCGCAGCTTGCCGTTAAAACTTTCCACGTAGCCATTCTCCCAGGGGCTCGCTTTCTGGATGTAGAGTGTCCGAACGGCTGCACGCTCCAACCAACGCTGCAACTCTTTCGCGATGAACTCCGGACCGTTGTCGCTCCGCACATGTTCGGGTGCACCACGGATGGCAAACAGATACTGCAAGGTTAACATCACATCCCGGGCCGTAAACGTCCGCCCCACCTCGGCGGCCAGGCATTCACGAGTAAACTCATCGATTACCACCAACAGCTTCAGCTGCCGGCCGTCCTCCGTGCGATCCACCAGGAAGTCATAACTCCAAACGTGGTTGCGGTACAAAGCTCGATGGCGGACACAGCCGTTCTCGGTTCGCCCCGGTAAACGTCGCCGTTTTCGTTGCTTTCCCGGTACTTGGAGGTGCTCCTGCTTCCACAGGCGATGAACCCGCTTGAAGTTCACTCGCCACCCCGTCCCGATCAGCAACTGGTGAACCCGCTCGCTGCCATAACGTGGATACCACTGGCACCAGCGACGCAGTTCGTCAATCAACCGGCGATCGCCGTCCGGCTTCCGCCGACGATAACGCTGCGTCGAACGTGACTGGCCTAACGCTCGGCAAACCCGACGCTCCGACACCTGTTGTGGCCCCAAGCGACGGCGGACCCTCTCGACGGTCCGACGCCGTCCCTCGGGGCTTACCAGTTTGGGCGGGCAGCCTCCCGCAGAATCTGGTTGTCCAACGCCTGGTCTGCCACCAGACGCTTCAGCCGCGTGTTCTCTTTCTGCAGATCCTGCAGCTGACGAGCCATCTGCGGATCCATCCCGCCGTACTTCGTTCGCCAACGATAATACGTCTGCTCGCTGATTCCCAACTGCTTACATACCTCGGGAACCTTCTGACCCTTCCCCAAGGCCACATCCGCTTGACGCAAAAGACCTACGATCTGCTCCGCACCATGTCGCTTCTTCATCGCGAATCCTTTCCGGCCCAATGGGCCGGCTGGATTCTCTCATATTCCCTGGATCAGTTTTCGGGAAGGGGGTCA
>DATJYK010000017.1:0-54432 GCA_035578005.1 Terriglobia bacterium
TCTCACGGCTGGGTTGTTGCAACCCGTCTCAGGAGACTCCAGGCTTCAGCAGCAAAAACGCACTGAACTCGACCGCCTCTACCAACGAGTCGTCGACGATCTCGACCAACTCGTTCAGGCCGTCGGTCTGAAGGCGGCATAGTCCAGCGCAACGAGAACAGAATCCTCGTTACGCTTCGCATAACGGTCTAACCATCTGCTACGCAGGGCAGTCTAACAACACTCGGGAGTGTGCCCATGGACCAACTCGCCAAAGACCTTCGCTTCGCGCTGCGAATGATCCGGAACAATCCGGGATTCACGATTATCGCTGTGTTGACTCTGGCCCTCGGGATCGGGGCCAACACGGCCATTTTCAGCTTCGTCGATGCCGTTCTGCTGGAGCCGCTCCCCTACCCGCATCCCGAGCGGATCGTGATGGTATGGGAGAAGCCGCCGGGCGGTGATCGGAATGGAATCTCTACGCTCAACTTTCTGGATTGGAAACGGGAGAATACCGTCTTTTCTGCGATGGCCGCGGAGACCGGCGGCTCCATGACCCTGTCCGGAGGCGACCGGCCGGTGCAGGTGCAAGGCGGGCGCGAGTCCGCGCCGTTCTTCGACATCTGGGGAATCAAGCCCATGCTCGGCCGAACTTTCGCGCCGGACGAGGATCAACCTGGCAAGAATCAGGTCGTGGTGCTCAGTCACCGGTTCTGGCAGAGCCGGTTTGGGGCCGACAAATCGATTATCGGCCGCACGCTCAGCCTCAACAACAAACCCTACACGGTAATCGGGGTTATGCCTCCGGGAGTCTTCGACCGAGTGCGGGACCTGTTTTGGGTGCCACTGGCGTTCGAGCCCAAAGACATGACGCGCGACTACCACTGGATGATTTCGTTCGCAAGGCTCAAGCCCGGCGTAACGCTCGAACAGGCGCGCGACCAGATGAGGGCTATCGCAGCTCGGATTGAACACGACTACCCCGAGTCCAACAAAGGCTGGAGCGCGACCGTTGATCGGTTCCAGGACATTTACGTCGATGACAGCTTGCGGCGATCGCTGTGGGTGCTGCTGGCGGCGGTGGCCGCTGTGCTGCTGATCGGCTGCGTCAACCTTGCCAATTTGCTGCTGGCGCGAGGAGCCGGCCGCGAACGCGAAGTGGCCGTGCGGTCGGCGCTGGGCGCGAGCCGCGGGCGCCTCATCCGTCAATTCCTTACCGAGAGCGTTTTGCTCGCTGGCTTCGGGGGAGTTGTCGGCGTTCTCATGGGTTACGGACTTATGAGACTCCTCAAGACCTGGACGCCGCTTTTCCAGTTGCCGGTGGAAGCGGATGTTCACCTCGACGGACGCGTCCTGCTGTTTAGCGGGGCGCTGGCGATTGTCACCGGAATCTTGTTCGGCATCGCCCCCGCGGTTCACGCCGCGCGTCACGACCTCGTGGAGTCTCTGAAGGAGGGCGGACGCACGGCCACTTCCGGCGCAGGCCGGAAGCAGGTGCGCAGCGCGCTGGTGGTGGCGGAAATCGCCTTGGCGTTCGTTCTTGTTTCGGGGGCAGCGCTCCTGGTGCGCAGCTTCTACCGCCTGGAGCAGGTGAATCTGGGTTTTGACGGCGACAAGGTTGTCACCATGTGGATGCCCATGACGTCGGCACAATATCCCGACGGGCCGCGAATCACCAGCTATCTCGATCAGGTGCTGGATACGCTTAATGCTTTGCCGGGTGTGGCGGCTGCCGCAACCACCTCGGGCTTGCCGCTTGAAGGGTGGAGCGAGGGCATGCCCTTTCTGATCGAAGGCCATCCGTTCGTCGATATGGCGAATCGTCCGGCGGCCAACTACAAGCGCGTGAGCCCGTCCTACCTGGCTGCGCTGCAGTTGCGACTGCTGAAGGGGCGCTGGCTGGCGGATAGCGACACCGCGTCCAGCCTGCCCGTGATCGTCATCAACCAGGCCATGGAAAAACGCTACTTCAAAGGTGAAGAACCAATCGGCAAACGAATCCTGATTCAGCAGATCATTCCCGGGAAGCCGGCGCTCGGCCCCGAAATACCCTGGCGAGTGGTCGGCGTGGTCGCGAGTGAAAGAACGGGAATGGAAGGGGGTAACGACAGTCCGGGAGACTACGTTTCGTTCCGGCAGAGCCCCACCACCGAAACCGCCCTGGTGGTGCGCGGGGCAACGGACCCCGCGCATTTGGTGAAGTCGATTCAGGCGGCCGTTTGGCAGCTCAACAAGAATCAGTCGTTCGACAGTGTCGAGACGCTGGACGAGATTAAGTCTGACTCCATGGGCGCGGACCGCCTGCGAACCTCGCTGCTGGGCATGTTCGCCGGTCTGGCGCTATTGCTGGCCGCCATCGGCATCTACGGCGTGATTTCATACTCGGTGGCGCAACGCATCCACGAAATGGGCGTGCGGGCAGCGCTCGGCGCGAGGCCCGGGGACCAGTTGCGGCTGGTGCTAAGTGGAGGTATGACGCTCACGGCAGTGGGACTCGGGATCGGAGTGTTGGGCGCGCTCGCTCTCACTCGCCTCTTAGCCAGCCTGCTGTTTGGGGTGAGTCCGCACGATCCCTGGACGCTGGCTGCGGCCGGTGCGATCCTCGTCGTCGTGGCCGCGGCTGCGTGCTATGTACCGGCACGGCGCGCGACGCGTGTTGATCCCATGGTTGCGCTACGGTACGAATAGAGGTTCACCGCACCGACGCCTGCGTCGACATCTCGCTGCTCCCAAGACTATCGCGTACTGCGGTACCGCCGATTCCCGGTTTACTCGTTCCAGCCCTCGTGCTGCTGCCAGTCGAGAATGCGGAAATGCAGTTCCTCGCGCGGCAAATCCTTGAATATCTTCCGGGAGCCTTCGTCGAGGTTGCCGTCCTGAGACCGGTAAATCCAGCCCATTTCCTGCTTCAGCGCTGAACCTTCACCGCTCAGGTAAACCACGTACTTCTCGTATGGATAGGGCGCAGGCTTGTAGCCTCCGGAGCCGTGGGTGGCGCCTACGTCGCCCCTTTGATGTAGGCGCCACCCGCGACTCCTCGGAATGACAGGTTGGACGGGTTTTTCCGCAGTCTGCCAAGGGTGCTGGTCGCCTGACCCGAGTGCTTTGCGAACCCTTCCCGGGTCGCGCCGGGATCCCGAGGAAGAGTGATGCGAAGTAGCCTACTACAAAGAGCTACAATGTATACTAACCAGCTCCCTTTAAACAACTTGACAGGCCGGCGGCGCTGTGCTATATACTCTTTTGAGGCGCTACCCTGGAAGTGTTGCGGCACGGGCGAGTAGGCTGGCCGAGGGAAAGGCCAGGAGGCACGGGGAGTTTCTTCGAAAACTCGTGGTTGCCCGTTCCCCCGCTCGGCAGGCTTCATGGGCGAGTTTTCACGCAGACTCTCTGGCGCACAGGCCGCACAGGGGCACAGGCAGGAGCGCCTGTGCCCCTTGGCCACCCGGACACCTTCCGAAAAATCGCGAAATGAAGGATGAACCCACGATGTTGTTGATAATAAAGGACCGGTGGGAACCCACGATGTTGATGAAAACACAGATGCTTAACTAAAATAGGCCACGATGTCTATGAAAACAAGCGACTTATTCTTAGCAGTACCCGAGCGAGAGACAAGGACGAGCGCGGCCGCCGGTTTGCGCGAAGCGCCCCGGACTGCGGTGGGCTTGACACCGCCTCTGATTCATCCGCTTGGGGCGCGGGGCGACGTGGGAGCGAGGTGGTGGTTCAGTTTGGAATTCATCGCCCACCACGCCCGGCCTTCTGACTCTGTGTGAAAACGTGCCGCAACGTGCTGTAGCGGCGATCTCTGATCGCCGAAGTTACTGATTCTAAAAGGCGGCTGTCGGAGAGCGCCGCTACAGCACTAGCTTTCACACAAACTCCTTCGGCCACCCCTCCTCAGCAAGCATCAAGGTAGGCGATTGGGCTGGGCGGGTGACGGCAAGGGTCGAGGCTGGATTGAGGCTGGGCGCCGCACAAGGTCTGCGGGGATGGAACGGTGAATGAACGGGTCCTGCTAGTTACACAACTGATTACGTACAGCCGCACCACAGGCCGTACCCACCACCCCCCCCACCCCCATACCCCCCAAAGCCAAGAGGTTATTTAGAATGAATAGATTAAGGATTTTTGTGTCGCTGCCAAAGCCAAGAAGTCTTTTAGAATCGGCGATGCTTAAAGTCGGTAAAATTTACACAAAACCACGGTTTGAGGCGACGATACCACTCAATTTGTAAAGTGCTTGTCCAGCTATTCGAGGCGGGGAGGCTAATCAGCCCTCTATAACCTTGCACAACAAGAAGCCTGTGTAAGCCACAGTCACGGCTGCGATTGGCACAATTTCCTCGAACCTTCGCTTGATACCAGTTGACGCGCGGAGTAACATAACCTTTGCTATGCGGGTCGCGATCGGTTCAGACCATGCGGGGTTTGAGTTGAAGCACGAACTCATCCCGGCGATTGAGGGCCTCGGCCATCAGGTGCTTGACGTGGGAGCGCACACCTTCGCGCCTGGCGATGACTATCCGGACTACGCCGAGGCGCTGGGGATGGCCATCAGGAACCGTCAGGCAGACCGGGGCGTTCTGGTGTGCGGAAGCGGAGTGGGCGTCTCGGTGGCCGCCAACAAGATCACCGGCATTCGCGCGGCCGTATGCCATGACGCTTATTCGGCCCACCAGGGCGTGGAGCACGATGACATGAACGTGCTGGTGATGGGCTCGCGCGTGATCGGCGGCGAGTTGGCCAAGGAACTCGTCACCCGCTTTCTGGGCGCGACCTTCTCCGGCGAAGAGCGGCATGTCCGCCGGCTCGCCAAAGTGAAAGCCATTGAGGCCAAGTTCTGTTCCCCGGGCACTTGACAGGGGCAGGACAAACGATGAAGGACGAATGATGAACGGTGATGCCGGGCTCACGATCCTCGCGACGACGACCGGCTTTGCGGCTGAACTCGCGTTCACTTCATCCAACAAGTAAGGAGCAAATCGATGAATCCCCTCAAGGACCTCGAGAAGTTCGGACAATCAATCTGGCTTGATTATCTGCGCCGCAATCTGGTGACGAGCGGCGAGCTCAAGAGAATGATCGACGAGGACGGCCTCAAAGGGATGACCTCGAATCCCGCGATCTTCGAGAAAGCGATTGTGGGCGGCGCCGAATATGCCTCCGACCTCGAAAGGCTTCGAAGCCAGGGCGGCCTCGACGCCATGGCCATTTACGAAGGCTTGGCGATCAAGGATATTCAAAGCGCGGCGGACGTGCTTCGTGTGGTTTATGACCGCACCGACGGACGCGACGGCTACGTGAGCATGGAGGTGTCGCCCTACCTGGCGCGGGACACTGAGAACACGCTCAAGGAAGCGCGCCGGCTCTGGAAAACCATCGGCCGGCCCAACATCATGATCAAGATTCCCGGCACGGTGGAAGGACTGCCGGCCATCCGCCAGGCGCTGAGCGAAGGGATCAACATCAATATCACACTGCTGTTCGCGCAGCAGCGTTACGAAGAGGTGGCGGAGGCTTTCATCGCCGGCCTCGAAGACTTTGCCGCCCGGGGCGGCGACCCTCATCGTATGGCCAGCGTGGCCAGCTTTTTCGTGAGCCGCATCGACACGCTGATTGATTCCCTCGTGGAGCAGAAGCTGAAGAAGGTAACCACGCCTTCGGAGCGGGCGCTGCTCGAAAGTATCCCGGGCAAAATCGCCATCGCCAACGCGCGCCTCACCTACCAGAAGTATAAGGAGATCATCGCCACGCCGCGCTGGAAGGCGCTGGCAGCCAAGGGCGCGCGTCCGCAGCGGCTGCTGTGGGCCAGCACCAGCACGAAGAACCCGAACTATCGAGATGTGATGTATGTGGAGGAGCTGATCGGGCCCGACACCGTGAACACCGTTCCCACCAACACCCTTGAGGCTTTCCGCGACCACGGTAAGGCGCGCGCGGGCCTTGAAGAGAATGTGGAAGAGGCCGCCCGTACCATGGCCTCGCTCGGCGCCGCCGGAATTTCCATGAAGGAGGTTACGGACAAGCTGGTGGATGACGGCGTGAGGCTGTTCTCCGAAGCATTCGACACGCTACTGGGCTCGGTGGGCCAGAAGACTTCACGGGCGGGAGGGAACGGCGCTCCGGCGGCTGGCGCCGGCCCGCGCCACGATTCGCCCCTTGCGGAACCGGTGGGGGCGCTTCACGAATAATCGCGAACCGCCGCTAGTCAGTGGCCTGCCTCGCCTCGTCGCTAGCCTCTGTAGCTAGTCTTTGCTTCTTGGGGCCTTTGCCGAAGGCGCGTTCCAGAGCGGGCCCCACGACCTCCCGCTGCAGTTCCTGGATCACTTGCTGGTGCCGCGGCTGCAATCCTGTTACTTCCATGGCCTGAATGACGAAGTATCCGGAGGGCACCTTGAGATAGTCGGAAAGGCCGCGCAGGATTTTCCGCGTGGTTCTTCGCTTGCTGCTCTCAATCAGGGAAAGATAGCTGGCGCTGATACCCAGTTGACTGGCCAGATCCTGTTGCGTGAGGTGCCGGGCTGCCCGCAGGTCCTTCAAGGTCTGGCCCATCCGCAGAAGCTCTGCGTTGCGTCTAGAGTGATTCACCTGCAAAGCCGATCCGTTATTGACTCGCCCCGGCATACTCGAGTCCCCCTTATCTTTATGCCTTGCTTATTTACGATATGATGAATTCATGTGAATAGTCAAGTCGTTATCAGAGACATTAACGGATCAGCTTGACATAGCGGCAGCTTCATAAGGCCGGCAAATTGGCGGGACTAAAACCCGCCGCTTACATCAAACTAACCCACTGGCTCTCTGCAGTAACTCGACGCGTAAGTCCTGTGAATTCAGCACCACCGTTCCGCTGCCGAGTTGCTGCAAGTTGGGGGCAGCCCTTGGGCTGTGAGCGCTCAGGAACAGCTTCCAAGCTCGAGTTGTCAAGTTATAGTTGCTGCCTGGAGGCTATGTCCCGTAATGTAATAATGAAACCGGGCGCGGTGGGTAACCACGCAGGTGAGGCGAACGTCACTTCTGTGGGATAGTCAGGAATCGCGATGCAGTCAGGGGGCTGTCGGGACGTGTTGGCGGCTGCGTGCAGGCCATCGATCCCGTCATGACGGTTGATGGAAGTCGAGCGTTGGGAGCGCGTCAAAGAACTGTTCGAGGCCGCGCTGGAACGCGACGAGCCTGAGCGCTCGCCGTTCCTTGATCAGGCCTGCTCGAACGACCCCGACTTGCGTCGCGAGGTCGAGTCCCTGCTCTCCGGCGATAGGAAGGCCGGCGACTTCCTGCAAGAGCCGGTCGGCCACATCTCGCCCGCCGCACTCGCCAACGATGCTCTGCCTTCCACGTTCACTCCCGGCGAAATCGTCTCCGGGCGCTTCGAGATCCTGCGCTTCATCGGCCGCGGCGGCATGGGCGAAGTGTACGAGGCGCGCGACCTGGAACGCCATGTACGAGTGGCGCTAAAGACCATCCGCCCTGGAATCGCCTCGAACCCCAAGACCCTGGCGCGCTTCAATAAAGAGATCGATCTGGCCCTGCGTGTCACCCACCACAACGTTTGCCGCGTTTATGACCTGGAACGCCACCGGCCATCGGAAGACAGCGGCAAGCCCGAAGGGGTTTTTCTCACCATGGAGCTGCTGGAAGGCGAAACGCTGGCCGACCGTTTGCGGCGCCAGGGACGCATGAGCTGTGACGAGGCTCTGCCCCTGATCCGCCAGATGGCCGATGGCTTGGCCGCCGCGCACAAGGAAGGAGTGGTGCATTGCGACTTCAAACCCGGTAACGTCATGCTGGTGAGCGAAAGGCCGGCCGATGCTGATTCCTTGCAGTCTACGCAATCCGTCAGCGTTGACGGCACGCGACCCGCGCAGGCTTCCAGCGGCGATCACGTGGCTCCTAGGGAATCGTCGGCCGGCGCCACCGCTCCAGCCGCAAACGCTACGGTGCGAGCCGTCATCACTGACTTTGGTCTCGCTCGAGCCATGCGCACGACCGTCACACGCGAAACGATTCGAGAATCCCTCGACACGGGCAACCACCTGGTGGGAACGCTTCCATACATGGCGCCGGAACAACTCGAAGGCCGCGGCGCCGCGCCAGCCAGCGACGTGTACGCCTTCGGCCTGGTGATCTACGAGATGGTCACCGGGCATCAGCCCTTCCCAGGTGACCCATATAACCGGCTTCGGGAGAAGCCTCCCTCGCCGCGGGTTCACGTTCCTACCCTCGATCAGCGTTGGGCGTCGGCAATCACGCGTTGCTTGGACATCGACCCCGCCGGGCGGTTCCAAGATCCTCGGGAAGTGGCCGTGGCTTGCTCGGACCGTCGCCGAGGCATATTCGCGTGGTCCAGAGCCCGGTTCGCGATAGCACTCGTTGCGGCCGTGGCCCTTTTGTCTGTGCTGCTGCGCTTTACGGATGTGAGGCCCGCACAGATAGCGACGGACCTGCTGGCGAGGCTTGGGGTATCCACTCCCTTGAACCAGCGGGATTCGATCCTGGTGGCGGATTTCGAGAACCGGACCGGCGAAAGGCAGTTTGATCAAGCGGTGAGCGCACTTGTAATTCAGGCCATGCAGCAATCGGAGTACGTCAATGTGGTGCCGCGGTTGAGAGCGCTCGAGGGTGCAAGGAGGGCCGGCCGCCCCAGCCCGACGACCATTGACGCTGATCTCGGGCGGAACATCTGCATCCGTGATGGCTATCGCGCTCTCCTCACAGGGCAGGTCATCCAGCGGGGTTCCGTGTATCTCATCGCGGTGCAATTAGTGAATCCACACGAAGAAATGGCAGTGGTCAGCCTTGAGAGCGAACCTATGCGGTCAGTGGCAGATCTCTATCCAACCGTGGACAAGCTCGCCGCAAACCTACGGCATAGGCTGGGGGAATCACTGTCCCAAATTCAGAGGAGCCGCCCGCTGGCCGACGTCACCACACCTAACTTGGAAGCGTTGGCGCGCTATCAGCGGGCCTTGGACTTGTACGCGGCCATGGACTTTCAAGGCTCTGTAGCCATGGCCGAAGGCGCCATCGACCTTGACCCGCACTTTGCCATGGCGCACCTGCTTCTCGCCAGTAACTATGACCGTCGCTCTGACGAAAAGGACGTTCAGAAAGAACTCGCGATTGCCAAAGGCGAAATCGACCACGTCACAAATCGGGAAAAGCATTTGATTCTGGCCCTGAGCGACTTTGCCGACTATCTTTTCGAGGACGCTGCAAGGGAATACAGGCTTCTGGCGGAATTGGATCCTGCCGACATCGAAGCCGCTCGAGGGCTGTCCGACTCGATGTTCTGGTCGGGAGATACAGACGGAGGCTTGAAGAGACAGCAGCAAATTATTCGAATGGCGGGCGCAGGGGAGGCGGACTACAGCTCCCTGATGACCAAACTTGTATACATCAACCACTTTCAGGGGGCCTTGGACGTTTACAAGGACGCGCGTGCACGCGGGTTGGAAAACTTTCAAATGCACGCAGGCGCGGCGCTTGCCCAGTGGGGTCTGGGGGACTTTTCAACGGCACGCCGGGAATTGGAAACGCTGTCAAACAGCGGGGATAGTTTCTACCAGGATCTTTCCAAACTTACCTCCGCGGGATTGCTGATCTATCAGGGGGATGTGGCGCAGGCTATTCGACAACTGCACGGTGAGCCTATCCGCGAAGCTCAAACCGCAGGCCTCGTGATTGCCTATTTCGATCTTCTGATTCGCGCTGAACTTGCTCTCAAGCCACACCCACCAGCCCAAACGTATCTTCTCCAACTCGACCGCTTTTCGAGGCGCACCACTCATCCTGTGTTGCTTCTTGACGTGGGTTTGCTGGCGATCGAGCTGGGAGACGTGGGGCTGGCTCGACGAGTGCACGCACGAATGCGGGCATCCGACCAAGGTAAGGACGGCAAGTTTTTAGAGTGCGCGATAAACGCTCTCGCCGGAGCACTGCACCTCTCCGAGGGCCAGATTGATGCCTCGATCTTGGCGGAAGAGCAAGCCTGTGAGAATTATCCCTTACTGGCGGAGCCGTGTTTTATCCTCGGAGAAGCTCGCTATGCGAAAGAAGACTGGCAAGGGGCCACCGATGCCTACAGGCAGTATCTCGCGCGCAAGGGGGTTATCCTTCGAGACGAGTTTCCCGGAAACTGGATTATGTGTCATCTTTACCTCGCCCGGGCTTATGCCAAGTTGGGGGATATTCACAACTCAGGGGCTCACTATGACGAGTTTCTTGAGCTTTGGGGCCGTGCCGATCCAGACTTACCCACGATTCGACAGGCCAAGGCAGAGAAGGCTAGGCTGAACCTCCCATGACGCAACGGTTGACAGAATCCGAAGGAAAGAAACAGGACGTGATTCATACGTCCAACCACAAAACTGAGGAGGTGTAAGATGGCAGGAGTGACCGACACTGATATATTGAACTTAATTGCCAACTGCAATTTCCTGAGGGTCGCAGACAGCTCAGACCAGCAGCCGGGACATAGGGGTTTTGTCGTGGCTCTGAAGCCGGGATCTAAGGCCAACATGGACCAGCCTGATGGCGCCGTTCCTATCGGATCCAACGTGTCAAGCGTGGGGTCCCGTCAACGATAGCGGCGCGGCTTCTGTGCCGGGCTCTGCCGGAGGAGGCGTCCCTGGAGGAACCCCTGTGACTGCTTCTGCTAGTGCAGACGCCGCCCCCGCTAGGGCAAAGGGTTTGGGTAGCGTCTTTTTTTTAAGTTGTCCCTCTAGAAGATGCCCAATAATTACCTCGCTGGCCAAGGATGTGAGATCAATGTTTGGCAGTTAGGGCTTGTGCTTGCGGGTGGCGCATACGTTGGCTGGCACGCGCCCTTCCCAATAGAGGGAACCTTCGCGCGGTCCTTAACAGCATCGAGCTTGAGCGTCGAGTGCGGGTCGCCGGCTTGTAGCGAGAAATGAGTGCGAGGTTGTCTCCAGCCAAACCGAAGCCGGCCAAAAGCGTTCGAGGCGCGAGCCTCTTATTTTAGAAGGTCCGAGCTCTCGTCACGGAAACGCGTTGCGTTGCACCCGCTGCGTAGGGGCACAAGGCCTTGCGCCCCTACCGGGCATCTCGCCAGGTGGCGCGCACGTCGGCCTGTATGCATGCGCTCCTTCGGTTCAGGGTCTTCGCTCGATTTTAGTTGATAATTCGGTAAGCAATGATATGATTAATCGATATTGGACTGAACTAACCTTTCGAGACGGGGTGAGTGTTTCCAGTCTGGAGCGTCAGGAACTTCCTCATGTCCTTGGTCCACAGTGTCGCCTTCACCCTTCAAAAGCCAGCATCCAACCGGAGGACCGAACAACTGTCGCGCGGACCGGCTCCTCGTGACGGCCTGATTCGTACAATCTGTACCGGCTGTACCGGCGAAAGCAACATCCCTGAGGGGCTTTCCCTGCAAAAACCGGACGAAGTCTTACGGACAAAGTGGCGGCGGGTGTTTGTTAAAAGCATAGAATCGAAGCCTAAGACTCATTTAGAATCAGCACGGCTTGCAAACGAACCCGTCAGGCCATTGATTATAAATAGCTTACGAGTTGAAACCCGTCATCTTAATGAAAATTATGGCGCTTACTTGAATTATATTGGTTTCGGTCCGAAGCAGTTAACGTCCAGCCAAGTCAGCCGACGCGATACTGTGCCGTGGCCCACGGCGGTCTGGGCGCACCCCAAAAAACGAAGATGCAAAATAGTGAAGGTATATCCCACGATGTTACTGATAACAATATACTTAAAAGCTAGCCCCTGGAATATCCCACGATCTCTATGAAAACACAGGGGTTAAAAAGTGGCCTCGGGGGATATCCCACGATATTGCAGATAACAAAGATACTTAGCCCATCTATCCCACGATATTGATGAAAACACAGTCAGTTAGCTGCCACCCTTTGTTCCATTGACGCGAGTCGTTCCGTTGACGTGGCGTCTGCTGAGAGCGTGTCCCGGTGAGTCAACCCAACAAGACCGATCGCGCTGGATGGCTTCAGGGTCCACAGGCGCAGTGCTCCGTGCTTCCGCCGGCAGCCCAGTCACCTTGGCGGCTCGTTCTGCTAGGCGCACCCGGCGTGGGCAAAGGCACGCAGGCTAGTCTCCTGCATCAGCGCCTGGGGGCTTGCCATCTCTCCACGGGCGACGTTTTCCGCGCTGCGGGAAGCCGAAGCGAATGCGGGCAGACGCCGGCGATGAGAGCGGCCCTGGAGTATATGCGCCGCGGCGAGTTGGTGCCGGATTCGACGGTGTGGGAGATGGTGCGCGAACGGAGTGGCTGTATCCGCTGCGGCGGCGGCTTTATACTCGACGGCTTTCCCCGCACCCTTGCTCAAGCCGAGGCGCTCAGACGGCACATGGAGACCGAGAAGCTCTCGCTGAGCGCGGTGGTGAACTACGAGCTGCCGCTGGCGGAGATCGTTGCCCGGCTCAGCGGCCGGCGCACCTGCAGAGAGTGCAAAGCGGTTTTTCACGTCACCCAACAGCCTTCCCGGGACGAAGGCTCGTGCGATCACTGTGGCGGCCCATTGTTTCAGCGCGAGGACGACCGGCCCGAATCTATCACCGTGCGCTTGCAAGCCTACGAACGCAGCACCGCTCCCCTGATCCAATTCTACGGGGACCTCGGCTTGCTGGTGTCAGTCGCGGCGACCGGGTCTCCGGACGACATCTGTGAGCGCACGATAAGCGCGCTCGCCAGAGTGGCTCCGGGGCCAAGCTCGACTCGTTCAGAATCAAAAGCTGCTTCATCTGCCGAACCGCCCGCACGCTAATTCGTTGTCACGGCTGCCGACAGCGAGCGGGTAGTCGTGCGGTGTTTACCGTCATGTTCCCGCCAGATCGTTCCGGCGCGCGGGTCGTCCGAAGCAGTTATCGGAACCCTGCGGCAACAACGAGCCTGTACTATGTTTTGCGACACTCGATGAGAAAGGAAGAACGGTCGAGCGATGAACGTTCTGATGTTTGGCGCCACCACCTGCCAGGCCGATAATTCTTCTCACCAGCCGGGGGTGACGGGGGTCAAGCCAAAGATGCGCTTGCTCTTTCTGTTGAACGGTCATTAGGATAGGCGCTAGGCACAGCATCGATGTCCTTGGGAGGCAGAGCTTATGAGTAAAAGGGAAATCAGCAGACGCGCTTTTATGCAAAGAACGGCCGCGGCGGCCGGAGCCGCGATAGGGGGGCGGTCAATCTTATTGAGCCCGGAGATGACGCGGGCGGGCGAAACTTTGGCGAGCGCCTCGGGAAAACCCATGGCGCCCAGTGACACGATTCATTTTGGGATCATCGGCGTGGGCATGCAGGGCTCAGGGCTGCTTGCGACGTCCATCCGCCTGCCGGGGGTTGAATGCATCGCCGCCTGCGATCTCTATGACGGGCGATTGCAGCTCGCCAAAGAGATCGTGGGTGCGGAGAAGCCCCTCGTCTGCACCAAGCGTTACCACGACCTGCTGGAGAACAAGGACATTGACTGCGTGATCGCGGCCGTGCCCGATCACTGGCACAAACACATCATCGTAGACGCCTGCAGCGCCGGCAAAGACATCTACTGCGAAAAGCCGATGACGCACAAGGTGGAAGAGGGATTCGAGATTGTTGAAGCCGAGAAAAAGAACAATCGCATTGTGCAGATCGGCAGCCAGCGCCGCAGCTCGATTATCTACGCGAAGGCGAAGGAGCTTGTGGACCAGGGGAAGATCGGCGACGTCTGCCTGGTGGAAGCTATCATGGGGCGCAATGACCCCTGCGGCGCCTGGGAATACACGGTGCCGCCCGACCTTTCTCCGCAGACGGTGGATTGGGAAACATGGCTAGGCTCGGCGCCCAAGCGCGACTTTGACCCCATCCGGTGGACTCGCTGGCGCTGCTTCCAGGACTACGGCGAGGGCATCCCGGGCGACCTGTACGTTCACGAAATCACAGGCGTCCACTTCGTGATGGGCATTACGGCCCCGGCGGAACGCGCGCTTTCCACCGGCGGTCTTTTCAGGTGGCACGACGGCCGCGACGTGCCCGACACCATGACAACCCTCTACGAATATCCGAAGTTTCGGGCCACCATGCGCGTCACCCTCAACACGGAAACTCCCGAGAGCACCCGCTTCATGGGCGCGGGCGGAATGATCGAGATTCACGATGATTCGGTGACTTTATCGCCTCAGGACGGCCTCGACCACTCGCCTTGCACGCCCGGCTGGCCGCACAAGATGGAAGCGGACTACGCTGAACAGTGGTATGCCGCGCACGGCCCAAAGCCCGCCACCTCCAAGGCCGTTGAGTCGGTGACGTATCACGCCCCTGCGGATTACAGCGACGACCGCGAGCACCTTTGGAATTACTTTCAATCCGTGCGAACGCGCCAGCCCTCGGTGGAAGACGGCACCTTCGGCAACAACGCCGCCCTCGGATGCCATCTGGCGAATTATTCCTATTTCAATAAATGCGTTGCGGAATGGGACGCGGAGGGAAAGAAGATCAGGAAGGCGTGAGCTGGCGTGCGGTGCTGCAACCCCGTCATTCCCGCGAAGGCGGGAATCCAAGCATTTTCAGACCGAACAATAGCCCAGACTACTAGCCTCACATCACGCTCACCGGGTCCATATCGATCATCACAGACCGGGGCGGGACCCGTTCGGCCTGGCAGTAGTCGGCAAGGCTCAGGAGCAGGCGGCTGAGCTCGGAGCGGGACGCAGCCTTAATCAGAAACTGAATGCGATGCCGCCCGTGAAGACGGGCCAACGGGGCGGGAGCAGGTCCCAGCACCCGGAAACGAAAGCCGTGCGAAGCCGCGCCAGCCGCGAGGCGGCGGACGTCGGCAAGGGCTTCGTCCGCCGGATCAGAGCTTGCGAGGCCCGACTCAGCGTCCATGCCTGCGTCACTTGCGGCGCGGGTTCCAGTGTCGCTTTCAAAGCTCCCATCCGGCAGCGCGCGCTTCAAGTAGCGGTCAATCCGCTTCGCAACGTCGACGGCGCGTTCAAGCTTCTTATCCTGGGCAACGACGTGAGCCAGCGCTGCCACTGGCGGATAGCGCATCATGCGGCGGAAGCGAATTTCCTTGCTGAAGAATCCGGCGTAGTTCTGGTCGGCCGCCAGACGGATGGCGTAGTGCTCCGGGTAAAACGTCTGCACCAAAACGCGGCCGGGAGCAGTCCCGCGGCCCGCTCGGCCCGCCACCTGAGTCAGAAGCTGAAAGGTGCGCTCGGCAGCGCGAAAATCAGGCAGACGCAGGGCATGGTCCGCGGAGACCACGCCCACCAAGGTGACGCCCGGGAAATCATGGCCCTTGGAAACGAGCTGCGTGCCGATCAAGATGTCCACTTCGCCGCGGCGGAAGGCGCCCAACACGCGCTCGTACGAACCGGCGCGCCGAGCCACGTCGCGGTCCAAGCGCTCCACGCGCGCAGCCGGAAACAGTTCGCGAAATTTGTCCTCGATCTTTTCGGTGCCTTCCCCGACGTAGTAAATGAATTCGCTCTTGCAGGCCGGACAGTGCGAGGGCACCGGAATGGAGTACCCGCAATAGTGGCACACCAGCCGGTGCTCGCGGCGGTGGTAGGTGAGGGAGATGGAACAGTTCTGGCAGCCAGGGCTCTCGCCGCAGCTTCGGCAAAGCAGGAACCAGGAGTAACCGCGGCGGTTCAGAAGAATAATGGTCTGAGCGCGGTGAGCAAGTTGCGCCTCGATCTCCTCTTTCAGACGGCGCGAAACCGGGATCTTGCTGAAGGTCTGCCGAAATTCCGCCCGCATGTCGATGATCTCCACGCCGGCCATGGGCCGGCCGGCGACTCGCTGATCGAGGCGAACCAGACTGTATTTGCCGCGCTCCGTGTTCCAATACGATTCCAGCGACGGCGTGGCCGATCCCAGCACACAGAGCGCCTGCGCCAGGCGCGCTCGTACCACGGCCACGTCGCGCCCCTGGTAGCGCGGCGTTTCATCCTGCTTGTAACTGGCTTCGTGTTCTTCATCTACGACGATCAGACCGAGGTTGACGAGCGGCGCGAAGACGGCAGACCGGGTGCCGAGCACCACGCGGGCCTCTCCCCGCGCGGTGCGCCACCAAGCCTGATGACGCTCACCCTGCGGTAGGCCGCTGTGCAACACGGCCACTTGACGCCCGAACCGCCTGACGAACAACTCTTTCACGGCGGGGGTGAGAGCGATCTCCGGGACCATCACCAGGGCGGTGCGGTTCTGCTGGAGTGCGCGGGCAATGAGGCGCAGATAGACTTCCGTCTTGCCGCTGGCCGTGACGCCGTGCAGCACAACGGTTGAAAACTTCTGCCCGTCGAGCCGCGCGCCCAGATCTTCAAGCGCCTTCGATTGTTCCGAGGTCAGCTCGAAGGGGGCACTTTGAGCCACGGCGTCAGTTTCCGGCTCGGTCGCGACCGACTCAATCGGTGCGCCGAACGCCGAGCGGTCTTCGATCTTCACGAGGCCGGCCTCTTCCAGGCGCTGCAAGTGAGCGAGAGAACCGTGAGAGGACTTGAGCAGAGAGCGATGGTCGATTGCCTCGGACTTCGTCTGCGGCTGAAGCTCGCTTGGCGCCGGTGGCGATTCAGCGCCACCGGACTTGCCCGCAAGCGCGTCCAGAATTCTCCGTGCAACGGGCGAAAGCTTGGGCAGACGGTCCGGCAGCGGCCCGGCCAAGCGGACGGCCAGCACCTTGCGGCGCGCCCGTTTTTCTTCCACGGTGTGAGCTTCGGCGTAACCCGCATTCAGGGCGCTTTCCACGACCTCGGGTCCGAACCGCCGGCGAGCAGCGTCAAATCCCACAGCGTTTTTCGTCAAGGCATCCAGCAGGCTCAACTCTGGATTCGGCGTGCTCTCAGTGGCGGCGCTCCGAAGTTCGTCGGCCCTCGCTCGGCCCTTGCCGGTGATCTCCAGACGCTCCGCACGCCTCGTTTCCTTCAGCAGCGGCAGCATGCCGCGAAAGACTTCGCCGATGGGGGCGACGTAGTACTCGGCAATCCACAGGCCGAGCGTCAAGAGCTCGGGTGAAAGCAACGGCTGAGGCTCAATCACGGCTAAGATGTCACGCACCTCCACGCCAGGCGCCATCTTCGCCACGGGCTCCAGCACGATCCCTTGCGCGCGGCGCTTGCCTAGCGGCACAAAGACACGCTGGCCGGCGCGCACCTCGATCGAATCGGGGACACGATAGGTGAGAGGCCGCGGTATCGCAGCCATCACGGCCACCTCGACGAGATTTTCATGTTTGCGCGGCATCAATCGGCAATGTAACCTAAGTGCCGGCCTGTAGGGCAAGAAGTTGCAGCTTCCCTGAAGCGGCAATCGCTATTGTCGACGCCCACGCTGCAGCCACCCATAACTATGTCCCCGATTGTCATCAGTCTCCTACTGGGCTTCGTTGCCGGCGTGGCCAATCTTGCCGGCGCTGCCATCGTGGTGGCCCGGGCCTGGAGCCGAACCTTACTCGCCTACTTCATTGCGGTGGGAGCAGGATTCATGCTCGCTACTGCCCTCGGCGAGATTGTCCCCGAGAGTTTGCGCCGCTCCCCGCAGGCGGGCCCAGCCCTGATCCTGGCCGGCTACTTCGTAGTTCACTTCTTCGAACACACCTGGCCGGCTCATTTTCACTATGGAGAAGAAACGCATCTCGAACCCTTTCACAACCGCCGCCGCGCCTTTTTGGCTCTGGGAGGCCTTTCCATTCACACGTTCTTCGACGGGGTAGCGATTGCCTCCGGCTTCCTGATTTCCACTTGGCTGGGCGCGGTGATATTCGGCGCCACGATTGTGCACAACCTGCCGGAAGGCTTCACCATCGCCTCGATTATGGCCGCGGCACAAAAGAGCCGTCGCGCGGGCCTCGGGGCGGCGGCGACGCTGGGCGTCTCAAGAATGGCGGGTATCGTCGCCATGGGACTTGCCCGGCATTGGGTGAACGCCGGCTTGGCCATCGCGGGCGGAGTCACGCTATATGTAGCGGCCTCAGATCTGATTCCTGAAGTCAACCGTATGCACGGCGTCCGCACCGCGCTGGCCGTCGTGCTGGGAGTTGTGTTGGTGTTGCTGCTGCGCTTGGCTTTCGAGCCGTAAGGATGTCATAGAATCCCTGTTAGGATTTTTGCTTCTGGCTCGTGGCACTTGTGTTTGTATCCTAGAGTCTCTTGAGTTACACTTTGGCCATGACGATGGAACAAAAGAGTGCGCTGTCAGAAGTCGTCGTCGTCGACGAAGAGATCATGCATGGTGCACCTTGCTTTGCTGGCACTCGCGTACCGGTTCAAACTCTGCTCGACTTCCTTGAAACTGGCGAAACGATTGACCACTTTCTCGCCGCGTATCCCTACATCCCTCGTTACCAGGTACTTGCCTTTCTTGAACTCACCCGGGATATCACGCTGGACCAACTCAGATGCGCGTCCTGATAGACGCGTGCGTCGATCCTCGCATCGTCGAAGCTTTCTTGGGCCACGAAGTCAAGACCGCCGCAGAGATGGGCTGGCACCAGCTCAAAGACAATGCTCTTGTCGCGAAATTGAAGGGTCATTTCGACGTCTTGGTAACCATCGATCAAGGGTTTGAACACCAGCAAAACCTCAAATCGCTCAGCTTCGGCTTGGTGATCGTACATGTCCCACGGAACAAGGTGGAATTCTATCGGCCCCTGTTCGGTCACTTGATCAGAGCCGCACAGAGGGTTAAGCCTGGTGAGGTAGTCGACATTCGCGCCCCCGCGTAATACGCCATCTCGGTTTGCCTGGAGTCACGATGCCGATGGCATACTCCGCCAAATTGCTCGATCACTTTCATCACCCTCGTCACGCCGGCGAGCTGGCGGACGCAACCGTCGTGGCCGAGGCTACGAATCCCGTCTGTGGTGACGTGATGAAGTTGTGGCTGCGAGTCGAAGGAGGCCGGCTGACTGCGGCCACTTTCAAGGCCGATGGCTGCGTCCCTTCCATCGCTTGCGGCGACTGGCTCGCCGGGTGGCTGTCGGCGGGTTGCACTTTGGACGAAGCCAGATCGATCACGCCCGCGACCATAGCTGCCAGACTCGACGGGTTACCGCCGGCATCGAGCCACGCAGCCGATCTGGCGGTAGACGTCTTGAGGAAGGCTCTCGACGCGGTCAGCCCAAGGACCTAGTGTGTGCTGCGTGGCGTCAGCGAGTATTTCGAGCCGGTTGCAACACAAACGCGGCGTTCAATCCCTGCAGGTAGGGTTCAGCTCGCTAATCAACTCGTCACGGCGGGTGAGCCGCTCGTCGCCCAACACGACTTCGAATTGAAACTCGTCTGGCGGATACTGGCTGATGCAGGGGTGTTCGCTCTTCAATGAGCGCGTCAATTCCTCCTGCAACTGCTGACTGGCGCCCACGTAAACGCACTCCTGGTGCGAGAACAGAGAATAAACGCCGGAGGTAGGCGGGACGTGTTCGTGGATGGTGTTGGCATCAAAGGGATACCAGTTCCGGTGATAGATCATATTCAACCCTTAGTCTGATGGCGATTTCGTTTCGACTTCCTGTTAACTTGGGATGATAGCCTGCAGCGCAGCTCGCGCGCAACATTGAGCTTGGCCAGACACTCTCGATGCCAATATTCTCCGCGCCCGAGACAGGCAGTTTTCGATATACTTCGCGCTGACCTGAAACGCGGAATCGGAAGGCAGTCGAGGGATCGAAGATGAAGAAGCTCTTGATGGTCTTGTTGGCAGTTGCGTCTTGTTCACTGGCCCAGGAACGCAAGGTGGCGCCCACTTGGCTGCACCGTTACGTGCCGAATCTCGCTGAGCAGCACACCGACTTCAGCAGCAGCTCATGCCGCTTCACGCCAATCTTCGGCGAGGGCGACTCCGAGGCCAAAGCTCCGCAAAGCGTCTCACGCTTTGGCGAAGTGACGGTGGACGGTAAGGGCGCGTGCGAACCGGCCGAGTATCCGCGGCAGGAGGAGCTGTACTTTGTGCTCGACGGAACTGGAGTCATACACTATGGTGAGCAAACGCACGCGATGCGTAAGGACGACTTCGCATACGTGCCGCCAGGCGTCCGCCACAGCCTATCCGGTTCAGCAGACCAGCCGCTTCGGCTTGCGGTGGCCACTGTCAAAATCCAGCCGGAGATCCCCATTCCCGCGCCGCCACCCGAGCCGATGGTGGCAAATCTTGACGAGCTGAAGGAGCAGACGGTCGAAGGCCACCCGACGTCCGTTCTTTACAGGCTCCTGATCGGACCCCACACCGCAACTCGAGATCGCATCAACGCCGCCTACGAAGTGGCCGATTTCTTCCTGATGGACTTCGCGACCGGCGGGACGAACTTCCCGCATCATCACGAGGTGGAGGAGGAGATCTACCTGGTACTGGACGGGGAGGGACAGATGGCCGCCGGCGGCGGCACGGACGGAGTGATGGGCCTTCATCCGGCCAAGGCGGGGGACGCCTACTATTTTCGCCCCAATTGCACGGTCGGATTCTACAATCAGGATGTGCCGGGAGCGAAGGCTCACATTCTCGCGCTACGCACCTTCGTCCCTTTGCCAAAGAATCCGGATTGAACCGGCCCTCCACTCCGAACCAGAAAGGAGCCGTGATGGGTATGCAAGCGCAATGGACCTCTGACCGCCGATCATTCATGAAGTGGGTGGTGGCCACGCCCCTGCTGACGCAAATCGCGGCGCGCGATCTCTACGCCAGGACGGCTAGTCTCGCCGGGAAGGACGTCTCCGATAACATCTATAAGCGCCTGGGCGTGAAGACCGTCATCAATTGCCGCGGCACGTGGACCTACCTCAGCGGCTCGCTCGAGTGGCCGGAAGTGCGGGCGGCACAAGTGGAGGCGGCGCGTCATTTCGTCAACATTCTTGAACTCCAGCGCGCGGCGGGCCGCAAGCTGGCCGAACTCACGGGCGCGCCCAGCGGCATGGTCACCTCGGGAGCGGCGGGTGCCATGGCCTCGGCCACCGCCGCATGCATCGCGGGAAGCGATCCCAAGAATATCTGGCAGCTTCCGGATACCACCGGCCTCAAGAACCAGGTCATCATGGCCGGCGGACGCAGCTTGTTCGATAGCGCCATCCGCCTCGCAGGCGGCAAGCTTGTGATGGGCTTCTCGCCGGAGGAGATCGAAGCCGCCATCAATGACGAGACGGCGATGATCTACACCACTCACCTGGGCGACACGCTGAAGAGAGAACTCGCCATCGCCCAAGCGCACAAAGTGCCCCTATTGCTGGATGACGCCGCCGGCATTCCGCCCATTGAGAACATAAAGCTTTACGCGCGCATGGGCGTCGATCTCTACACCTTCTCCGGCGGCAAAGGACTCTGCGGACCTCAGTGCAGCGGGGTGCTGCTGGGCCGCAAAGATCTGATTGAGGCCGCGCTGCTCAACACCAGTCCTTATGAGGGCGCCGTCTGCCGACCCATGAAAGTTGGCAAGGAGGAAGTCATGGGCTGCCTGGCCGCTATCGAAACCTGGCTGAAGGTTGATTCCGACGCGCTTTACCGCCAGTGGAACCAACGAGCGCAGCGTATCGCCAGGCTACTGGACACCGTGTCCGGAGTCAAAACCGAGATTTACGTGCCTGATGATGGAAATCGCTACCCAACTGTACGAGTCTCCTGGGACGCACAGGCGTGGAACTTCAGTGTCATGGACTGCGTTCAAAAGCTCCGCGATGGCGACCCAGTGATCGAGGTTCTCGGCCCCGACAACCCGAGCGGGGTACCGGGCGCTCGCGAGGGCAATCCCAACAGGAAGGAACGCCGGGAGCCGGCCCGCCTGGAACTCGTCTCCATGACCATCCAACCTGGTGAAGAGATCATCGTCGGGCAGCGACTGCGGTCGATCCTCTCCGCAGCCAGCAAAGCTGCCTAGAGCGAGACCATTTCGCCGCAAGGGATCTCAGTCTCAGAAGATCGCGCGCCTTTGCACCGCCAGTTTGCTTTCCAAGCTAAAGCGCGGTTCACCGGGTTCGCCTTCCAGGATACGACCGGCAAGGTATTCGCCCACTGCGGGTCCGTGCTTAAAGCCGTGACCCGACCCGCCGCCTGCGAGCCACACGTTCTCAAAGGCCGGATGACGGTCGAGCAGAAAGTCCCCGGTGGAGGTGTTTTCGTATTGGCACACCCGGGCTTCCACAAGGGGAGCCTCCTGTAGCGCGGGAAAGCGAAGAGCCAGATAAAGGTGGGCGTCACTGACGCCTTCCGGGCTGGGTATGCGGCTACCGGTGTCGGGGTCAAAGGCGCTACCGTGGCGATCGATGCCCACCTTCACGCCTCGGCCCTCAAGATCGGGCATGCCGTAGGCTTCGTGCGCCAAGTCGATCCAGGCGGGGAGCGCGGCGGGAGCAAAGCGAGCGTCCCCGGCGGGCGGAGCGAAGAAGAATACTTCTTGGCGGCTAATGAAGAGACGATCTCCTAGCAAGGCCGGAAAAAGCTTTCCAAGCCACGGGCCACAGGCGAATATGATTGCACCGTCGATGCCAACGCGAATGGAGGTGCCATCCGCAGTTCGAATTGCGTCCAGACGGCCACGAACGGCCTCGTCACCGGATGGCGGCCCTGTAGCTGCATGGATGTACTGGACGCCCTCACGAACGGCCCGCTCTACCACCGCCTCGACCGCCCTCCGCGCCAGCAGGACGCCGCTATGAGTCTCCAGCAGACCCCAACTAACATCTTCGTCCAAGGCGATCTGCGGGTAAGTGCGTGCCAGCTCCTGACGGGAAAGTGTTCGATGAGGTACACCCAGCTTCCCGAACGCAGCCAAACTGGCGGCGTTGTAGGGGTCCACGTCGGTTGCCCGTCCTAACCACAGCACACCCGTTGGGTGAAACAAGGGTTGGCCGGTTTGTGCAAAAAGCGCCTGCCAGCGGTCGAGCGCCCGCATCGACCAGCGGGTGTACACTTCGTTGGGGCCGTAACCCATGCGAATGATGCGTGATTCGCCCCCCGAACTGGCCCGGCTGTGGCCTGGGCCGTAAGCTTCGAGGAGCGCCACGCTGCGGCCACGCCGGCAGAGCTCAAGAGCCGTCCACGCTCCGAAACTTCCGGCACCCACCACAATGGCGTCAAAGGGTTTAGACATAATCCGTCAAACCGTACTGGTATCCAGTGTGCGCGAAAAACAACGCTTTGAGGCTCTGGAATATCGTTCTTTTTCCCACCAAAGAATCGTAGGGTTCCGGGCCACAGCGGTCAATGGTCAAGTTGGCTCAGCCAGAAAGAGACGGGAAAGGCAAGCGCGACGCGTCAGTTTGTCAATGGCGGATTTCGTGCATTGGGTATACCAAGTCGTGCAACTACGGGTCTCGTATCTGCTCGAACGGTCAGCTATGCTCCTCAGGGTCTATGATAAACCACATGATATGAGTTAATTACAGGATTCACAGGAATCGGTGTCAGTCTGGTATTTGCCTTGCTGTCTCCTTGGGCGAAGTATAATCCCAAGGAGGTTGCAACCCTTATGAAGAAGCTTTTCACACTGCTTTTCACGGCGGCACTGGCGTTTGGTTTGGCCGCTCCTGTGTTCGCGCAGGATTCAAGCGCACCAGCGTCCAGCACCACAAAGACGCACAAGGAGAAGAAGACCAAGACGCACAAAGAGAAGAAGACCAAGAGCGAATCTGCGCCACCTTCCAAGTAACTCATTGCAACATAAAGCTTTACTTTGCCGGGCTCGGGCCAATCGCTTGAGCCCGGTTGTGTTTTGGCCTGCCTCGCTCGCCCTCTTACCCCAACCGCTAAATCTAGCCAATCCGGTGATGAGATGACCCGTCGGCCCTCTGGTTTGAGTCATGGAGTGACCGAAAAAGTGTGTACGTTTTACTCATGATGCGATTCCTGACGCAGCCGGCCCCACTTATCCACAGGCTAGCTTCAGGAAAATAAGACTGAAAATATTCTGTCCCAAACTTCTAGCTGGTACCCCCATTCCCATCTGGATGACTTATGAATGAACGGGACACCGCGGGATGCGCGTGCCGCTTGCTGGCTTCGGGCGCCTGGGTCTGGCGCGTATCTGCCGGCCCCCCCGGGGGGGTATGCCGTATTTTCAAAAACGAACCCGAGAAGTACTGTAGAATCAATAAAAGTTCCAAAAAACGAACCCAAAACGAACCTAAACGAACCTAAAACGAACCCAAGCTCAATTCGCCGTGAAGCCAACAAACTCTTTAGAATCAGCAAGCCGCTTTTCACAGCTAAAAGGCGAATATCTAAGCAAGCAGGAGGTATCAGCTCCGCCTCATCAGGCCAATGTGCTCCCATACCGGCAGAAAAATGGCAGGGCAAAACCGTCCGCGACAGATCGAACGTTCGGGCTACGAAACTTGTTGACAGCGACCTCGTGGCTGGTCTACTTTCCAGTAGTCTAACTATGGGTAAGGCTGAAACTCAAAGAACGGAGATGCTGCCGGGCACGCTCTACCTGCTAGTGCTCCGCACCCTTCAGGCGGGTCCGATGCACGGCTACGGCATCGCTCAGCGCATCAAGCAGCTTTCGCAAGACGTGCTCACGGTGGAGGAAGGCTCGCTGTATCCCGCCTTGCAGCGAATGCTGATCAAGGGCTGGGTTGTGGCGGAGTGGCGGCCGTCTGAGAACAATCGCCGCGCGCGTTACTACAGCCTGACGTCCGCCGGCCAGAGGCAGCTTGGCCTGGAGCTTTCGGAATTCGAGCGTGTCATTCAGGCTATCACGCGCGTGATCCAGCCGGAGACCATCGGGTAATCGGGTGATCGGGTGATTGAAGGGTTAAGGGATTGATTCATTGACTCAATGGGTCAATTGGCGTGATTAGGCAGACCAGCACATGCAGACCCTGGGCGAGCGTTGGCGGCGAGTGAAATTCCTCTTTCAGCGCGGCCAGTTCCAGCGCGATTTGGATGAGGAAATGCGCCACCACCTCGAATTAGGCGCGCGAACGCATGCCGAAGCGGGCGAATCGCCGGAAGAGTCGCGATTTGCTGCCCAGCGCGAACTGGGCAACGCCCTTCGTCTACGAGAGGAGAGTCGTGATATGTGGGGATGGACTCTGCTTGAAACCCTTCTACAGGATTTGCGATACGGTCTGCGTCAACTGGGGCGGGCGCCTGGACTGACTGCGGTCGTCGTGCTTTCGCTCGCGCTCGGCATCGGAGCCAACACCGCGATTTTCAGCGTCATCAACGCGGCCATGTTGCGAATGTTGCCGGTGCAGAACCCGGAGCGGCTCGTTCAGATCGGGTTTCAAGGAAGACACAGCGACAACGGGGAATCCTTCGCCGGCCAGAGCTTCTCCTATCCCCTGTATAAGGAGTTGCGCGAGCAAAACCAAGTTTTCACGGGTATTTCAGCCTTTAATTATTGGGATTCGTTCAACGCATACCCGGTAGGTTCGGGCACCGGGGGCAGCGGCGAACCGGTGAAGGGACAACTGGTTTCTGCGAATTTCTTTTCTGTTCTCGGTGTGAACGCGGTCGTGGGCCGCACGTTCGCGCCCGACGAGGACAAGGGTGCGGGTGCTCATCCAGTTGCCGTCATCAGCTACGCACTGTGGAGCAGGCTCTTCGCCCGCGACCCGGCGGCAATCGGAAAGAAATTGGCCATCGAAGGCTTGCCTTTCACAATTATCGGAGTCGCGCCAGCGCATTTCAGCGGTGTCAATCCGGGGCGAAACTGCGACGTCTGGGCCCCGGTCAGCATGCAACCGTTGGTGGCGCCCAGCGAGTATGACTTGCTCACCAGTAAGGACACGAACTGGCTCACTCTCATGGCGCGTTTGAAGCCTGGAGTTTCGTCAGAGCAGGCTCGCGCCGGCTTGGACGTTCCGTATCAACGGCTCCTTCATGAGCTTGACACTTCGGGCTGGTCCCAGCAGCAACGGAACAATTTCTTTAGCCGCCGCGTTGTGCTGCTGCCCGCAGCACAAGGCACCAACTACCTGCGCGAAGAGTTTGCGCGGCCGCTTTTCTTGCTGATGGGCATGGTGGCACTGGTGCTGCTCATCGCCTGCGCCAATGTGGCCAACCTGCTGCTGGCGCGAGCGAGCGTCCGCGAACGGGAAATTGCCATTCGTTTGGCACTGGGCGCGGGACGGCATCGCCTGATCCGGCAGTTGCTCACCGAGAGCGTCATGCTGGCTCTTATGGGCGGCGCGCTGGGCGTCTTGTTTGCCTATTGGGGGAGCCCGGTACTGGTAGCCCTGATGGCGCAGGGACATAGCCAGGTGACCCTCGACGTTCATCCCGATCTTCCCGTCCTCGGCTTCACGTTGTTAATCGCCGTCGTCACCGGACTAGCGTTTGGCCTGGCGCCGGCGCTTCGCGCAACGCGAACAAGGGAAACCCTGTCTGTGCAGGCCGGCTCCCGCCATTTGACCGTCTCGCGCGCAGGCCGCAACTTAGGCCGGGTACTGGTTGTTTCCCAGGTCGCGCTGTCGTTGGTAATGATTGTCGGCGCCGGTTTGCTGGTCCGAACGTTTCGCAACCTCGAAACCCTCGACCCTGGTTTCAGTCGCGACAGAATCCTGCTGTTCGGGCTCGACCCGACGAAGGCAGGATACAAAGACGAGCGCGCCGCTCAACTTCGTAAACAGATTCAGGAAAGAATTGAGCAAGTGCCGGGTGTGCGCTCCGCGAGCTTCTCCTTCCTGACTCCTATTAGCGGCGGCGGCTGGGACAACAACGCTGAATACGTCGAAGGTTACACGCCGAGGCCCGGCGAGAACACTGATGTCTACATCAATGCCGTGGGAACTCGATTTTTCCAGACACTCGGAATCCCCCTGATCCTCGGGCGCGACTTCGGAGAGCAGGACCAGGCCGGATCAACCCTGTACATGGTAATCAATCAGACGATGGCGCGCCGCTTCTTCGCCGGTCGCAATCCGATTGACAAACACGTCCAACTTGGACCATGGAGCGGCCGACAGGGGTGCGAAATCATCGGTGTTGTTGGCGACTCGAAGTACCTCAGTCTGAGGGAGCGGGTACCTCTTACTACCTATATCAACGTTGCGCAGCTTCCCCCCGCTATGGGCCCACGTGGGGTTACCTTCGAGGTGAGTAGCGCCGTTCCGCCCATGAGCCTCGTGCCCCAAGTGCGGAACCTTCTTCAAAGCATTGACTCGCGGCTGAGCGCTTCCGATGTGAATACCCTCGCGGAGCAGGTGGATAGTTCGCTCTATCAGGAAAAACTGGTGTCCGCACTTTCGACCTTCTTCGGAGTACTTGCGCTGGCGTTAGCTTGCATCGGTCTTTATGGAGTCATGGCCTACGCAGTGGCGCGGCGAACCAATGAAATCGGCGTGCGGATGGCCCTTGGCGCTCAACGCAGCCGGATCTTGCAGATGGTGTTGCGCGAGGCCTTACTGCTGGCTGTGATCGGCGTAGTCATCGGTCTGCCTGCGGCCTGGGCCGCCACGCGCTCGATCAGCAGCATGCTGTACGGCCTGAACCCCGCTGACCCCGTGACGATTCTCGTCGCCACATTCTTGATGGCGGCCGTGGCGGGGCTCGCAGGCTATGTTCCTGCGCGGCGCGCGGCGCGAGTGGACCCGATGGTGGCGCTTCGCTACGAGTAGGGAATCGGCTGATCGGAAGATCGAAGGATTGACTCAACCTGGGAGCGCGGGCGTCCCGCCCGCCCAGAGAAAAAACAAGGAGCGGGCGGGACGCCCGCGCTCCCAGGCTGAGTCAAGGAATATTGTCAGGTAAACGAGCATGCAAGCTCTGGGCGAGTTTTGGCGGCGCATGAAATTCTTCTTCCGGCGCGACGAGTTCCAGCGCGAACTGCACGAGGAGATGCAACACCATCTCGAGTTAAGCGCGCGAGCGCACACCGAAGTCGGCGAATCGCCCGACGAGGCGCGATTTTTCGCCCAACATCAGCTTGGCAATGCACTGCGTCTGCGTGAGGAGAGCCAGGACGCGTGGGCGGTGCGATGGTTGGAGGAGCTTGGACAGGATATTCGTTACGGGCTGCGAACGCTCTGCAAGAATCGGGGCTTCGCCGCAGTCGCGATAATGACGCTCGGGCTCGGCATTGGCGCTAACACGGCGATTTTCAGTCTGGTGGAATCCGTCCTGCTTCAACCGGTCCCGGCAAAAGATCCCACACGGCTTGTGGCCTTGTACACCAGCGGTCCGCACGGTGCGGGCTACAGCTCCACTTCGTACCCGGATTACGAATACTATCGCGACCACACGAAAGTGTTTTCCGGAGTGATGGCGTATGCGCGCATTCGCGTCAGTTGGACTCACGGCGGCGAAGCGGATTTTCCCTGGACCGAGATCGTTTCCGAGAATTATTTCGCGGTGCTGGGCGTGAAGCCCTTCATGGGCCAGCTACTTCTCTCGGCGGCAGGTGCCGGCCACGGCGCCGGTCCTGCAGCGGTGGTGAGTTACGAGTTTTGGCAACGGCAATTGGGATCGGACGCGCACGCCCTCGGAAAGCCATTGGTGCTGGATGGTCACCCTTTCGTTGTGGTCGGCGTGGCCTCAAAGGGCTTCAGTGGCGTGAATCTGGATTGGGGCACGAAGGCCGGAATTTGGCTTCCGCTCTCGATGCAGCCTCAGGTGTTACCGTCGAGCATCGATCTTCTCCAGGCGCGCGAAGCTCGATGGCTCCTGGTGATCGCGCGGCTCGCGCCGGGGGTTGCTCCTGCTGACGCGCGGGCTAATGTGGCTCTCGCCGCGCAGCAACTCGTTACGTCTTATCCGGCGGCGGACAAGGATCGGACGGCCATTGTGCTTCCGGCCACCCAAGCCCGCATTTGGCCCACCTGGCGCGAGCAGATCGTCAACTTCCTCGGACTGCTGATGGGCGTGGCAGGGCTCGTCTTGCTGATTGCCTGCTCCAATGTCGCGAACCTGCTTCTTTCGCGGGCGGGGGTGCGGCGCAAGGAAATCGCCACACGGCTGGCTCTGGGAGCGGGCCGTGCACGGGTGGTGCGGCAACTGCTCACCGAGAACGCCCTTTTAACAGCCGCAGCCGGGGCAGTTGGCGCCGGACTCGCGCTGCTCATCATGCAAGTGTTTCCCAGCTTCCGTTTGCCCTTCACCATCAACATCGCGTTGCATCCGCAACTAGACGGTCGCGTGCTTGGCTTCACTCTGGCGCTTTCGGTCCTCACCGTTATGCTCTTTGGTCTCGTGCCGGCCGCGGAGTGTTCCAACGCAAGTCCGAATCAAGCGCTTAAGGAAGGCGGGCGTGAAGCCTCCACCGGCGTGCACGCCAGCCGGATGCGGAACGGGTTGGTGGTGTCGCAGGTGGCGCTCACGCTGGTTTGCACCATGGGCGCAGCGCTCTTGCTGCGGAACCTTTACCGGGTTGAAAACACCGATCCCGGCTTTAATTCCCATAACGTTCTGGTGGCGGCGATCGAGTGCTTCACGCGCAATTATTCCGAGGCCGAGCAGCTCCACTTTTACCGGCGCCTGCTTGGCGAGGTGCGGCAGTTGCCTGGGGTAAACTCTGCCACCCTCACCTCAGGTTTGCCCCTGAGCGTGTTGCGAGACGTGAAGAGTGTGGTTCCCTACGAAGAAGAAGGTGGAGACTCGAAGCATGGATTCCAGGTGCAGGTGAGCACAGTTTCGCCTGCCTTTTTCGAAACACTGCGCATTCGGCTTCTTCGAGGCCGGGATTTCAGCCCCACGGACGATGAAACGAGCCCAGGGGTCGTGATCGTTAACCGAACTTTAGCGCATGCATTTTGGCCTCACCAGGACCCGGTTGGACGGTACCTGATGATTGCCGGCGAGAAGTCGTATCGCGAGGTCATCGGCATTACGGAGGACATCAAGTATCACACCGTGTGGGAGAGCCCTCAGCCCTACATGTACCTGCCGCTCTTTCAAAGCGGGGCGCCGGAGGTCTACCTTGCCGTGCGCTCGGCGGGCGAGCCGATGAGCCTGATGCCTGCCATGCGGCGCGCAGTCTCTACGCTAGACCCTCAAGTGCCCCTGTATGATGTTGGAACCCTGGACGAGCATTTCCGCGACGCGCTCTCTCAGCCGCGCATGGCCGCTTTCCTGGTTGGCTTCTTCAGCCTGCTGGCGCTCGCACTCGCGGCGGTTGGCATCTACGGCCTTGTCTCCTATTCGGTTTCTCAGCGAACGCACGAAATTGGCGTCCGCATGGCTTTTGGGGCGGGAGAGGGCGACATGCTCAAGATGATTATCAAGCAGGGCCTGAGACTTTCAGTCGCTGGACTTGCTATCGGCCTCGTAGCGTCATGGGCGCTCACGCGGCTGATCGCGGGTTGGCTTTACGACGTCAAGCCCGCGGACCCCGCCACTTTCTTTGCCGTTTCGCTGCTCCTGGCCGTGGTTGCTCTTGTTGCGACCTACGTTCCCGCCCGTCGGGCGTCGCGAGTGGATCCGATGGTGGCGCTGAGGTATGAGTGAGTAATCGGGTGATTGAGTGATTGAAGGACTGATTCATTGACTCATTCTGGGAGCGCGGGCGTCTCGCCCGCTCTTTGTCTTTTCGTCTGGACGGGCGAGACGCCCGCGCTCCCAGAATGAGTCAAGATTCGCGGGTATTTTAATTTGGACGTAGGGGCGGCCCTTGTGGCCGCCCAGTTTGCGGAGCAAACCCCGCGGATGGTGTGAGCTCGACGGCCACAAGAGCCGCCCCTACGTCCAAATTGGGACAGCGGCATTCGTGTTGTCGAGGCCGGCGAGCATGGGAACGTTAGGTGAGCTTTGGCGGCGATTGGGATTCTTCTTTAGGCGAGGGCGGTTCCAGCGCGAACTCGACGAGGAAATGCGGCACCACGTCCAAATGAGCGCGCGGGCACACGCCGAGGCAGGCGAATCGCCTGAAGAGGCGCGGTTTGCCGCACGGCGCGAGCTTGGGAATGAACTGCGGCTGCGAGAGGAGAGCCAGGATATGTGGACGGTGCGATGGCTTGAGGAATTGGCGCAGGATGTCCGTTATGGCCTGCGAATGCTGGTGAAGAATCCGGGCTTCACAGCGGTGGCCGTACTTACTCTGGCTCTCGGCATTGGGGTGAACAGCACTATTTTTAGCGTGATCAGCACGATGCTCCTGCGCAAGCCTCCGGTCCACGATCCCGACCGGTTGATGATGCTATTCAGTCGGAACCTTGGTGCAGCGAGTGCGAGCGATGATTCCAGCCGTTCTCCAGTTTCTCCGCCTGACTTCCGGGACTGGCGCGCGCAGACCACTGCATTTTCGGGAATCGCAGCAGCCTCGTCCTTCGAAGGTGACGAGAGCCAGACCCACGTGACGGTGAGTGGCGGCGACCGGCCGGAACGGGTGCCCGGCGCACAGGTGTCTGCGAATTACTTTCAGGTATTGGGCGTCTCTCCCGTTCTGGGACGCGCCTTCCTGCCTGGTGAGGACGAAGCCGGCCACAGTCGAGTAGCGCTGCTACGCGCCGACCTCTGGAAGCGCAGTTTCGGTGCCGACCCCGGCGTGCTGGGCCGAACCGTCAAAGTGAATGGAGACACCTACACTGTGATCGGCGTCATGCCGGATACGTTCAAGCAAATGTGGGTGTTCCCGGAACAGCTTTGGATTCCCCTCGCTTTTACGCCCGCGCAACTGAGCCCTGCTGCGCGAGCGGAACGGAGCCTAAGTGTATTTGGGCGTTTGAAGCCCGGTGTGAGCCAGAAACAGGCGCGATCCGAGCTTGATACCATCGCGCGCCGTATCGCCGCGAGCAGCCCCGCTACCAATAAAGACTGGGGCGCGAATGTTCTCACGCTTCAGGACTACGCGATCCAGGAAAGCAACGCGAGCACGGCGCTGGCGTTCCTGATGGCGGCGGTGGCATTCGTACTTCTCATCGCCTGCGCCAACCTTGCCAATTTGCTGCTGGCGCGGAACGCCAACCGTCAGCGTGAATTTGCCATTCGTGCGACCCTGGGCGCTGGGCGCTTCCGAGTGGCGCGCCAACTCCTTTGCGAGTGCCTCGTGCTGGCGCTTCTCGGCGGAGGCTTGGGCCTGCTTTTCGCCGCCTGGGGTCTGCACCTGCTCCGCGGCGCATTCAACTGGAATGAGTGGTCTGTCCTGATTGCCGAACAGCTTTCCATTGACCACAACGTGCTGTGGTTTACGTTTGTGGCTTCGGTGGGCACGGCATTGATCTTTGGCGTTGCGCCCGCTTTTCGCGCTTCTCGCCGTGACCCAAACGCAGGTCTCAAGGAGAGCTCGCGCTCCGCGACGGCCGGGCGGGAGCATCATCGTTTACAAAACTTGCTGGTGACGGGCCAGCTTGCGCTGTCGCTGATCCTGCTGGTGGGCGCGGGTCTGTTCGTCGAGAACTTCATCGAAGAGATGCAGGCAAAGCCCGGCATGAACCCCCACAATGTGCTGACGGCCTCCGTCGCGTTGACAGGCACGGCGTACAAAGATCCCGCGCGCCAGGCTGATTTCTTCAAGGGCGTGCTTCGCAGCTTGGCGAACTCTCCCGAAGTAAAATCGGCGGCGGTAACTAACGATCTGCCATTTACGTTTCCGGGTCGCGCACACTTTGTGATTGAAGGACGGCCCGCACCTTCGGCTGACTCCAAAGATTGGAGGCTGTCATGGGCCGGATATTTCGCAGTCAGTCCGGGCTACTTCAGCGTTACGCAGATTCCCGTGCGCGAGGGACGGGAATTTACTCCTGCGGATGACGCGAGTTCTGCACCCATCGTGATCGTCAATCAGGCGTTCGCCAGCAAATTCTTTCCTAACCAGAACCCTCTCGGACACTATCTCAGCGTCAGCCCTGAAGAAGCGCCTGCGACCACAGCGGGCGGCTCCGGGTCTAGTCAGCCGCAATGGCGCCAGATCGTCGGCGTCGTAGGCGACGTCAACGAGTACGTGGGACAGGCAACTTGGCGGCCTCACGTATTTGTTCCATTCCTTCAGCGGCCTGAGGGCTCGATGAACCTGGTGGTTCGGCTGCGTGCCGATCCCAGCGCTTTCGCCGCCTCGCTACGCCGCGCCGTCTGGAGCGTAGACAAAGATCAACCGGTCACCAACATCAGAACCATGGATCGCGTCATGCACGACTCGGGGCAGGGAGATGACATCATGGCGGAGTTGATGGGCGCGTTCGGATTGATCGCGCTGCTGATGGCCGCTGTCGGGATCTATGGTCTCATCGCTTACCTCGCGGGGCGCCGCACGCATGAAGTCGGCGTACGCATGGCGCTGGGCGCGCGTCGTCGCGAAGTGTTGCTGCTGGTGTTGGGCGGCTCGATGCGGATGGTGCTGGCAGGCGTGGGCGTCGGTGTTCTGATTTCCCTCACGATGCCGCACTTGGTCGCGGCAAGCTTTGAGGGCATTCACATGGCGCACAGCAACCTGATCTTGGCCGCCACTCCTCTTGCGGTGATGCTCGTTGCGCTGGCTGCGAGTTACGTCCCGGCTCGAAGGGCTTCGAGGGTTGATCCTGTGACTGCACTACGGTGTGAGTGAAGACATCAGGTGATTGAGTGATCGGGCGATTTACGAGTGATTGGCAGGGGCCGTTGGCCCATTCCTCAAGGGGAGGCTGTTGATGAATTCCTCCGGCTCGTAAAGTAATCGGCGTGCTGGCGAATGAAAAATGCCGGTACGGTCGAGTACTTGGTTTACTCTGCTCATCTGGCAGGAGGTCATGGTTGAGCAAGCTCAAGGTAATTGTCGATCAGGACGCACGTGGTCCGGGCACCAGCGACATGCAAGCCATCCTCGTTTTTCTGCAGTCGGACCGCTTCGAAGTGCTCGGCATCACCACAGTCAGCGGCGATCAATGGGTGCGGGAAGAAACTCAGCATGTACTCCGCTTGCTGGAGGTGGGCGACAGGACGGATGTGCCCGTTTTTCAGGGCGCCGAATTCCCTTTGTTGAATTCCAAGGAAGAGACGGAACGCTGGGAAGCGCTCTACGGCCATTTTCAATACAAGGGCTGTTGGACCGATTACTTCCCCGCCGGCCGCACGACAATAATCGAAGAGCGCTATCACCCGCCCGAAGTGATTCCGCCTCTTATTGAAGGTGAGCCGAAAATCAAGGCACAACCCGGCACAGCTGCCCAGTTCATCGTGGAAACGGTGCATCGATATCCGGGCGAAGTAGTCGTCTGGTCTGGCGCGCCGCTGACAAATATTGCGCTGGCGCTGAAACTCGATGCTTCCGTCGCCGCGCTTGCCCGCGAACTCGTTGTGATGGGCGGCGGCTTTTACTCCGATAAAGCCGGCATCCTGGCGGGCGACGGCAGACGGGAGTTCAATTGGTGGTTCGATCCCGAAGCAGCGCGAATTGTACTGCGCGCGGCGTGGAAGAAGATCACCATCACGCCGATCGACATTTCGATAAAGACCCACTATACACCTGACGTCCACGCGGCCGTCATCAAGCCTGATACGCCGCTGGCCCGCTACCTCGCGCAGTATTCATTGCCGGGCTATATGTGGGACGAGATCGCAGGCATTGCCCTGATTGAGCCCTCCATCATCACCGATCAGCGCCAACTTTTCGTGGACGTGGAAATCGATCATGGGCCCAGTTACGGCCAGACTCTGTTCTGGCAGGCTGACGCGGCGTTGCCCTCTTACCAGCGCCTGGCAAACGTCCAGTTCGATCTCGACGCCAAGCGGTTCTATGAAATCTATATCGACCTGATGACGCAGCCGCCCCGCAGGAGTTCGTAGGGGTACGGCTCGCCGTATCCGTTTACAACGAAGACGCTCCGGAGACGCTGAAAGAAGACTTCACGCATTCCTCTGAACGAAGTCACTCAGCTCCGCACGCGTCGGCGCGGAAGCTTGCGCTCCCAACTTCGTGACCGAGAGGGCAGCCGCCGAATTCGCAAATCGGCAGGCCGAAGGCAGATCCAATCCCTCGCTAAGACCTACTGCCAACCCGGCATTGAATACATCACCGGCTGCAGTGGTATCAACGGCCTTCACTGATGGCGCAGGCAAAAGCTGAGAGCCTTCCGGACTCACGAGCAAGCATCCTTGCTCGCCCAGTTTTACGATTACCGTTTTCGCGCCTCGCGCTTGCAGCTTGCGCGCGATAGCCAGAGCTTGGTCCGGGTTCAAGCTCGCGGGCGAAAGATCCGCCAATATCGCCGCCTCAGTTTCGTTCGGCGTGATAATGTCCGCCAGCGCGAAGAGTTCGTCGGGCACGGGCTGCGCGGGCGCAGGATCAAGAATTACGCGCGCGCCGGCGTGCGAAGCGGCGCGCGCGGCGGCCAGCACTGTGGGCAAAGGGTTCTCAAGCTGCAGCAGAACCCAGGAGGCACACGCCAGGAATTCCTGCGCGGCCTCGACATCCTCCGGCGAAAAGCGGCCGTTCGCGCCGCGTACGATGATGATTGAGTTTTGTCCCGTGTCGGCCACAAAGATGAGAGCAATGCCGCTACTCACATCCGGTATCGTCAGCACGCCAGAAACGTCGCAGCCCACCTGCTCAAGGTTAATTCGCATCTGCCGCCCGAAGTCATCGCTACCCACGCGGCCGACCATCGCCACACGCCCGCCGAGCTTCGCGGCTGCGTAGGCCTGATTGGCGCCTTTGCCGCCCGGCTCGCTGAAAAAGGTGTGGCCGGTGATGGTCTCGCCCACCACCGGAATGCGCGCGGCGCAACCTACGAGGTCCATGTTCAGGCTGCCAATCACGACGATCTTATCTGCCACAATGACGCTCCAAACGTAGGGGCGGCCCTTGTGGCTGCCCAAAGATCAAATCTAGACGACCGTTCTGTCAAGTGGGTCGGCCACGAGAATCAGCGTGAAAACTCGTGGATTCCCGCTTTCGCGGGAATGACGGCGTTGAGATTCCACAAGGTCTGCCCCTGCGTTTACGGACTTCCGTATCTCTGGCGCTTGAGAAACTCTCCGTGCCCAACCTTGCCCACAAACTTGCCTTGATCGATGATCAACCGGCCTCGGGAAAAGACCTGCTTCGGCACGCCTTTCACCTTGATGCCTTCAAACATCGAATAATCAACGCGCATATGATGAGTCTTGGCACTGATCACGTGTTCTTCGTTCGGATCAAAAATCACCAAATCGGCATCCGACCCCACGGCGATCGTTCCCTTGCGGGGGTAAAGGCCAAACAGTTTGGCGGGCGCCGTCGAGGTTAGCTCCACAAACCGGTTCACGGAAAAGCGTCCGCCCTGCACTCCACCAGAAAATACCAGGCTCAGCCGGTGTTCAATTCCGGGGCCACCGTTCGGAATCTTGGTGAAATCGTCCTTGCCGAGCTCCTTCTGCTCCTTGTAACAGAACGGGCAATGGTCTGTGGAGACCACTTGCAACTGATCCGCCGCCAGGCCTTTCCAGAGCTTCTCCTGGTGCCACTTCTCGCGCAGCGGCGGTGTGAAAACGTACTTGGCGCCCTCAAAGCCCGGCACATCGAAATTGTCAATCGAGAGAAATAGATATTGCGGACAGGTCTCGGCGTACACAGGCAAACCCCGGTCGCGAGCCTCGCGAACCTTTTCAAGCGCGTCGTTGCAAGAGAGATGAACAATGTACACGGGCGCGCCCGCCATCTCAGCCAGAGCGATAGCTCGCCCAGTAGCCTCGGCTTCTGCCGTCGTGGGCCGCGTAAGCGCGTGATACTTCGGCGCCGTTTTGCCCTCGGCAAGCGCGCGTTTTACGATCACGTCAATGGCGCCGCCATTCTCCGCGTGCATGCACACCAGTGAACCGCTTTCCGAAGCTTTCAGCATGGCCTTAAAGATGAGCGCGTCTTCCACCATGAAGACGCCAGGATAGGCCATGAAGAGCTTGAAGCTGGTGACGCCCTCGCCTGCCAGCGCGTTCATTTCGTCCAAACGCGCGTCGGGCAGGTCGGTCATGATGCAATGAAAGCCATAGTCGATAGCGGCCTTGCCGTCGGCCTTTTTCCACCAGGTGTCGAGCGCGGTGCGCAGCGTCTCGCCCTTGTACTGGATGGCGAAGTCGATCAGGGTTGTGGTGCCGCCGAAGGCCGCCGCAAGGGTGCCGGTCTCGAAATCGTCGGCGCTGGTGGTCCCGCCAAAAGGCATGTCGAGGTGCGTGTGCACGTCAATGCCGCCCGGAAACACAAATCGTCCATTTGCATCGATAACCTGCCGCGCCGAGTCCACCGGCAAATTCTGCGCGAGCGTCACAATCCTACCGTCTGTAATTGCGACGTCGGAGGCATAGGTGTCCGTCGCGGTGCCGACGATGCCGTTTTGGATGAGCGTGTCGAAGCGCATTCGATTGACTCCAGTAGCGGGCCCACAAGCCCATGCCATCCTATCACGGCCATTGTATGCTGAAAGGCGCTGAAGACTTGCTGAGAGGAAGCAGGCGTCCGATGCGCCTTGCGAGTCAGTCGTGTTGATTGCAATCAAGCTGGTGCACACCGTGATTTGGGCGTTGTTCGCCACATGTATTGTAGCCATCCCCATCGCTGGACTTCGCCGGCGGTTCAAGTGGGCAGGCGCCTTGACGGCCCTCGTCCTGATGGAGTGCGGTATCCTGGCCCTGAATCACGGGCGTTGTCCGCTCACTGACGTGGCGGCTCGCTATGCGGCCGAGCGCGGCGACAACTTCGATATCTACCTGCCCAATTGGCTGGCCCAGCGAAACAAGGCGATTTTCGGCACCCTCTTCGCGATCGGCGAAGTCGGGGTCCTCTGGTGCTGGCTGAAGCCGCCTCGATAGTGAACGCGGATTCCCTGCTAAAATGCAGGCATGATTCTCCATCGTATCGCTCCCAAGCTGCCGTTGGAGAAGTATGAGGAGAACTTCGCCGATCTCAATCCGCCACTGACGCCTCAGCAGGCTCACGTCGCCGCTGGCCGTTGCCTTTACTGTTTTGACGCGCCCTGTATCAAGGCTTGCCCCACTCGAATTGACGTACCATCGTTTATCAGGAAGATTTCCACGCGCAATCTTACCGGCGCGGCGCGCGTGATCCTCACCGCCAATATTCTGGGAGGGAGCTGCGGCCGCGTATGCCCCACCGAGGTTCTTTGCGAAGGCGCCTGCGTGCTGAACGGTTCGGAAGAGAGACCGGTGGAGATCGGTCGCCTGCAGCGTTACGCAGTGGATTACGTCCTCGACAGAGGGATTACACTCTTCCACGCCGGTAAACCTAACGGGCGGCGCGTGGCCTGCATCGGGTCCGGTCCGGCATCGTTGGCCTGCGCGGCCGAGCTGGCCAAGGGCGGCTACGCTGTGGAGATATTTGACCGCAATCCCGCGCCTGGTGGTTTGAACACCTACGGGATTGCGGCTTACAAGAGCCGCGCCGAAGACAGCCTGCGCGAAGTGAAGATGGTGGAGGCCCTTGGGGTGAAGATTCACCAAGGGGTGGAAGTGACGGCTGGTCCGGGAATGGTCGAAAGTCGAAAGTCGAAAGTTGAAAGTCAGGATGATGGCTTAGAACCGGGCGGCGATGGCCAAACTCCGGGCGGCGGCGTTAACCTTTCGACCTTTGACTTTCGATTTTCGACTCTCCCACTCGCCGAACTCCAGCAACGCTTCGACGCCATTTTTATCGGCGTCGGCCTGGGCGAGACCTGGGACTTACAGTTGCCGGGCGAGGGTTTGCACGGCGTTTACGGTGCCATCGAGTTCATCGAGCGGACCAAGAGCGAACCCTTTTCGCAGGTCGACGTCGGCCTGCGCGTTGCGGTGATCGGCGCGGGCAACACGGCCATCGATGCCGTCACGGCGGCGCGCCGGCTCGGTGCCGAGTCCGTCTATTTGATTTACCGGCGCGGCGAAGAGTCCATGCCGGCCTTCCACTACGAGTACGAGCTTGCCCAAAAAGATGGAGTGACCTTCCTGTGGTACACGTACCCGCTGGTGATTCTGGGCCGCGATGGCGCCGTGACGGGTCTCACCTGCGCACGGACGCAGGTGGAAGGGCGAGGCCGCAGGGCTCGGGTGGAAGTCACGCCAGGATCGGATTTCGTTTTGGAGGTGGATATGGTCGTAAAGGCGCTCGGCCAGCAGCCCGTGACGCGGTTTCTTGAAGAGATTCCCGGTGTGGAGCTGGACGCTGGCCGCGTGGTGGTGAACCCGGAAACGCACCAGACGGGGAATCCAAAATACTTCGCGGGCGGCGATTGCGTGAACGGCGGCAAGGAAGTGGTGGACGCGGTTGCCGAAGGAATGGCAGCGGCGCGGGGAATTGATCGCTGGCTGTTGTAGGCGTAGGGCTCGCCCTACCCTTTTGAGGAATTAAACAGGCCGGCTGCCGGCGCAAGCCAGCCGGGGTACGGAAGCCGTCTCCCTCCGAATCGAGGGTATCACAATGCCAGACCTCAGCATCAACTTCGCCGGGATCAAAAGTCCCAACCCGTTCTGGCTGGCATCCGGCCCGCCTGCGAACACCGCCGGACAGGTGATGCGCGCTTTTGACGCGGGTTGGGGAGGCGCGGTGTGGAAGACCGTCGGTGACCCCATCATCAACACTACGTCGCGTTACGGCGGCATCGACCTGAGTCCGCAGAAGCTGATGGGCTTTAACAACATCGAGCTCATCAGCGACCGACCCATCGAAGACAATCTGCGCGAAGTCGCGGAAGTGAAACGGCGCTATCCGAATAACGCCGTGATCGCCTCGCTGATGGTGGAATCGCGGCGCGAGGCCTGGCACGAAATGGTGAAACGCACGGAGGATAGCGGCTGTGACGGCCTGGAGCTGAATTTCGGCTGTCCGCACGGCATGAGCGAGCGCGGCATGGGTTCGGCGGTGGGGCAGGTTCCGGAGTACACCACCATGATCACCGAATGGGTAAAGGAGGTGGCGCGCACGCCGGTGATCGTCAAGCTGACGCCGAACATCACAGACGTTACGCGCATCGCGGTGGCGGCCGAGCAGGGCGGGGCGGACGGCATTTCCCTGATCAACACGCTGAACAGCCTCGTCGGAGTTGATTTGGACACGTTTGCGCCCCGTCCTACCGTACGGGGAAAAGGTTCGCACGGCGGCTACTGCGGACCTGCCGTGAAGCCGATCGCCTTGAACATGGTCGCGGCATGCGCCAAGCGGGTGAAGATTCCCATCAGCGGAATCGGCGGCATCGCCACCTGGACGGACGCGGCGGAGTTCGTAGCTCTGGGTGCATTGTCGCTCCAGGTTTGTACCGCGGTGATGCACTATGGATTCCGAATCGTGGAGGACATGACTGACGGCCTCGCCAGTTACCTGGATTCGAAGGGTTTCGCCAGCCTGGCTGACTTGCAAGGCCGCGCCGTGACGAACGTCGCAGACTGGGGCGACCTCGATTTGAACTACAAAATCGTGGCGGACATCAACCACGACCTCTGCATCGCCTGCCATCTCTGCTACGTGGCCTGTGAAGACGGGGCCCACCAGTGCATCGAAGAATACCCGGCAAACGGAAACGGTAAGCGCATTCCACGCATCATTGAGGACGAATGCGTGGGCTGCAACCTTTGCGCGCTGGTCTGCCCGGTGCACGGCTGCATCACCATGAAGGAAGTCGACACCGGCAAGCCCGTTTTCACATGGAAAGACCGCACGCGTCAGCAGCAACGAGAAGCGGGCGTGGCGTACACGCCGTCGCTCTGGGGAGAATGAACTCAAGTCTTGACGCGTACGTTGGTTTTGGCTCGTCGACTTAGCCTGCTTCCCAGCCGCGTCCATATTCATCGGCTGCGAGTCCGGAACGGGTTCGCACTATCAAGAGCCCCAAGAATTTTCGACCATTGGTTCTTGTCACAGTACTCCTCGATATCTGCAATGCGGACACCATCGACACCCTTTGAAAAATCGAAGGGTCTTCGATTCCGCTGTGTATACTGAGCATTGAAGAGCCGGTTTCGCTCAACCTGCGCCTCACAAAGCTCTCTTTGCGTCAGGACAAAAAACCGTTCTTCGAAGCTGCCATCCTCATGCGGCAGAACTTGGAACAATACCCAGAAGTCGGGAGCTTGCGGGTCGGGATCGTCCAGTATTGCTTTCCACAAGGCGTTGTTATCTGGCTCACCAAATGGGGGATTTCGGTCGCGATGACGGACTAAGAATTCCTGAGTGACCCGCGTGAGGAACTTCCCATACCTTGTTTGACTCGTCTTTACCTCAACTTTGAGGGCGCGGTGCTTCGCGTCGCTGATAGCATATACGCAGACGTCTTTCCGGTTGCCGTACGTCACCGTGGCGAACACACCGCGCTTGTTTAATTCGCTGCACACGCGGTATTCCCCCGCCAAGCTTAGAAGATACTTGGGTATCGCCACACGAGACTGGACGAACTTCTCAAGCTCCGGTGTGAGAGAGACGTTCATACTGCCACGGATCGGCATAGTCAACTCAACTATGGGCCGGTTCGCAGGCCTGTATCAATTTGTGTCACAGTACGCGTGGGAGATTGACGATCGGAACCCGCTGGCCTCAACGCCGAATAGACCAGGAACGACACCCCAAACCCAACGAACCACGCGTAGTCATACAGCACGCGAAGCTGCGGAACCACGAGACCGACCAGCGCTACGACGATTCCGGCCGTCAATGCTGCGAGCAGGTGCAGCGCAGGACTTGTTCTTGGCCCTGCGCCCTTCAATTCCTGAAACAGCCGCAGGGCTACGGGCGAGACCTGCACTACGCTTGCTCGAGAGCACCACCAGGATCGGGCCTTCAGTCGGCGGGCCGCGATGGGCCAGAGACGGTCACATCCATTTTCGACTTTTGTTCCCCATGGGTTTGTGGTACCGTCTCTCTGGGGATCGTTCGCGTCCGGTCTAAACCGCCAGGTGTCCCGGACGTTGTCGCTGAAGGCTTCTGTGTTGTGCGGAACGACGGAGGTTGTAGCGGCGCTCTATGAGCGCCGATCGGCGGTCACAGACCGCCTCTACAGCCCTGTGCACAATCACTTCTGTAGCGGCAACCGAGGGCACGTCAAAGCCGGGTGCGCGAATGACTAGTTCGTCTACCGCTTCCAACTCAAAGCTACGTTCCGAGGGCGACGAACCGTCGCGCGGCTTGCCGCATTTCGATTCGCGCCGCAGGGCCGAGTTCGAAGGCTTTCTGCTCTGCATTCTCGGCCTCCTGTTCCTGCTCAGCCTCGTTTCCTATCACACCGGCGACCTCTCGCTGGATACATCAGCTTCATCCTGGTCTGCCATTCACAACCTGATTGGGCGTTGCGGCGCCTATCTCGCTGACGCTCTCCTGCAGGGCCTGGGATGGACGGCGTATGCGATTCCGTTCACGCTTCTCCTGGTAGGTGCGCGCCGCATGCTCAACCGGCCCTTCGCGGCGCCTCGAACCAAGGCCGTGGGCGCGGTGCTGCTCGTCGCCTCTCTTGCCGCGCTTCTCGACTTGGTTCCCATGGCTCCGCCGGTCGCGGGATTGATCCGCGCTGGAGGACTGGCTGGTTATCTGCTGCGTGTGGGGATGGTGAATGCCTTCAATCAGCTTGGCGCCGGTATTGTGGCAGGCGCGGTGTTGCTGGCCTCGCTCTTTCTGGTAACGAAGTTTTCCTTCGCTTACGCCGGGCGGTTGTTGAAGGCGCAGTTTGCGCCGCTCGCGGGGATCGGACTGAGCTGGCGCGCCTGGCGCGAAGCGCGAGAGCGCGAACGGCTGAAGAAGAAGCTTGATGAGGAGCGCAAAACGGGCAAGCCGCCTATCGTGGTGGGCCCCACCCAGCCCCTAACCAAGGCCGCCGTTCGACCCGCGCCCGTTGCGCCTCCTGAACCGGAGATTAAGCGCCGGACGCCGCGTCCTCTGGAATCGCCGGACGACTCCGACGAAGATGAATCGGTGTTCGAGGATGCGGCGTCCGAGCCACTCGCGGAGCCGCGTGTGGTGGAAGGTCAAGGCCTGGGCTTGTCGCCGAAGGCCTCGCTCACGCCTTCCCCGGCGGGTGCCCGGCGCGCGCCCGTCAACCCCGGCAAGCCTAGCCTCGTACGGCGGAAATACAAGCTGCCGAGCGCTGCCTTGCTGAGGCCGCCTGAAGAGGAGCAAGGAGTGGACGAAGCCGAACTCAAGGAGCGGGCCTCTCGTCTGGTGGAGAAGCTCGCCGAATTCGGCGTCACGGGCGCGGTGACACAGATTCACCCAGGGCCCGTCGTCACTACCTTCGAATTCAAGCCCGAGGCCGGCATCAAGTACAGCCGCATCACGAATCTGGTGGATGATCTCTGCCTGGCGCTGAAGGCGGAGTCGATCCTCATCGAGCGCGTGCCGGGCAAATCGACCGTGGGCATCGAAGTGCCCAACATGCACCGCGAGGTGATCTACCTGCGGGAACTCGTCGAAGGCAGCGACTTTGCGAGCTCGCCTTCGAAGCTCACGCTCTGCATCGGCAAGGACATCACGGGCAAGATGAAAGTGGCCGACCTCACTCAGATGCCGCACGTCCTCATCGCGGGGTCGACCGGCTCGGGCAAGAGCGTGGCCATCAACGCCATGATCGTTTCCATGCTCTACAAAGCCACTCCCGACGAAGTGCGGCTGATTATGATTGACCCCAAGCGCCTGGAGTTGAACCTTTACGACGGCATCCCACATCTCTACACGCCCATCGTCACCGAGCCCAAAGTCGCCGCCAACGTGCTGCGGCGCGCCACCACCGAAATGGAAGAGCGCCTGAAGAAGCTGGCCGAGCAGGGCGTGCGGAACATCGAGCAGTACAACCGGCTTTTCGAATCGGGATCCACCCTGAACCTCTTCGACAACGACGGTGAGGCGCAGGGGCCGCTGCCCTACCTGGTGATTGTGATTGACGAGCTCGCCGATTTGATGATGGTGGAGCCGCAGACGGTGGAGGAATCGATCACGCGCCTCGCCCAGATGGCGCGCGCCGTGGGCATCCACCTGATTCTCGCCACTCAGCGGCCCTCAGTGGACGTCATCACCGGCCTCATCAAGGCCAATATGCCCTCGCGCATCTCCTTCCGGGTGGCCTCGAAAGTGGACTCGCGCACCATTCTGGACGCCAACGGCTCCGAAGCGTTGCTCGGCCGCGGTGACATGCTCTTTCTGCCGCCCGCCACGTCGAGGCTACTTCGCTTGCATGGTTCGCTGGTGACTGAGAAAGAGATCAACAAAGTGGTGGACTGGTGGAAGGCGCAGTCTCCCCCGCAATACAACGAAAACTTCCTGAAGCCCGTGGGCGACGGTGAGGCTGAAATCGACGACCCGGAAGATGAAGATTCCGCCGGCCTCGACGAAGTTTATGAAGAAGCGGTGCGCCTGGTGGTAGAGTCGGGCAAAGCCTCCACGTCACTCCTGCAGCGCCGCCTGCGCCTAGGCTACGGCCGCGCCGCACGGCTGCTCGATATGATGCAGCGAGACGGAATCATCAGCGCGCCGGACGGCTCGCGGCCGCGCGAAGTGCTCAAGCGGCCTGAGTGGCTGCAAGAAGTGGAGGAGCCGCTGCGGTGATGCCCGCGAAGACCGAATTGACACAGCAGCTCGCTACGCCCCAAAATGGACCTACCGTGCCGCGGTAGCTCAGGTGGTAGAGCGCAGCCCTGAAAAGGCTGGCGTCGGCGGTTCAACTCCGTCCCGCGGCACCATAGAATCAACCACTTACAAACCTCAAAATCCAAAAATCTGTTCCAATTTGTTCCAATACTCAAATCCAGGCCCGGCCGAAGTTTGTCTCAGCCACTCTTCAGCAGAGGCTGCATCCCACGAGTTCGCTTCGTTTTTGAAAACTTGCTTTGCCCAAGAAATCGCCCGCGACGCCCGAGGATTCAAGAAATCAGTTCTCCATTGGGTGCGTCGAGGCTTGCCACCGCAACGTGGGCGCCCCAATGACCCCAGACTTGACGCGGCAGCCCGGATGATCGCCCAAGGCAAAAGCCCCAGAGAGGTCCTCATTGCTCAGGTGGCCGGATTCAGCCGGCTGGACACGTACGGCCGCTATTTGGCTGAGAAAGGTCTAAGAGCGGCTGTCAGCAGAAGAAGAAAACAGAAGGAACGCGATTCACGTGACCCGCCCCTTAAATCAGACTCCCCAGGCCAGACGAATAAACACCAAGAAGAACGCCCAAAATATTAGCGGATTTGCGGGGCTAGATCGGCGAATGCCGCCTCTTTACGATAGCCACCAGAGGCTTGAGCCGCCAAGTCGAGGTACCAGCCGTAAGCAAGGAACCCGCCGAGGAAGCGCATCAGAGCCTCAAATCTCAATGGAGGTGATGAAATGGCTGCAGAGACCAGACGTGAATTAATCTCGCGAATTGAGGACTTGGAGTCGGAGAACGAGGACTTGAAATCACGACTAGAAGAGATCAGCGACCTCGCCAGCGATGAAGATGAAGACCAGGATGAAGCCTGCAACTGAATCGAGCCTCGACCGGGCGAAGCGGTATCTGGCCCAGTGCCCGAACGCCGCCCGCCCGGACCTGCCGAAAGGCAACCGTCCGTCAACCCGTTAGGCTTCTCGTTCAGGTACCAGTTCACCTACCCGTTGTCCTACCCGTTTATGCCTCAGCGTAGTGGTACAGTTTGAAGATTTCCACAGGAAAGATTGGCAAGTCAATTGTCTGGTAGAATGTCGGACCGGAGGAGCCGACATGAAACAACATAAAGTCAAAAAGATCGTTGTGCACGCGGAAGACATGTGGAAGGAGGAAGATGCCCACGGGGGAGAAAAGTGGTTTTTGACACTTGAAGTCCAATTGGCTGCCAGTGCGCGGTGCAAGATCGCAGGCCGTGAGCAGCGAGCAGCCAGCAGGAAAGAAATTAAGCAAAAGAAGCAAACCCAGCGAACCACATCCCCGTGATAATCAAGGCGAAGTCTGAAAAGCAAGAATAGAAAAGCCCGCCGGGACGAGGGCCTCTCAAACTCGATTCCGACTGAAGAAATGATACACTCCCTGGTTGCTATCTCTCGAAATTACTAGTCTGAAGGGAAACGTCGGACAACCATGAAGCAGGTTGTCATCGAGAACCCGGTCCTGAATTCGCCGTTTGAGGCCCCGCAGCGTCACTTCAAATTCGACGACGAAGGCATCACCAATGACATCGTCGAGGCCCGCCGCATCAGCTCTTACTTCATTCCGATTCCCCCTGCCAAGAAGCGCGGCAAGCAGCTCCAATTCGAGACCGAATGGACCGAGGAACGCATCCGGCCCAACGAGTGGATTAACCAGGTCCGAGCCCGCGTTGACCAGTGGCGCCAAGGAAACCACGTTGGCATCACCAGCACCACACGGCGCTTGCTCGAATACTGGTGCGATCCCGAGCGTGAGAGGAAGCTATTCTTTTGCCAGATCGAGGCCCTGGAGACCGCCATTTACCTCACGGAAGTGGCAGGTAAGCACGGCGACGCTTGGATCGAAAACGACTTGCGGAAGGCCAACGAGGACGCCAACCCGTTGCTGTTCCGCGTGGCTTTCAAGATGGCCACCGGGAGCGGCAAGACCGTGGTGATGGCCATGCTGATTGCGTGGCAGGCGCTCAACAAGCTCGCCAACCCCCAGGACGCCCGCTTTTCTGACTCATTCTTGATCGTGACCCCTGGCATCACCATTCGCGACCGCTTGCGCGTTCTGCTGCCCAATGATCCGCAGAACTATTACCGTGAGCGCGACATTCTGCCCGCCGAGTTGATGCAGGAACTGGAGCGGGCGAAGATCATCATCACGAACTTCCACGCCTTTCTCTTGCGGGAGACCACCCAGGCCGCACGGCTCACAAAACAGATTCTCACGCATGGCGACGAGGCGCCGAGCCCGTTCAAGGAGTCCCCGGACCAGATGGTGCGCCGGGTCTGCCGGGAATTGGGCAACAAGAAGAACATCCTGGCGATAAACGACGAAGCGCACCACTGCTACCGCCGACGGGTAGGAGGGGAGGACGCCGAGCCTCTGAAGGGCCAGGAGCGCAAGGAAGCGGAGAAGCGCGAGGAAGAGGCCCGCATCTGGATTTCGGGCTTGGAGGCGGTCAAGGCCAAGATCGGGGTTAAGGTGGTGTATGACCTTTCCGCCACGCCGTTCTTTCTTCGCGGCTCCGGCTACTCGGAAGGTACGCTCTTCCCGTGGGTCGTTTCTGACTTCTCCCTGATTGATGCGATTGAGAGCGGAATTGTGAAGGTGCCCCGCGTACCCGTCGCCGACGACACGATGCGCGGCGCGCAACCCACTTACCGGGATCTGTGGCTCCGCATTCGCGATCATCTGCCGAAGAAAGGCCGTGGAACCCAGGCCGTCAGCGGCGAGCCGAAGCTTCCCAAGGAACTTGAAGGCGCGTTGCACAGCCTCTACGGGAACTACGAGAAGTACTACCGCCGCTGGCAGCAGGACGCAAAGGCCCGCGAAGACGGCCAGACGCCGCCCGTCTTCATCGTGGTTTGCAATAACACCAACGTCTCAAAGCTCGTTTTCGATTACATCGGAGGCTGGGAGAAGCCCCTGGAGGATGGCAGCACCGTTGCCGTGCCCGGCCAGCTCGCAATCTTCAGTAACGTCGAGGATGGCCACTGGCGCAGCCGCCCGAATACCATCCTGATTGACAGCGAGCAGCTCGAGAGTGGCGAGGCCATGAGCGATGAGTTTAAGAAGATCGCCGCCATGGAGATCGAAGAATTCAAATTGGACTTGCGGCGCCGATTTCCGGGCCGCGACGCCGAAGCCATCACCGATGAGGACTTGCTCCGTGAAGTGATGAACACCGTTGGCAAGCCCGGCAAGCTCGGAGAGCAGGTAAAATGCGTCGTCAGCGTTTCGATGCTGACGGAAGGCTGGGACGCGAACACCGTGACGCATATTCTCGGGGTGCGGGCGTTCGGCACTCAGTTGCTTTGTGAGCAGGTTGTGGGACGAGGGTTGCGGCGCATGAGCTACGCAGCCGAGCGCCAGCGCGTCGCGGTGAACGGCAAGGAAGTAGAATTTCAGGGTTTCGCCACCGAATACGCCGAAGTCTACGGCGTGCCGTTCTCGTTCATTCCGGCGGCCGGCTCGCAGAAAAATCCGAAGCCCGGCCCGCCTCCTAAGCGGGTCCGCGCCCTGGAGGAGCGCTCCGCCTGCGAGATCACGTTTCCCCGGCTCACCGCCTATCGCTTCGATTTTGCCGACGAGAAACTGCGGGCGGAATTCTCGGAGGACTCCAAGCTGGTACTCAGCACCAAGACGCTCACCACGTGGACAGAAAACGCACCCATTGTGGGTGAGACCTGCATCCATACGCTGGACGATCTGAAAACCCGCCGACTGCAGGAAGTTGAGTTCAAGCTCGCCAAGCTCGCTTTGGAAGGAAAATTCCGCGATGACGGCGGCCACACCAAGCCGTGGCTCTTCCCGCAGGTGCTGGAAATCGCGCGACGTTGGCTCGCTGAATGCGTGATCTGTCAGGACAATACGTTCCCGCAGTTGCTTCTCTGGACGGAGGTGGCGCACGATGCCGCCGACCGTATTTATCGAGCTATCGTCGCGGGCGCCAGGGGCCAAAAGACCCTTAAGCCGGTTCTGGAGCCCTACGATCCGCAAGGCTCAAGCCGTTACGTGGACTTCGACACCATTCGCCCTACGTACGAGACGCGCCCCGACAAATGTCACGTTAACCGTGTGGTGGCCGATACCGAATCGTGGGAACAGAAGCTAGCCCAAACTTTGGAGAACATGGACGGCGAGGTGATCTGCTACGTCAAGAATGACCATGTGGGCTTCACCATCCCATATACGCTGAACGGAGAGCAGGAGAACTACCGCCCGGATTTCATCGTGCGGGTGAACGATGGCCACGGCCCGGAAGACCCGTTGAACCTGATTCTGGAGGTCACCGGCGACCGCGACGGCAAGAAGGCCGCGAAGGTAGCCACGGCACGTGACCTCTGGGTTCCCGCCGTCAACAATCAGGGCAGATTCGGACGATGGGCCTTCGTCGAGATTTCTAATCCTTGGAATAGCTCAAATGAAATTCGAAGTCTTGGTGTCACGCAACGATGACCGCCCGTTAGCAGACTGGGCGCCGGGAATCGATCCATGGCTCAATTGAAAACGAAAAACGTGTTTCTCGATACCCAGGTCTTCTTTGACAGCGGGTTTCGGTACCAAGGGCAGGTACTCAGCGCCCTCGCATCTTATGCGACCGAGGGTGATGTCTGCGTGTTCCTGACCGACATAACGGTGGAGGAGGTGAAGGCTAACATTCGGGACGCGGTCCAGGAAGCCGTTCAGGCCCACCAGTCCTTTTCAGCAAAGGGAAAGATTCTGCACAATTCTTCGTCTGTTGCCGTGAAGACAACGCTCACAGCCCTCAATAAATCCGCGCTGGTGACTGAATTAATTGCACAGTTCGAGGCATATTTAGAGGAGGTCGAAGCAACTATCCTGAAGGCTTACGATATGAAGGTTGGGCCAATCCTAGATGCATACTTTAGTCAAAAACCGCCCTTCGGACTTGGAAAAAAGAAGAGTGAGTTTCCCGACGCGCTGGCTCTAGAGGCGCTGCGTGACTGGTGCGGCAAAACAAGCAATGCATTGTATGTTATCAGTGGGGACGCGGACATGCAGGCAGCGTGCAGTGAAACAGGCCCTCTTCATAGCCTTCCGCGACTCGCCGACTTCCTAGATGCCCTGACTTCCGAAGAGACTGTCACCGAATTCGTGCGGACGGAGACGGCCAAGCGCAAAGACGAAATCGTAAAACGTGTCACGCAAGTCTTCCCTGATAGAGGGTTCATCATTACTGATGTGGCCGATTTTCACGCTCACGTTAACGAAGTGCGCGTCGACGATGTTGGTCTTGACGACACCGATTTCGAAGTGATCGAGGTCTCGACAGACAGCGCAACCATAGTGGCGACCGCACACATTTCTTATGAGGCTGATTTGATGTACGGTAATGAAAACACCGCGAGCTATGACCATGAGGATGGCTACTTCTTTTTCGACACTGTCAACAAAACGGTGGAACTTGAAGAGGATTACGACGCGCAGATAATCGCAAAGTTTAAAGATCACGACCCAGCGTCCTTCACGCTTTCCGACGTGCAGTTAGATGCACCGGATACGATCACGATAAAGGCGAATGAAGACGAGGGGTGGCCTTACAAGTAGGAATATATTTCAGAAGCACGAATTGGTCTTGGTGAGAACGGGACCTGCGGCTTATGGCGAGAACCAAGGAAGCAAGACGGACACAGGTCGAGAGTGTCCGCCACAAGGACAAGCGGCGGAACATTCCCACCGAGGAGTTGCGCGATTTCGTTGCTGAGGATGAGCAGCACCCCAAGGCGATGCTCTATCCGCGCGACCCGTCGCTTGACCCGCAACTCGTCTGGAAGGGCAAAGACGAGCAGGACGCGAAACCCCTTCAAGTGCCGGTGGTGCCTGTCTACATTCAGGAGAAGATTCACCCGCAAGCCCTCATCGAAGACTTTCGGCAAACGGCCAAGGAAGGCCAAGCGGCCCAAGCCGACCTGTTCGCCGATTTCAATGGCATCAAGTTTGAAGAGATGGTGGACTTTTACCACCATGAGCAGAACTGGTCCAACCGGATGATTCTGGGCGATTCGCTGCTGGTAATGACCTCGCTTGCCGAAAAGGAGGGGCTCAAAGGCAAGGCGCAGATGATTTATATCGACCCTCCCTACGGCATCAGGTTCGGTTCGAATTGGCAGGTGTCCACACGGAAGCGGGACGTGCGAGACGGGAAGGCGGAGGATGCCACGCGCCAGCCTGAGCAAGTTCGAGCCTTTCGAGATACCTGGGAGCTCGGGATTCACTCCTATCTCGCATACCTGCGAGACCGGCTCGTCGCAGCAAGGGAACTGCTCACTGAGACCGGCAGTGTGTTTGTGCAGATTGGAGACGAGAACCTTCACTTGGTGCGCTGTGTGCTGGACGAGGTGTTTGGGAGCGGTAACTTCGTGTCGCTAATCTCCGTTACCAAGACGAGCAGCGCAACGGCGCAGCTACTCGCTGGCACCGCTGATTACTTGCTCTTCTACGCAAAGGACGCCTCCAGGGTTAAGTACCGTCAGATTTACCTGGAGAAGGAGGCAGGTGGCCTAGGCGCATCAGGCTACTCGCGCATTGAGTCGGCCGATGGTAAACGAAGCTCGCTCTCGGGCGACGGAGCCGATTCTGCGCGAATAGAAGACGATCGCGGGCGACTCTACACAGTGGATAATCTGACGAGTCAGCGGCCCCCTGGAGACTTCCCGGTGGCCTATCAAGGCGAGGAGTACCGCCCTGCAAAGGGCTACTGGAAAACACATCCCAAGGGCATGCAAACGCTGGTGAACGCGGGCCGGGTTGAATTGATCGGAAACACTCTGAGGTATGTGCGATACATAGACGACTTCGCCGTGTTTCCGATTGCGAATGTTTGGACGGACACAGGCGTTGCGGGATTCGCCTCAGAGAAAAGGTATGTCGTTGAAACCTCGCCGAAGATCGTAGAACGCTGTCTGCTCATGGCTAGTGACCCCGGCGACCTAGTTATTGATCCGACTTGTGGGAGCGGGACCACCGCCTACGTAGCCGAGCAGTGGGGGCGCCGTTGGATCACAATCGACACCAGCCGCGTCGCGTTAGCACTTGCTCGTACACGGCTCGTGGCTGCCAAGTACCCGTATTATTTGCTGGCCGACTCGCCGGAAGGAGTCCGCAAGGGAGCAGAGACTTCGGGAACTACGGCCGAGTTGGTCAAGGCCACCCAGTCCGAAATCAAGAAGGGGTTTGTTTACAAGCGCGTCCCTCACGTCATGCTAAAGTCCATCGCCAACAACGACGAGATCGACGCTATTCATGCCAAGTGGCAGGAGAAGCTGGAGCCCGTTCGTGCCAGCTTGAACAAGGCCGTGAAAAGAGCATGGCAGGAATGGGAAATCCCGCGCGAGGCTGACGCAGCATGGCCGGAGAGCACCAGGAAGCTCCACGACGAATGGTGGAGGATACGTCGCGAGCGGCAAAAGGAAATCGACGACTCCATCGCCCGCCACGCCGAAACCGAATTGCTTTACGACCAGCCGTACGAAGACCAGAAGCGCGTCCGCGTCACCGGCCCGTTCACCGTCGAAAGTCTTTCACCACACCGTGCCCTATCCGACGACGGCCACCCCGTCACCGTAACAGCGGCCCGCGAGGAGAGCAGCGCCGGCAGCTTCGAGGCGATGATCGTCGAGAACCTGAAGAAGGCCGGTGTCCAGAACACCGTGAAGAGCGAGCGGCTGACGTTTGACCGCTTAGAGCTCTACCCAGGCGTCTGGCTTCAGGCAGCCGGGGAATACACTGAGAAAGACGGCAAGGTTCGACGCGTTGCCGTCTCCATCGGCCCCGAACACGGGACGGTGAGCCCGGAGCAGGTGAAGGAGGCTGCCAAGGAAGCCGTCCAGGGCATCGGCTTCGAGACGCTGATTGTCTGCGGCTTTTACTTCGACCCGCACGTTTCGGAAGAGGCCAAACGTTACGGTAAGCTGACCGTGCTGACGGCGCGCATGAATTACGACCTCACCATGGGTGACGAGCTGCTGAAGAAGACCGGAGCCGGGAATCTCTTTGTGATCTACGGTGAGCCCGACCTGGAGGTCCGCAAGGAAAAAGACGGCAAGCTGGTGGTGGAGATCAAGGGTGTGGACGTGTACGATCCCACCACGGGCCAGATTCGGAGCCACACGACTGACGATATCGCCTGCTGGTTTATCGACACCGCTTACAACGGCGAAAGCTTCTTTGTGCGCCACGCCTATTTCACGGGGGACACCGACCCTTACGAGCGGCTGAAGCGCGCCCTTCGCGCCGAGATCGACGAGGCCACATGGCAAGCTCTCTATTCCACCGTCAGCCGCCCGTTTGATCCGCCCAAGACCGGCAAGATCGCCGTCAAGGTGATTAATCATTACGGGGACGAGGTTCTAAAGGTCTACCCCGTAAGCAAAGGCGGAAGTGGCGGAACTTAAGAAACCCCGAATAGGCGAGAGCAACTTAAGAGCCATGCTGAGGCGCAAGGCCACGGAATTCTCGAAAGTGGCGGTTTCAAAGCGTTTCCGACAGCTTGTCTGGCAGCAAGCGCAAAACAACTTGTGGCTTTACAACCAGCTTGAAGGGCTCGCCACCTTGAAGAGGAAACGTGATCCCAGGTACGTCAAATACTGCGAGCGGCTTCTTGTGGGATTGGCGGAGGCAAATGTCGGACACTTACCGGAACTACCACCCGATGCCCTCCTAGGTCTCGAAAAGCTAATTGATGTGATCGTCGCCGTCATGAGCGGCAGGAAGCCACCCGACTTCACTGGACCAGAATTTGCCACGATGACGAAACGCCTGTTTGTGCCACCGAAGAAGCCAGGGCCGCACCCCGTTTCAAAATACGATGAGGCCTTCATAAGACGCACGAAGGGTGAACGGCTCTCTCGCATAATCAAGGACCTCGAACCGGAAACGTACGCCAAGGACCCCTACGGTACAACGCAGAGATACTCCGCAGCCATTCGCCTCAGAAAGAAGCGAGCCAGCCAACTGTAGCGCTCGCATGCCGGAGCCATTCGAGTAATTCCGCCTGAAAACTCCTCGAATTTCGACACATTTTTTCTCCGAATACCTGGACTGACTTCCCGTTTAGTTCGTGAAAAGCTCGCATCATGCGAACAAAAACTTTCGAACGCCGATGGGAACTAACCCAACGAATTGACAGGCTAGAGCTGGCCCTCGCCCGAATTTATAGGGATTGTGCGCTGGAGTTGGGCATCCGCCGCCGCAAGAAGCGTGAAGACAGGTCGCGCCGACGGAAATGGAGCAGTGCAAGGTGATCCCCATGTCCCCTGAGCAAGCCCTCCTGCGCGGCTGGAATGTCATCCCCGTTCGCTTGAACAAGAAGCCCGCGATCCCATCATGGAGGGAATTCCAACGGCGCCGGGTAAGTGTGGCCGAAGTCAACGAGTGGAAACGGAAATTCAGGCCGCCAGCCTGGGCTGTGATTACCGGAGCGATCAGCGGCTTGGTCGTCTTGGACTTTGACGGCGATGCCGGTAACGCAACCTTACGGAGGCTCGGACTCAATCCCCACGTCCGCACCGGCACTGCTGGCCACCATGTTTATGTTGAACACCCAGGATTCAGGGTGTCCACTCTGAACGCGAAGACCAAGGGCGAGCTGGAACGGCTCTATCCCGGCCTCGACATTCGGGGCGATGGCGGGTATGTCATCGCGGCCGGCCGCAATCAAGCTGGTGAGTATGAGTGGCTCCGAAAACCCGATCCCGATCCATTCGAAAATCTGCCAACCGAACTGCAAGACTTTTTGAAACGCTCCAAGGAAGAGCCAGCACCCAAGCAGCCCAAATCAAAGTCCAACGGCGGCGCGTCTGCCGAGCGACTTGTTTCCGAAGCCTTGAAGCGCGCACCAGAAGGGCGGAACAATGCCGGGCTCTGGCTCGCTACGCAGTTGCGCGACAACGGCCACAGCCAGCTAAAGGCCAAAGAAGTCATGCGTGATTATGTCGCCCGGGTGCCGAACACAAACACTAAGGGTCATTCCGAGCCCTACTCGCTGGACGAAGCTTTTGCCACCCTTCACCAAGCATTTTCCCGGCCACCACGCCAGCCTTGGACGCAAAGCAACACCGCAGACGAAAATGAAGAAGACTT
>DATJYK010000018.1:0-1558 GCA_035578005.1 Terriglobia bacterium
AATGACAAGGAAATGCTTAATCGCAACGCTGATGTTCACCCTGCTAGCGGCATCAGGCGCTGCTCGGGCGCAAACTCCCGCGGAGAGCGCGTGGAAAGTACTTGAGGCCGGAATGTCCGACAGCAATGCGACGGAGCGGGCCGTGGCAGTGCGGGTCCTCGGCATGATCCAAGACGATGCTCGATCAATTGAAATGGCTGAAAAGGCGCTGGAAGACAAGGATCCGGAAGTGCGCGCCGCCGGAGCAAAAGCTCTGGGGAAGATGGGATCCAAGGGCTCAATCGAAAAGCTTCGGACGCTGTTGAAAGACAAAGAAAGTTCGGTCGTCATGGCGGCAACCGAATCACTGAAAACCTTGGGCGATGCCCATGCGTACGAAGTTTACTTCGCCATTTTGACAGGTGAACGCAAGAGTGGGGAAGGACTCATGCAGGAACAGTTGAAGATGCTCCACGATCCGAAAAAGATGGCCGAATTCGGGTTCTCGCAGGGCATCGGATACGTTCCCTATGCCGGCCTCGCTTTGGGTGCATACAAGGCGCTTCACAAGGATGACACCTCGCCACTGCGAGCCTTGGCAGCCGTAGCTCTTGCGTCCGACCCCGATCCAAGAAGTGGTGAAGCCCTCGTCACGGCAGCATCTGACAAAAGTTTGATCGTGCGAACCGCGGCACTGGATGCGATTGCTTACCGAAACGACGCAAGTTTGATCCCTGTAATCGCGCCTATGATGAACGATGAAAAAGATGTGGTCCGCTACACCGCGGCTGCAGTAGTCGTAAGGCTGTCAAAAATGGCGAAATGAAGCTCGACAAACATTACTCCGCGAGTGCCTCGCTTGTGCAGCGAACGCAGGATCTCGCGACGTTCAGTACCAAAGAGAACCGAACCATATGGATCCCATAATTCCACCCGTTCCCTTCGCCGTATGCATGCTCGCCGGGATGCTGCTCTGCCTGGAAATCGGCCGTCGCCTGGGGAAGCGCAGTTTGGCAAAAGATCCGCACGGATCAGTGTCCGGCACCAGCACCTTGCAAGGCGCAGTGTTCAGCCTGTTTGGTTTGCTGGTCGGATTCACCTTTTCCGGAGCACCTGCCAGGCTCGACGACGCTAGGCACTTGATCCAGAAGGAGGCCAATGCGATTGGCAGCGCGTACTTGCGGTTGGATCTCCTCCCCCCTGGATCGCAAGCGGCGATACGCGAGAAATTCCGTAACTATGTGGATTCGCGAATGGCAACTTTTAGAAAATTGCCGGACTTCACGGCAGCCCGGGCGGAACTTTCCAGGTCCGAAAAAATCCAGGCTGATATTTGGAAGGAGACCCTCGCCGCCTCTCACTTGCCCGATCATGATCCCGATGCACTCAAGCTTCTAGTCCCTTCGCTCAACGAAATGTTCGATGCCGCGTCCATGCGAACGACTTCGCGCATGATGCATCCGCCGATGGCCATCTTTGTCCTATTGTTCTCCCTTGCTTTGGTTTGTTCCCTGCTAGCAGGCCATGCCTTGGCGGGTAGCAAGCAGCGCTCTTGGCTGCACATCGCGGCTTTCGCAGT
>DATJYK010000019.1:0-15031 GCA_035578005.1 Terriglobia bacterium
AGTGATTGGCCCATTCGGATGACCCGCTCTAGTTCGCCCTTTCAGGGCTACGATGTTTCATACTCCCTGGGTTTTCCCTGGGCGTTGCCCAGGGCTTTGTTAGTGCGGCCCTTCGGGCCTCAAAATGTACAAACTCCAGGCGGCGGTCATAGACCGCCGCTACAGCACGAGTTTTCACACAAAACTCTGAAGCCCCGCCCTTTCGAACCCTGGTGAGAATGCAGGTTAACATGCAAAATGGCTCCCTGCTTTGGTTGCCGATGCACAAACGCAGTGCCCAAGTGGAGGGTCACGTCGAGAGCAGAATGATGGTCGGACTGGAAGACGGTACTGATTGGACCGCCATCGAAGGACGGAGGGTTTGAAATCCGAATCATCAGGTCCCATCCTCGCCAGACTGGTGCTGGTTTCCCGAGATTGGCAGACCCGCGCCTTGCTGCGCGCCCAACTCCTCGAGGAGGGCTGCCAAGTGCGCGCCTACCAAACCCTGCAAGACGCCGCGGCGGAACTTAAAGCCGGCGACCCTCAGCCCCGAATACTCATTGCCGAGCTTTCAGGAGATAACTGGCGTTCCGAGTTGGAGCAACTCTCGGAGCTGGCCCGGCGCCTGCCAGTCTGGGTACTAGCAAGCCACAGCGACGTGGACGAGGCAATTCTGACCCGGCGGGGCTTTGAGGCGGTCCTCTTCCGTCCGCTTGACATGGGCGACTTGGTTCGCCGCGTGAAGCGGAGGTTGGTGGAATTGAGTCATTGACTGGTGCCGCCGCCGTTCAAGGTCCGGAGTGCCGGAAAAGCTCTGGGTCATCTTGCAGGCCGATAGGAACTTGCCCTGGAACTACCCATTCAACGGGTAGCCGAGCCGGCGTCTCGATACCGCAGGCGATCGAGGAACTCAATCAACACTCGAAGGGGCCCCGGGCCAACTCCTTCGGCCATGCGCTCTCGCTCTAGCCGTTGAAGGAATGAAGAATCTCGCGAATTTTTGCTTTTATTGGCTTTCGCCGTATGTTCGCCTATAATTTTGTTAATGCCAGGCAGCCTGTGATATCCTAGGCTCGGATTATGAGGAAACGGGAAATCAAAAGAGACGATAAGAAACTAGGGGAGTTGATCCTCCTGATCTCGGAGTGGTCTCAGGCCGACCAGAGGTTTGGAGCGACCAAACTTAACAAGCTGTTATTCCACTCAGACTTTACTGCCTTCTTAGACCTCGGTGTGCCGATCACGGGGCATGAGTATTTTGCTTTACCGCAGGGGCCGGCTCCGAAATTCCTAAAGCCAGTCACCGAAACAATGAAGAAGAACCAAGAACTTGCATATCAGCAGTTTTCTTATTACGGAAGAACGCAACAGAGACCTATTGCTCTCCGTTCACCGGACGTGAACGTGTTTTCTCAGAACGAACTGAACATCGTTCACCATACGGTTCAACGCTTCTGGAATATGAATGCGACTGAGATCAGCGATCACTCACATTTGTTCTTAGGCTGGAAGGTTGCTCGACTCAAAGAAGTAATCCCATACAACACCGCGTTGATTTCAAGACGACCTCCCACCGCAGCTGAGCGTTCATACGGGCTAACCCTCCAGGCTCTTGCAGAAAGCCATCTCAGTGCACACCGGTAAAATCAGAACTGTAATCCGCGATGCACGTTTTGAGCGTGAGATGGGGGAAATTGAACCGAATGTAAGAAAGGCAGATCAGCTTTTGGAGGGCGCAGAACGAATCCTCTCGCGACAGCCCGAATCAGGTTATCAGCTTGACGATTCTTCCGTGTGGTTCATTGCTGGAAGGACGGTAGATATTTGCATCTTCTACACGTTTGACGACAACCACGTGTATTTTTTGTCGGCCAAGATTTTCTCTCCGCCAGAACTCTAGCGGGTCAGTGAAGAAAAAGCAGCGGACCTCTGAACCGCGAGGACCGCGCTACCTTGCTTCAGCAGGCATTCGCGGACCAAGCCAGGCGCTGGCGGGCCATCCGAGTCGAGGCGCAGGGGGAGTGTCCTTGGTCAGGTCGCAGGTTCTACGATTTGGGAGACGCGTCTATGCGTCCGTGAACCCGATACCGTGAGGTTGTGAGCCGCATATATCACAAGGCGATGCATGCGCCACCCGGCGGCAAGCGGGCCGTGTAGCGCGGCGCGGAGAGCCAAGATGGGTTCGGTCGCGATCTTCGAACCAAAGCGTAAGAGCGAAGACAAAGTAGTGATTGCCCACATCTCTGATCTGCACTTCACGGCCTCGACGAACAGGCAAGATCGGGTGTGGCGGGCGCTCGTAGAAGACCTGAACCAAATCCCGCTGGACCTGCTGGCTGTGACGGGTGACGTCATTGACGGTTCGGTTGCAGACCGCGGCAAGGACGATGTGGAGAAGGCCTTTTCCAACGCTAAGAGCTACCTGCTTGACGATCTCTGCAAGCCCCTGGGCGTTGATCCCCTGACCTCGCTTCTCGTGATACCGGGGAACCACGACTTCAGGTTGGAGGGTCTCGTTTGGAAGGAACCTCAGTACAGAGAGTTTTACCGGCAGTTCGGAACCTACTTCACTTCGCGGATTTACTCCGAGCTGGGCATCGCGCTCTTCGTCTTCGATTCCAACGCGATCGATCGAAGCGTCAAGCTGGCGATTAACTTTGCGACCGGCCTCGTGAAGGAAGAGGCCCTCATCGACCACGCCGCGCTGGCCGCTGACATCGGGAAGAATCAGCCGGAGCTATGGCGTTCCCTCACCCGGGTGGTACTGGTTCACCATCATCCCATGCCGATTGCGCCCACGGAACACCGCGCCAAACAGTTGCTCCCCATCGGCGCTACTGAGTTGATGCTCCTCAAAAACGCCGGGCTTTTCATGGAGCAGATGGTGAAAACGAAGATGGACTTGGTCCTGCACGGACACCGCCATTACCCAGCCTACTCCAGGGCCGGCTTCCCGGTCGCCGAAGGCGGCGAGCATCCTCTGGCTGTGATCGCAGCCGGCAGCGTCGGGAAGACGGACGACCACCCGTTCTCCTATAACCGCATCACAATCTTTCCCACGGGAGAGGTCAACCTCGAACGGAGGGACCTGAAGGCGGCCACCTATGAACCGGGGGCTCCGGCCGTCTCGATTAGAAGCTACGGCGAGGCTCGACGTATTCGATTCTCCCGGCTGGCCGCCGCCTTCGGCAAGATTCAGGCAAAGAAATACGTCAGGTTCGAAACTATCAAAGAAGGTTCCGGAGACTCGGTTATCGAAGAAGTGGTGTACGAGGCCCGGGCTCTGGGCCATGATGTCTTCTCGATTGATCGTATTTTGACTTCGGCGTCGGGCTTCTTCGGGCCCTGGACCTACGAGGCGCCCGAGGGCCAGAAGATCGATTGGAAATGGCTTGACCCTCCTATAAAGTCCACCCGAAAAGGCCTCACGCTGTTTGACCCTCCGCTCGGTCGCGATCCCATCACCTTCACGCGCCGTGGAACAACCTTCAACGCGATTCATTTCAATCAACGCGACCGCCTGGACGCCACTGACCAGCAGAGCGCGGAAGAGCATGTAACAATGCAAAGCCGGCACGCATATGACGAATTCCTCGTCCAGGTGCGGTTCCCCGCGGTGGCCTTTCCTTCCGGCTTCCGATTGCAAGTTACCGACGAGAACGACCGTCGCGACTACAAGGAAGAGGAACTCGCCCGTCCGGGCCTGACGCAATTTGCCGCGCTGCGCACGGTTCTGCTGCGGGTTGCTCATCCCCTTCCGCGCTACCACTACAGAATCGTCTGGGATCTGCCGAAAGATGACAGGGAAGAGCTGAATCTGAGTGCGCTGGAAGCGGGCATGGCGGCGAACCTGATCAAAGCTCTGCTGGAGTTGCGCGAGCCCGCAAAGTCGGCGAAGGCCGATGCGGTGCGGGAGAGCCTGCTGAGCCTGAAGACTGAAGTCTTGAGCGCCGAAACCTACGCTTCGCCTGCGGGCGACGACCAGCTCGAGATCGCGCTTTTCGTATATGACCAAGGCGCGCACGGGCTGGTGTGCGCGGTTTCAACGAGGGGGCCGCTGCCCGAGGGTCTGGCAAAATGGGTGATCAAGCCAGGAAGGACAGTTGCGGGCCAGGCTTTCAGGAGACGAGCGCCGCTTCTTTTTGTGAATGTGCCGGGCATCCGGTGCGAAGAGCTTCCCTATTACGAGGGCGAGCCGGAGGGGCTTCGGGGTCACACGGTGATCTTTGCTGTCCCCCTTTTCTATCCCATACGGCAGGGCCGAAAAATCGCGGTGTTGTCGCTCCAAAGCACGTCAACAACCTCAGGGCTGCTTTGCCTGCACGAGGATACCGCCGCGACTCTGGCGCTCAAGGACCAGGCCGTCGTTTGGTATGCCAAGAAGCTGTCCCCCACGCTGGGTGTTCCGCAGGGCCTTGACATACCGGATTGGGAAGGGTAGTCTAAGTTGTAGAGAGTGAGACAAGATACCGTGGATATTGAAAAAACGGAACTTTCGCCCGGCCTGACGAGTTTTCGCACTGACCGTGGAGTGGTGCAAGTCGAGCAATCCCTGGAAAATCGCTACCAGATCTACAAGAAGCTGCTTGGGAACGAGTCGATGCACGGCAGCGAGCTGCCGGCGTTGAGTGCTCAACAGAAGGAAATAGCTCGGAAGTTCAACATCCCAGAGGAAGAGTACGCCAGGAATGTGCTGGCTGGCTCGTACGGTTTGGAAAAGACTCGCAAGAAGGCAAACGATCTTGGGCAGGCGGTTCAAGGTGCAATCCGACCCCTCGACGCCGGTTACCGGGTGACCGCCGTCATCCGCGATGTAAATCGGCTTGGGTGGGTTGTTCGAATCGAAACGCCGCGCGGAGATGTAAACGTATTGCTATCAAAGGAGCTGGCCGAAGGGCTGCTGGACTCGGGTTCGGAAAGCGAGAAGGAACAATTGCGAATTCGCCTGCTGACCTCGCTGGAGCAAAGCAAACCTGCCCCTTGAGATGGGACGTTTCAGCCCAGCCCGCCGGTCCTCTAATAGCGCCTCGGAGCCACCAACTCCTGCGCACTGACTTCGATTCCCGAAAAATCAAGCTTGTCGTGAGGATCTCATGAGGTTCGGCTTCGGGTTGCGGCTCCCCGACCCTCAACCCTCTCCAGTCGAGCTTGCGAACACAGGCTCCAAAGGCCTCAGATTCTCCTCGGCTTGGGAGAAGAGGGCGGGGGCCTATCTACCTCCCAGGCTCTCGGCACGAGGCCGGGCCTCAGCGCAAAACAGCCTACCCGCCGAACCCACGAACCCTTAACGCGATGGCTTCTTATCACAATGGGAGGTACAAGCGCGAACCTTCACGCATACCCCGCATCCTGCCACCGCCCACATGGTAGTATGGGGTGAGTCGAAAAGCGCGGGCGACTGTGAAGCGCGGGCGGGGAGAGGGTTAGGTTAGCGCGTATAAGAACTGAAATTCAGGGGAGCTCCCCCCACCCCCTACGTTGTGCGGAAACGAACCCAAAACCACAATCAGCACTTCCACAAGGACTTATCATCGTTTTTGGGCTTATTTCTCAAACGAGTTGAAAAAACGAACCCAAACGCGCGTAACTCGCTCATTTTAATAATTATACGCTTAAAAAGTGATGAATTCGGGCTTTCAAAACGAACCCAAACGAACCTAACCTGGAGAATATCGTGCTCTAATAAGCCTTTTAGAATGAGTAAATGATCAAACACGGCGGCAAGCAACGAACCCACACAAACCAAAACGAACCCGAGAAACGAAACCGAGAATCGGGCCCGAGCCCTCTTATCGGGTGATCGGCTGATTCATCGACTGAGCGATTTGTGATCGGGCGAATGTTGCCCCAGATTGCACCGCAGTCGGACGGCTAGTAGCATAGAGTGATGGAAGTGAGAGAGGCCAGTTCAACTAGCGTACTGATGGTGGCCGGTGAGCGTTCCGGCGACCTTCACGGCGCCGAACTCGCCGCGGCGCTCAAGGCGGAGTTGGGTGAGGCTTCGATTTTCGGCTGCGGCGGCGCTGCCATGCGAAACGCCGGTGTAGAGACCGTGGCCGACCTGCGCGACTTCGCCATGGTGGGAATCACGGAGGTTGTCTCGGGCCTGCCGCGCGCCCGCCGCGCGTTCCACGCCATCCTGGCGGAAGCGGACCGCCGCCATCCCCAGTTGGCCGTGCTCATTGACGCGCCCTCGCTGAATCTGCGCCTGGCGAAGCAGCTTAAGCCGCGCCGCATTCCCGTGGCCTACTACGTAAGTCCCCAGATTTGGGCCTGGAAGAAGTGGCGGATGCGCCATCTTCAGGACCGCGTGGACCACATGCTGTGCCTCTTCGACTTCGAAGAAGAGATCTACCGCCGCGCGGGTGTTCCCGTTACCTACGTTGGCCATCCGCTGGTGGATCGTCCCGAAATCAATGAGCCTGCGATGCCGCGCGAGCAGTTTCTGATGCGCGCCGGACTCGAGCCGGGCGTGCCCGTGGTGGCGCTGCTGCCAGGCAGCCGTGAGATTGAACTGAAATATAACCTACCCCCGTTGGTGGCAGGGGCCGCTGAACTTCGCCGCCGAGGCCAGAACGTGCAATTCGTGTTGCCCGTGGCGGCTACGCTGTCTGAAGCAGCGGTGAGGACGCAGCTTCAGTCGTGTGGTGCGGCTCCGGGGCTCATCCACACGGTTGCCCACGCTACGCACGACGCGCTGCGAATCGCGCAAGCCGCCGTGGTGGCCAGCGGCACCGCCACTCTGGAAACGGCGCTGCTGGGCTGTCCGATGGTGGTGGTGTACCGCGTGGCGGCCAGCACGGCGTTCTTCGCGCGCTTCATGGTGGACGTGCCCTTCTTCAGCATGGTGAACCTGCTCGCGGGCAGGGAAGTGGTGAAGGAGCTTGTGCAGCGCGATTTTACGGGGACGCGGGTGGCCGACGAGGTGGCGCGCTTGCTCAACCAGCCCGAGGCGCGCGAAGAGATGACGGCCGCATTTCGCGGGGTGCGGCAGCGCCTCGGACCGGGCGGAGCGGTGCGGCGGGCTGCCCGAACAGTGGCGGATATGCTCCGAGCCGGCCAGCATCTTACGACGGCGGCGGTGGCTCTGGCGAGCCGCTGAGTGAATTATTTTTGATGGGGTGCAACCAGCCTATGAAGGTTCGAGTCTAAATGAGAGCAGGGGCGAGTGAGATTTGATCAGCGACAGGTCCGAAAAGTCCAGCAACCCCCTCGCTGGCAGCTTGTCGTGCTTCGCTCGCCCTTGGTTTTTTCGCTCCGTCATGCAACCGAGTGATCAAGAAGCAAGCCTCAAGTGTGGGCTTCGGCCGGGCTGGCGCCGCAAGTTCCTTATGGCGCCGTTGCTGGCGCTCGCGACGTTTTGGTGCGCGGCAGCCGGCAGCACGGCTGAGCCTCAAGCCGGCGCTTCGGCGGCCGCAGGCGCGAAGTTCACGGTAACTCATTACGCCATCAAAGCGACTCTCACGCCAGCGACACACACCCTTGCCGCCTCCGTTCGCGTTGACTTTACGCCCGACTCCGACCTGTTGGGCATCACGCTCGAGCTGGCCAGTTCACTCCGCGTTCAGCGCGTGACCGATTCGGCTGGCGGTGACGTGACCTTTCGCCAGGAAGGTCCTTCGCTGATCTTGGCCTTTACGCCCGCGATTCCGGCCGCCAAAACGAGCTCCGTGACCGTGGACTATAGCGGTGCCCTGGCTTCGGCCGAGGGGAGCCCCGTGGAAGACTTGAAACTCGCTTACGTGAGCCCGGAAGGCTCTTATCTTCTGTATCCCGGATGCTGGTTCCCGGTGAATGAAAGTGCCATCAACCGCTTTAGCGCTACCCTGGCCATCACCGTGCCTTCGGACGAGGTTGTGGTCGCCTCGGGTACGCCTTCCTCGCCCGTTCGAAGCGCAGACTCGGTGACCTATAGTTTCCTGTACCAGCAGTCGTCTTTCCCGGGAACCGTCATTGCGGGCAAGTACGACGTGGTGCCGGCCACTGCGGTGGGGGCCAACATCACCCTTTATCTCAAGTCCGGTCACGAGAAGCTGGCCCAGACTTATGGGGAAGCGGCCGGCCGAATTCTGACCTACTTCACGGACCGGTTCGGCCCCCTGCCGGACTCGCACCTGGCCTTGGTGGAGATTGCTGACGACACGGTGGGCGGCTACTCGGCGCCGGGCATCGTGGCGCTGGCCTCACGTGGATTTTCGACCCCCGTAAATGAAAAGCTGCTGGCGCACGAAATCTCACATCAGTGGTGGCGGTGCCTGGTGAGCCCGGCCACAGGTGACGACGCCTTCCTGGATGAGGGCCTGGCCACGTACTCCTCGGCGCTGTGGGTGGAGGAGTCTGCCGGGGAGTCGGCATTCGAAGACACCATGCACGACGTCGAGATCCAGTCACTGAGCCACGAAGAGGTGTCACCCATCGCTCAGGCCTCGCACCTGCACGAATTCACACCGGAATACCAGTCGATCGTTTTTGACAAGGGCGCCATGGTGTTTCACATGCTGCGCTGGGTGATTGGCGACAACGCCTTCTTCGGCACGCTGCACGCGATGGCCACTCAGTACGCTTTCAAGAGCATCACCACGGCGGAGTTCCAGAAGCTGGCGGAGAAGGCCAGCAAGCAGCAGCTCACGTTCTTCTTTGCCCAATGGGTGGATTCCACCGGAGTGCCGCAGTTCAAGCGCACCTGGGCGGTCTACCGGACGCAGACGGGCTACCAGGTTGTGGGCAAGATCGAGCAGGACCTCGACATCTTCCGCATGCCGGTGGAGATCAGGGTATACACCGAAGGCCGGAAGCCCACCAACGCTCGCGTGGACATGACCGGCACCACCGCGGACTTCACCGTGGACACCATCACTCGGCCCTTGCGCGTGGTGGTTGACCCGGGCAGCCGGCTGCTCAAGTACGACGACCAAACCCGCGTTGAAGTCGAGATGGCGAAGGCCGATCAACTGGTGCAACAGCAGGCCTACCTGGAAGCCATCAAGCAATACCAGGAAGTGCTTCAACTCAACAAGAACAGCTCGCTCGCCCACTACCGCATCGGCGAAAACCTGCTTCGGCTGCGCAACTACAACGCGGCAGTAGAATCTTTCCGCGACGCCTTGAACGGCGACTTGCAACCCAAATGGGTGGACGTTTGGAGCCACTTGATGCTGGGCCGCATCTTTGATCTCACCGGCCAACGGGACCGGGCGCTGAACGAATATCAGCGCGCCCTTCAGACCAACGACAACACCCAACACGCCATCGATCTCGCCAACCAGTACATCCAGAAGCCTTACACCGAAGGCGGTGGCGGGCAACAAAGCGGCAAGTAGGAAAGACCCTGCGCGACTAGCACTTTAGCAAACACATCTAGCCTACTAGATCGCGGTCGGGCGCGCGCTCAGCCGGCGATAGGTCTCTTCGAAGGTGTGGAGAGCCTGCTCGTCGTAAAGTACGAAGTAAATATGCTCGAGGCTGGTACGCGATTTCAGGTGCTCGAGCGTTTCGCCCAGCAGGATGCGCGCGCATTCCTCGATGGGAAATCCGGCAGCACCGGTGCCGATGGCTGGAACAGCGATACTTTTCAGGCCTCTCTCTTCGGCGCGCTGCAGGCTCTCGCGGAAGGCGAGTTGAAGGGATTCGGCGGAGGTTCGGCCTCCCAAGCGCATGCTGGCGGCGTGGATGACGTACAAGGCCTTCAGTCGTCCGCCGGTGGTGACGACGGCAGCACCGAGCGCCACTGGTGCGAGACGGTCACAATCTTCCTGAACCGCTGGGCCGCCTTTGGCGAGGATGGCGGACGCCACGCCGGAGCCCAGAACCAGATCGGTGTTTGCGGGGTTCACGATCGCGTCCACGTCCATTTCCGTAATGTCGCCCTTGAGGAAGTGGATCTTCGGCATCATCGCCGTCGGCCTCTCGATCCGTAGACCCATCGTCCGCCGATCGCCGGACGGCCGCTTGCGGTCGGCGAGGCTTTCCGCTGCCACACTTCGGGCTCTCGTTCCAAGCTCTCGATGGCGGCTAGCCGGCGATTGGCTTCCTCAACGTCGAACGCGTCGGGATTGAAGGTGTCGCCGAGCAGCTTTCGCGCGTCTTTGTGTGTGGGCTTCGTCGGATCCTTGAACGCGATAACGCATTCCTGGTAGGAGCCGATGCCGGGAAAGTGATCAGGTGGTCCGGCGCGCTTGCCGGCGAGGCACAGTGGGACGCGCAGATTTGCGCTGGCCGGAAGAATCTGCTCCACTAGGATCGTCACACACCAGGTTCCTTCAAACAGGATGTCATCGAGATCATAGTGATATTCGAAGCGCGCCTTTTCTTTCGGGGCAACCTCGGCAAGTGGTACTTGAGTGTCATCCTCACCGACCGGAGTGTATTCACCGTCTTCGTCAGTGAAGTCCTGGCCATACCACGCCAGGCCGTCATCAAACTGATAGGGATGCAGGCGCTGCCAGCCCATGAGGTCCTGCAGGATAAGATGGAGCCGGTTCAGGCTCATGTCGCCCGCTACTTGCAGCCTTCTCCAGATGGGAGGTCTCGACCCGCGCACGGTCACCTTCAGGCGATAGACAACGGAGCTCCCAGAATGCCGCTCGTTCATGGTGGTCTCTCGCCTCCGGCCGCGACTGGATCGGGCGACGCACGCTAAGGCCGGACGCCCGGAACCTTAAGGCGAATCCTGTAAAGGCTCGAGCTGGCGGTGATGTAGAGCGTCTTGCCGTCGTCGCCCCAATTACAGTTGGCAACGCGCTCCGGAATGTTGAACGTGCCCAGATGTTTGCCCTCGGGTGAAATCACCCAAACGCCGCCAGGGCCTGCACCGTAAATGTTTCCTTTCTTATCCACCTTGATGCCGTCGGGTCCGCCGTCGCCCGGCGCCGATGTGGCGTCAAGGAGCAGCTTTGCGTTGTCGACGCTGCCGTCGGCTTTCACGTCATACCGCATCCATACTTTGTGTGCTGGGTCAGAGACCGCGATGTAGAGGTACTTCTCGTCGGGCGAGAAAGCGATGCCGTTGGGCCGCGTGAGGTCCTTGATGATAGGTTCCAGCTTGCCCGGGTCGGGCGCTGAACCGGCCTTTTGCGAAGTAGCGCCGCGGATGCGAAAGACACCGTTGAAATCGAGCTCCTTCTGCGGGTCGGTGTCACTTTGGGTGGGCAATCCGTATGGAGGATCGGTGAAATACAGTGACCCGTCCGACTTGTAGACCAAATCGTTAGGACTATTCAGGCGCTTGCCTTGGTAGCGGTCGGCCAGCACCGTCACCTTGGCGCCCTCGCTATAGCCCTCCACGCGGTAGACGTTGCGGCGCGCGTGCCCGGCAACCGTGAGGCGGCCGAGCTTGTCGAGCGTCATTCCGTTGGAGCCGGATTCAGGTCCCGTAAAAGGCTGCGAGCCTAAATAGCCGCTCGGCTGCATAAAAGTGCTGAGCGTCCCGTCGGGCATCCACTTCAGAATGCGGTTCCCCGGAATGTCTGCAAACAGCAGGTAGCCCTGATGAGTCCACACCGGGCCTTCGAGCCACTTGCAGCAGGTCAGAACCTTTTCAATCTTGGCGCCGGCGGGCACCAGAGCATCGAGCGCCGGGTCTGTCTTTTCGATGGAGCCCACAGTTTCGAACTGCTTGCCGGCTTCCGCAAAACTTGTGGCAAGCACAAGGAGTAGCAAAGGCGAAAGAGTCATGATGGTTTTCATGAATGGCATTCTATGAGAAATCGCCAAAAGGTTAAAGCAAAAGCACACTCTCACGCGCCTTCGCATGAGCGGCAGCAAGGTTCCCATCGTCGCTGCCGGACTATAAGCCCACTTAGGACTCGGTAACGAAGGCCATTTCATCCTCCTCAGGGATCCGCCTCAGCGGTGGCCTTCGCACACCCTTCGGCAGGCCCAGCACGGCCATAACGACGATTTGAAACCAGATGACGATGGCCACCAGGAAAACGACGGCTGCCGCAGTTGACCACACTCCGTAGGCTGTTTGCAAAACGAGATACCAGAGGATTCTCCAGCCGAGGAAGGTCTGCTGCCCGAAGAAGTAGAGCGCGCCGATCAAGGGTGCGGCCCCGACCAGCAGCAAGGCTGCATTCACCAGGCGGCGCGACAAGCTGGACGGTATTCGCAGCATCACGAATGCATAAGCCAGCGGGCCGAGAAAAAACCACAGACCGTATGGACTGAGGTACAGCGCCCCGACTACAATCACGTACATCCAGACGCAGAAAATGCGCTTCGCGGGCGCAAATCTGTCCGGCGACGACGGGACGTAGCGCCATAGGATTCCGACGATGATGTACCCCGTCAGTAACACGCCCAGAAGGGGCGCGGCCACCCGCAGCGGAATGGTGTAAAGAAAGGGGTCTTTCGGTGTGGCGGGATAGAGCTCGTAGCGCTTGAGTATTCCCGCCGAGGTGAGAGCGTGCAGTGCCATCAACGCCGCAAACAAGGGAAGCACGTACATTCCCGGACGCAAGTACCTCCAGAGGATGCGCGGCAACTGGTCTTCTTGAAAGCTAAGGCCGGCCAGCACACAGGCGACCATGAAGGGAAGGAGGGCGAGCGTCTGCACCCATTCTACGGTCGCGCGATCAAGCCATTTGTTGCCCCCGAGACCCAAATATCTCCCCTCGCCCGCGGGCGAGATCTTCATCCCGTCAAGGTAGGAAACTGCCTGCTCGATGGTGGCGCCCGTCATTTGAAATGTAGCCGGATCGAAGTTCTCGAAGACGTCCTGCGCCGTGTGATAGCGCGCTCTTGCGGAGGCAAGATCGTCCGGTACGGTCGAGACGTTGAGAGCTGGAATCCCCACCCGCAGTAGCGGGCCCTGATCCTGAGATGACACCTCCACCGAGCGCTCCACCCATTCCCGAAACGGAGCCGGGCCTCTCACCGACACACCTTGTAGGATTCCGGATTGCTTCAGGGCCTCGCGGAGCCAGAGCGGAGTGTATCCCGCCTTCTGTCCCTCGCAGTCAATCGCCAGCCCGGTGGCGCGGCCGGCAGTCAGGTAGTCAATCGAAATTACAGCTACTGTGTGCCGGGATTCGAAGAAACCGCGCAGAGACCGGGAACCGATCATGCCCCATTCCTCGGCATCGGTGGCCACGAAGATCAAGCCCCGATCGTGCGGCGTCGATCGCAGCACGCGCGCAAGCTCCAGAAGCGTGCCCACTCCCGAAGCGTTGTCCTCTGCGGCCTGGTGCGAAGTGAATTGGCCGTCATAGTGTGCGATCAACGCCACCCTTTCAGGCACTTCGCCAGGGAGTTCAGCGATCACGTTCTGGCCCTCCACTCGCTTCCCGGCCAGCCACATACTGAAGTAGTCCGTCGACACGCGATAGCCGAGCTGCCGGAACCGCGAACTAAGATAGTCGGCCGCTCGGCCAGCGGCCGGTGTCCCGGTAACGCGATCTGGGTACTGCTCCGCCAGCACACGCGTGTTTTCCATCGCCGAGGCCGCATCGAATTGAGGGCTGATGCGCGCCATGTCGGGCAGCGTATACTGGCGCAAACCATGAACCACCAACACCGCCATGGCGATCAAGACCAGAAGGCCGCAAGCAACCACCGTCAATCTATTCTGTGGGTTCAACATAACTGAGGATCGCGTCGGATCGTGGAAAATTGCGGACCGGACGGCGAGATGATGGCGCCGCGAGCGGCGCTTCCCGTGGATTCAAGCGCCGGCCTCCGTATGAACGGCGGCGTAATCGGTGGATCGGGGCGTCTCTTGCATGCGGTAAAAGTGATTCAAAGGAACGCGTCCGGGGCCAATCGGATAGGCCTTCTTGATGGACTCCGCGACGTAAGCCTTGGCCAGCATGATGGCATCGGCGAGCTGGCGGCCGAGAGCCAGATGCGCTGCAATGCCTGCGGAGAAGGTGCATCCGGCACCGTGGATGTTCTCGGGTTTGCAGCGTTCACCCGCGAATGTCTCAAGTCCGCCGCCATTCGCGTAAACATCCACAGGCTTGTCGAGATGCCCTCCAGTCACCACTACCGCGTGGGCGCCGAGTTCAATAATCTTCTGAGCTGCCGCCTTCATCTCCTCCACGCCGTCTACCTTTAAGCCGCTTAGCGCCGCCGCCTCGGCCAAGTTCGGAGTGACGACGCTCACCTGGGACAGCAGGCGGTCGCGTAAGAACTTGAACCCTGGCTCATCGATTAGAGGTAACCCGCTCGACGAACGCAGCACGGGATCGAGCACACAAGGCAGAGTGGGATGCGCGTCGAGGAATTCGCTCACCACTTTGGCGATGGGAGCGTTCGCCAGCATCCCGACCTTTACCGCACGGATCTGGCCGTCAGCGGCCAGGGATTGCAGGCAGTCGCGCAGTAATGCGGGTGCTACCGGGTGGACGGCTTGCACACCCTGAGTATTCTGTACGGTCAGGGCAGAGATGGCCGCAAGGCCATAGCATTGGTGCGCCGCAAACGTCTTGAGATCGGCGCTGATGCCGGCGCCACTCGAAGGGTCGAACCCGGCGATGGTGAGAATTACGGGCGGTATGTGATTGGTGGATGGGCCGGCAGGCGTAGCTCTTGCTCCGTCCTTGGGAATTGGCGCTCTCTCAGCGATTATAGAGGTGTGTGAGTGCGTGTCAACAGCGAATTCGTACCCATGTCCCCAACCCGTGCGTGATGATCGTCGTGACGACCGTGAGGATGGCTGATTCCCGGATGCGTGGCGATGGCGTCCGGAAACACATGTAGCCTTTCCGGGCACCGACCAAGCCGCTTCAAGCCCAAATCCCGCCTTGGTGACCAGATCGCTTGTAACTCGCAGTCCCATCATAACTTGCCGCCAGTTCATCCGATATCGGAAAGTCAAGCTCATTTCGGGTTCGTTCAGGTTCGCATCTTAACCGTCAACAAGTCGTCTGACTGATTTCAAAGCACTTGCTCAGCTCATGGGATTCGCACCTTGGGTTCGTTTTAGGTTCGGTCGCGGTAGGGACGCTGGTTACCCAACGCCCCCCGCACGGATCCGTACTTGAAGAATTACCTCATACGGCTCTTACCTCGGATGCGTAACGGCGAAACGCACGCTGGGGTAAGGATG
>DATJYK010000020.1:0-21187 GCA_035578005.1 Terriglobia bacterium
GCCATGGACCGCTTTGGCGATCTGGGGTTCCCCACGACCAAAAACGAGGAGTGGCGGTTTACCAGTGTCTCGAAGCTGGCGGCGACGCCGTTCACCGCGCCTGAGCCGACGATGGCCAAATCTAGCGATGACGTTGCCCGGCAGGCGCTCGGCGGCGTCTTTGACCGGGCGCACCCCTGGGTAATGCCGGGGAATTTTGACGGTCAGGCGCTTTTCTTCGTGAATGGAAGCTTTGTTCCGGAGTTAAGCGCACGAGTGGGCGGAGAATACCACGGCCGCTCAGGCAGCGAGTGGCAGGTAGCGTTCAAGGGCGTGCGGGTAGAGAGCCTCAGCGAGGCGCTGGCCGGCGAGACCCCGCAGCTTGAGCGGCACCTTACGCGCTATGCGAGCTACCTCGACCATAGCTTTGTGGCCTTGAACACCGCCTTGTTCGAGGACGGAGCGTTCATCGAGGTCAAGCCGAATACGCGGGTGGAAAAGCTCATTGTCCTGGTCTTCGTGACCTCGTCTGCAGCGAAGCCGCAGATGACCCATCCGCGAAATCTCATTCTGGTCGGCGCAGGCGCCCAGGCAAGCTTCGTGGAGTTGCACGTCGGGCCGCCAGGCCATCCCTACTTCAAGAATGCCGTCACGGAACTTGTAGCGGGTGAGAATGCCGTGGTGGATTACACTCGCATCCAGGACGAAGGCACCGGCGGATATCACGTAGGTATCCTGCAACTCGAGCAAGCCCGTTCGTCGAGCGTGACCACGCACACGATCTCGATCGGGAGTTCGCTCGACCGCGAGGAGGCTCGTGCAGTTCTGAACGGCGAAGGCGCCGAAGCACTCCTGCACGGCCTCTACGTGATCAGCGGGCATCAGCACGTGGACAATCACACGCTTATCGACCATGCCAAGCCTCACTGCTCAAGCCGCGAGGTCTACAAAGGTGTGCTTGACGGTTATGCCGGCGGCGTCTTCAACGGCAAGATCGCGGTGCGCCAGGACGCGCAGAAGACCGATTCCAAGCAGAGTAACAAGAACCTGCTGCTCTCGGAAAACGCCACCATCAACACCAAGCCTCAGCTCGAAATCTACGCCGACGACGTGAAGTGCACGCACGGCGCCACCATCGGGCAGATCGATCCCGAAGCGGTGTTTTACCTGCGCTCGCGCGGCATCGGCCTGGAGGAGGCTCGTAATCTACTGATTCAAGCGTTTGCCAACGATATTCTGAACCGCATCAAGTTCGAGCCGCTGCGCGCAAGCCTGCAGCGGACATTGGCCGCGCGGCTCGGGCAGCCAGGAAACGCGCTGAGCAGGGATGAGGGCGCTGGTCGAGTGAGTTTGCTGGAAGAGGTGGGCTAGCCATGGAGCTTCAGGACATTCAGAAAACGCTTGAGACCCTCAGTGACAACCAAGTGGTGCAAGGTCACCTCCTGGGCCGCATCGAACAGGCTATTGCGCGACATGATGCGATTCTCGACCGCCACGAGGGCATCCTGGAGCGGCACGGGCGGGCCATTGAGAGCATCGCCAACGGAATGGTGACGCTGCAGAGCGTGGTCGCGCGAGTGGTCGACGCGGTGCAGGAGATGCAGGGTAATATGCGCGAGCTGGCCGAGGGTCAGAAGGTGATGCAAGCATCCATGGACCATCTTTTCCAGAGTATGGATCGCTTCATTCGCGACCTGGAATCGAACGGCCACGAACGAGGCTAGCCAACTGGGAACTGGTACAGCCAAGGAGGCATGATGGCAAGCGCAGTCACACAAGAAGCTCTCGGGCGGGTTGGCGTAGCGCCGATCAGCACGAATCGTGCTGATGTTTTCGACGTGGAGCGCATCCGCCAGGACTTCCCCATTCTGCATCAGCGCGTTCACGGCAAGCCTCTCGTTTATCTCGATAACGCCGCCACCAGCCAGAAGCCGATGAGCGTGATCGATGCCGAGCGGGATTTTTATCTCCACGATTGCGCCAATATTCACCGCGGCGTGCACGACCTCAGCGAGCGTGCCACACGCAAGTATGAAGAAGTGCGGGTCAGGGTGCAGCGCCTTCTGAACGCGCGCGAGGTGCATGAAATTGTCTTTGTAAGGGGCACCACGGAGGCGTTGAACCTAGTGGCCAGCGGCTTTGGACGCAAGATTTTCCAATTGGGCGACGAGGTGATGATCACGGCCATGGAGCACCACTCCAACATCGTGCCCTGGCAGATCCTGCGGGATGAAAAGGGCATCGCGTTGCGCGTGGCGCCCATCAATGACGCCGGCGAACTCATTTGGGAGGAATTCGAAAAGCTGCTGAGCCCGCGCACCAAGCTGGTTTCGGTGGCGCACGTCTCGAACGTGCTGGGCACCATCAATCCCTTGAAGCGCATCGTCGCGGCGGCGCACGCCCGCAACATCCCGGTGCTGGTAGATGGGGCCCAGGCTGCGCCGCATCTGCGCATTGACGTTCAGGATCTCGGCTGCGACTTCTACACCTTGTCCAGCCATAAGCTGTTCGGACCCACCGGCGTGGGTGCGCTGTACGGGAAGGCGAGCTGGCTCGAGGCGCTGCCGCCTTATCAGGGTGGCGGCGACATGATCCGCACGGTCTCGTTTGAGAAGACACTCTACAACGCGATTCCGTACAAGTTTGAGGCGGGCACGCCGAACATCGGAGCGACGATCGGCTTCGGAGCAGCGATCGATTACGTGAACGCGCTGGGCCTCGAAAACATCGGCCGCTATGAGCACGATCTGCTCGGTTACGCTACCAGGCGCCTCTCGCAGGTGAGCGGCTTGAGGATCATCGGCACGGCCCGGGAAAAGGCCGCGGTAATCTCCTTTGTGATCGAAGGTATTCATCCGCACGATCTTGGGACCGTGCTCGATCAGGAAGGCGTGGCGATTCGCACCGGCCACCATTGCGCCGAGCCGCTGATGCATCGCTTCGGTGTGCCGGCCACGGCCCGCGCGTCGTTCGCCTTCTACAATACGCGTGAGGAAGTGGACCGTTTGGTGGAGGCAGTGGAAAAGGCGAAGGAAATTTTGGGATAGGGAGGAGTTGTGCGAATCAGTGCGCGGAATCAATTGAAAGGCCATGTGGAGGAGATCATCTTCGGCCCAGTGACGACCCACGTTGCCGTGAAGGTGGGTGACAATATCATCGAGTCCGTGATCACCCGGCGGAGCGCGGACGATCTCGAGCTTAAGAAGGGCGACGAGGTCACGGTGTTGATCAAGGCGACCGAGGTACTGATCGCCAAAGAAGACTAAGCCGAAGGGGGAGCGCGAAATCTTATGACCGATGAACAGTTCGAAAGGCGCGTGGAGTTCATCGTCGAGCAGCAGGCGCAGTTTGCCACCAGCATCCAGACGTTGACGGAACGCATCCAGACGCTGGCGACGGTCTCGCTGTCGTTCGCCAATCACATCGAAAGTCTCATGCATCACGCGGAAGAGACTGATCGGCGGTTGGCGAGTTTCGTCAGCGAGACGAACGAGGCCATTGGAAAACTGACCGAATTCCAGGTTGAGGGTACCCGAAGACTGACCGAGTCCCAGGCGCACACTGACCAGCGGTTGGCCAGTTTCATCAGCGAGACGAACGAGGCCATTCAAAGGCTGACCGAGTCCCAGGCACACACTGACCAGCGGTTGGCGAACTTCATCAGCGAAACGAACGATGCCATTCGAAAACTGACCGAGTCCCAGGTTGAGGGTACCCGAAGACTGACCGAGTCCCAGGCTCACACGGACCAGCGGCTTGACGTGCTGATTGACATCGTTAGGCGCCAAGTCGAAGGCGGGAACGGATCTCAAAGCCAGAATTAGGGAGCAGGAATTATGGCCGATCTTAGCGGGCTCTATCAGGAAGTAATTCTTGACCATAGCAAGCGCCCGCGGAACTTTCGGGTGCTGGAAGACGCGACGGCGCACGCTGACGGCTATAACCCGCTATGCGGTGACCGCTTGACGCTGTACCTGCGAATGAACGGCGACCGGATAGGCGACATCACCTTCAAGGGTTCGGGCTGCGCCATCTCGACAGCTTCGGCGTCCATCCTCACCGAGACACTGAAAGGCAAGACGCGCGCGCAGGCGGAGGGGCTTTTCGAGCGCTTTCATGGGCTGGTGACGGGGAATCAGAACGGCGGAGCAGCCGAACTTGGTAAGCTGGCCGTGTTTTCAGGAGTCTCCGAGTTTCCCGCTCGCGTGAAGTGCGCCACGCTGGCCTGGCACACCTTGAAGAGTGCGTTGGCGGGCGATTCCCAGATGGCGACGAGCGAAGCCGATGATCCGGAAGATCAGGCCGCGCGATGAAGTTCAAACTTATTGGGAGATGAGCGATGGAACACCCCCTGGCAGGTTACATGCACCCGATTACGTCGAGCGAGGCTAATGCTCAGGCCAAGGCCGCGGCGGTTGCAACCGAGCACCACGAAGCTTCAGCAGGCCCGCTTGGCGCGATGGAGCGCATCGAGACCTACGATAAGGTCGTCGAGGTTCTGCACACCTGCTACGACCCGGAGATTCCGGTTGACATCTACGAGCTGGGATTGATTTACGAAGTCAAAGTGGAGGAATCCGGCGAGGTGCAAGTGAAGATGACGCTCACTGCGCCTAATTGTCCGGCGGCCCAGTCGCTGCCTGCAGAGGTCAAATACAAGGTGGAAGGCGTGCCCAAGGTCACCTCGGCTAACGTCGAGGTCGTATGGGACCCGCCTTGGGACATGTCGAAGATGACCGAGGCGGCCAGGCTGCAGTTAGGAATGTTCTAAAGGCAGTTCAAGAGTTGAAGGGTCAAGAGTTGAAAGTACAGGGGAGAGCGCTCCGAAGGTTCCGGCTCGGTGACCCCGCGTTCCGTCCATAAGCGGCTTGGCTTTTTGACTTTTCCACCTTCGACTCTTCAACCTTTTTTGAGCCGTGCAGAAAGTCGAAACCGAGGTCCGATATGAAACTCACCGCCCAGGAAGAATATGGACTGCGATGTCTGCTGCGGCTGGCTCGGCATCCGTCCGGCGAGAGCCTGACGATTTCAGAGTTGGGCCAGGCTGAAGGTATTTCCGGGCCTTATGTCGCCAAGCTCCTGCGCATCCTGCGCCGGGGTGGTTTCGTCAAGGCCGTTCGTGGCCAGTCCGGAGGCTACACGCTGGCGCGGCCCGCCAGTCAGATCGTGGTGGGTGAGGCCCTGGCGTTGCTCGGCGGGCGGCTCTTCGAGCCCGCCTTCTGCAATGAACATGCGGGCGTCGAAACGCTCTGTACGAACACGGTGGACTGTTCGATACGGTCGCTCTGGCGCACGGTTCAACTGGTCGTCGATCAGGTGCTGGCGCGCACCACGCTGCAAGACCTGGTGAGCGACGAACAACAGATGACCACCTGGGTGGGCAACCTCGTACACATTTCCGCGGGACCTTTGGTCTCAGCCGCAGTCTCGCCCGAGAGCCGGTGAGGTTCTGATGCCGCGCCGTTGGTGATGGTTGGTGGAGATGACGACTCCGGGCACTTCCGATTCACGGCTCCTGCGGAGCCCTCTGGCCGAGGACCACTTGGCTCGCGGCGCGTCTCTGGCGGCGTACCACGGCGCAGAGGTTCCGCTCCGCTTTCGCGATTCTCGCTCAGAGCATGAGACTGTTCGCAAGTCGGCTGGCCTCCTCGACTTTTCCTTCCGTTCCAAATTCGCTCTGACGGGCGAACATCGTGTCCGCTTTCTGCACCGCATCGTTTCAAACGACATCAAGAGCCTGTCCGCCGGCCAGGGGACGTACGCCACCTTACTGAATGCCCAGGGAAGAATTCTGGTCGATCTTCGCATTTACATGGACGAAGACCGGCTTTGGGTAGATACGGACGCCGACCTCGCCGAAAAGGCGATAGCTTCCCTGAAGCGTTACATCATCGGCGACCGTGTTGAGATTACGCCCAGCGAGCAGTACGCTCTGGGCATTCAGGGGCCAAAGTCTGGGAAGGCTCTTCAGCGGTTCTTGGGCAGCAACCTCGAACGGTTGCAACGTGAAATGGATCACTGCGCCGTCGAGTACGAAGGCCGGCCCGCGCGCGTAGTGCGGCTCTCAAGCACCGGCGAGGAGGGGTACGAAGTCTGGCTGGAGGCTGACGCACTGGAGCGCTTCTGGCGAGGCGTGTTGGAGGATGGCTTGGCGCCTGCTTGTGGCAGTGAGGCGCTGGAGAGCCTCCGGATTGAAGCGGGAATTCCGCGCTACGGTCAGGACCTGGCAGAGGATACGCTGCCGCTCGAGGCTGGGCTGCTGAACGCTTTGAGCTTCAACAAGGGTTGCTACATCGGCCAGGAGATCGTGGAACGGGCACGGAGCCGCGGCCACGTGAACTGGAAACTGATGGGACTTCGTCTCGAAGCCGGCGCGCAGGTGCCAAAACCGGGCGAGGTCTTGACAGCGGATAGCAAGACGATCGGCGAGGTAACGAGCGCTTGCTTTTCTCCGACGTTCGGCAGGCCGGTGGCGCTTGCCTACCTGCGGCGCGAAGTGTCGGACCCTGGGACCAAACTTGCATTCGCAACCGGGTCCGCGGCAGAGGTCGTGCGGTTACCATTCTTCTCGCAGGACGGCTCATCGGAGGCTGGCTCGGCCACATGAGACAGTGTCAAAACGTGCAGTCTGCCGAGAGAAACCGCGACAGAGGCCTGCGGGCCTTGCTCGAATAGCAGTTACTGTGATTGAAGGCGACGAGGTGTGAAATCTGCGAAAACGAAGCCGTCGCGCTCCACAACTTCACCTGGTTCCGCGGCCACAGGGTGACGAAACATCGGACCGTCGACGGCAAACGTATGAAACTCGCCGTTCTCGCCGCACGGATCGACACCGGGAGGAAGCTCATCCAGGAGGCTGGCATCGAACAACCTTCCGGCAAAGGTGGGGCTCAGCTTTTTCGGATCGACACAGGTCAGGTAGGCTCGAAGCCCGGATGCAACCATTGCTCGCGCGAGCTGAGCTGTAGGAAGTTGCCATAACGGGAAAACAGGTTGGATGCCGGTCCCAGCCAGCTTGACCTCGCGGTAGCGACGGATGTCTTCGAGAAAAAGGTCGCCAAACGCAATGTGCCGAATGCCCTCGCGGTGGGCTTGCGCCAGCGCCGCGCCCATCGCCTCCTCGTAGGCGAGGTTCGAGCACGGCCAAGGGAGCGGAACCTTGATTAACGGAAGGCCGAGTGCATCCGCCTGCCGCTCGAGCAGTTCTTCACGGACGGCGTGCATGGCAACCCGCTGGTAGGCGCTATTGAGGGTGGTCAAGAGGCCAACAACTTCGAGTAGGCTTTGCTGGCGAAGAGTGTGGAGCGTCCAGGCACTATCTTTTCCGCTGCTCCATGAAAGCCATGCCGGGCTTCGACCCAAAGGTGTCTCTCCTTGTGCCAACGCGCGCCAAGTCGTTCGAGCGCCGAGCCATTCTATCTCGAAGGCTCGGTTTGAAGTAATGTCGGATTCTGGGGTGGGACGCGTCAGACGTCAGTCGCGCTTATAGGGGCGCAGGGGGAAGTAAAAAAGTAAAGCAACGAAATACCTTGCAACGAAGCCAGCGGGTGTGATATGATATTCGGAATCATGCAGTGGGTGTTTGCGTCTATCGCGTTCCTGGCCCTCGCTGTGCTGCTGCGGCGGCTGCTCGGCCTAACGTTCGCGGGACACGATGCGAGAACTCTCCTTGGCACCTACCAGCAGCAACTATGCCAAGCGATCGTTCTGGAAATCGAAGCACAGAGCGCAATACTGGCTATTTGCCTGAACGAAGCCATCGAGGAGCGCGACCTGAGGAACTTCGACAACTCCAGGAATTTCCTACACCTCACAGTTTCAGAATGGGACCGGCTGGCTGAATTCCTCACCTTCTTGTTGCAGTTAATGGGTGACTACCTACCTCTGACCCGGATGGCCGCACCCGCGCGAGCCATGGATGCAGCACACTTCAGGTCCGAGTCGATGATTGAATACGTGCGGCTGCACGAATGGGTTGATCAGTTCCTGTTCCGAAACAAGCTCAGGTTTAATCTACAAGTCCGGGTCTTGCGCCGTGCGGTGGAAACGCTAACGGAGGACTTCCGACAAACTCAGCCTCGTGCTCATTCGACCGTGGAGGAGCCGTCTGCGGCTTGGAGCAGGCTCGACCGCGATCTTCACGATTTAGACCTCATCTCAAAAGAGGTTCTTCTCGCCATTCGGAGCTTTCTCGCTTGCCTCTCCGAGTCTGCCGCTCGCCAATTTGCTGCCGAGTTGCGACCCGTCCTTGAACGGGGTGTGCGCGCCGGCGTGTGGAGTGACGTGGGCTGACCCTATAGCCGTTGGCGTCCTACTCCCAGCCAGGTAGCCAGTCGCGTTGAGTTGGCTCTGACGTACCCAGGCATCGCTTGCCTGCCACACGCTGTGGAGACTCGGTACTGCGTTTCAATCTGGCTTAATATGCCGATCTGCTCGGGCAAGCCGGAGGTCTGTAGCTGTTGTGTGTGACTCTAGTCATCGCCGGGTAACGAGAACAGGACGCGGTCGGCCTCGTTTGAACTGTGACGTAGCACACTCAAGACTGGTGCAGCATGCGACCGCGGCTCGAAACACGGGTGGCAAAAAAGTATAAGATTATGGGTCGGGTTCAGGGAGTGGGTTTTCGCTACTTCGCGGACCGCGCCGCCCGCCAACTTGGCTTGTGTGGATATGTGAAGAATTGTCCAGGCGGCAGCGTGGAAGCTTACGCCATCGGTGAGCCGGAAATGCTCGATCGTTTTAAACTGCAGTTGGCTGAGGGACCTCGTAGCGCCCAAGTGACGGCGGTAGAGGAATCGGACGAGTGCGTCATCGCTCGCTATACTAGCTTTGTGATCGAAGGCGGCTGGTGAAGGTTCGGCCCTGAGGTAGCGACATCAGTTCGGATTGGGTTCAGGTTCTGGCGGGGATACTTGGAAGATCTCAAAAAGCTGATTCGCGAAGTGCCTGACTTTCCGAAGCCAGGCATTCTGTTTTACGACATCACGACGCTGCTGAAGGACCCTGTCGGGCTCCGCCGAGCGGTCGACGCTTTGGCCGATCATTATGTGGGGCGCAAAATCGATCGTGTCATTGGAATTGAGGCGCGGGGCTTCATCTTTGCCCCGATGGTGGCCTACCGCCTTAACGCTGGGTTCGTTCCCGTGCGCAAACCTCGCAAACTTCCGGCTGCGGTGGCGAGGGCAAGCTACAACCTGGAGTATGGAGAAGACGCCCTTGAAATCCACCGCGACGCGGTGGCAACCGGCCAGGAGGTCTTAGTCGTCGATGACCTGCTGGCGACGGGCGGCACGGCGAGGGCAGTCGCGGGAATGGTAGAGTCCCTGGGCGGAAGGGTTGCCGGACTGGGGTTCTTAATTGAGCTCGCGTTTCTCAAGGGTCGCGATAAGCTGGCACAATATGACTTGCATTCGGTGCTCAAGTATTAGTGCTTGCCCGCGACGCTCAGGAACGGAGGCTGTGGGCCCGCGATTGAGAGTTCCCGCCAGAGGGCGCTTGCACCTCCGCTGATCGGCAACCTCGTGCAGAGTTAGGGTGTTAATTGGTCGAAGTCACTGACTACACCATCGACGGATGGACAGCGCCGCTGGAGGAGCGTTCGCGGTGGTACTGCGCCGGCCTTGAAGACGGACACATCTTGTTCTTCTCCGCGACTCCATTTGAACTACCGGCTGGGGATCGCGAATTCCTGATCGGTGCCCGGCAAACCTCGGCAGCCTACCACAAGAACATCTCCTTCCGTCCGCATGAAGGACGGGTCAGGGGCCTGGAGCGCGGCAGCGCCGACGAACGTCGCCTGGGTGCAATATTGGCAGCGTACTCGGAACGAGTTACGCGGTTCGCCCGCACGTTTCTCGCGCCTTACGCGCGCGGATTGCGGCTTGACTTCGCCAGTTTCAGGTCGGTTGAGGAGCGCGGACGAGACCTGTCTCTGAAGCAACGCAACGATCTATTGCACACAGACGCCTTCCCGACCCGGCCCACGAATGGCAACCGCATCCTGCGCATCTTCACAAATCTGAATCCGGTTGAGCCCCGTGTCTGGCTCACGAGCGAGCCGTTTCACGTACTCGCGCCCCGCCTCGCCGCTGATGCCGGCCTTGAAGAATGCGCGGAGGGCGCGCGCTCACGCTGGCGCGCCTTCAGCCACTCGTTATCTCGGCTCGCGCGTGCGGCTGGCCTGCCTTGGCCTGACCGCTCACCCTACGACAGATTCATGCTGGGTTTTCATGATTATCTCAAGGCGAACCAGAGCTTTCAGAACTCCTCGGTGAAGTCACGCTGGGAATTTCCTCCGAATTCGACCTGGATTGTGTTCACGGACTCCGTGCCTCACGCGGTTCTTTCGGGCCAGTTCGCGCTGGAGCACACCTACATTGTTTCAGAACGCGACCTGGTGCTGCCTGAGAAATCTCCACGAGAAGTGCTCGAAAAGCTGTGCGGCGCACGGCTCACCAACTGATCGCCGGTTGCTCCTCACGACAGGGTGCTGAGAACATGCGGTACTTCGAAAGTGCGGGTTTGCGGACGATGAAGCGCGGTTGCCTGGCGGTGGTGCTTGCGTCGGTGATGACACCGGCGCTGCTGCATGCGGCCGACAATCTTGAACTCAAGCCCGGACTCGACTACATGAAGAATGCCTGGCAAGGCCCAGTCATTGAGGGCGACAACCTGTGGGACGGCATCGAGAAAGGAAAGCCGAACCTGATCTTCATGTATGCCGAGTTCTGCTTTGACGCCAAGCGTCAGGCTCAGCGGACCGTTGAGATGTACCGCGATTATGGCGACCGCGTTCACTTTGTCATCATTGACCTTTCACGGCCTATTCCGAGACGAACCCAAATTCCGCTCCTCAAGAAGTACTGGTCAAGAGTCTTTCCGCACACCGTCATTCTCGACAGCAACGGCAAGACAGTATTCGACTACGTCGGCGAAGTGGATGATGCTACGCTGATCGGCTGGATCGACGCCTCGCTTCGAGGCGTCGAGACCGTTGAGCCAAGCGCCGAAAACGGAAACTAGGAAGAGCCGGCGTCCGCCAGGAGAGCCTGCTCTGGCCCATCCATCGGCCCTCCGATGAAGCGCTGTTGCCCTCTGGAGTATGCACATGACAGACGGTACGATCTCACGGCGTGCATTCTTCTCGAATGCGGGCAGCGCCACCCTCGCATCTTTAGTTGCCGGTGAAATGTTGGCGGCGCGTGCTTCGAATGCGGGCGTTCCACGGCCGGCGCGCGCACTGCGCCTGGGTGGACCGATTTTCGTCAAGTCGGATGATCCCGCGGTGCTGGCGCAAGCTCACCGAGACCTCGGCTATCGAGCCGCTTACGCGCCCGACGTGAAACTGAATGACACGGACCGGATCAAGTCCGTCATCGGGGAATTCAATTCTCGGGACGTCATCATTGCCGAGGTCGGCGCCTGGAGGAACATGCTGGATCCCGATTCGGTCAAGCGTCAGGCAAACATGGCTTACGTGCAGGAAAAGCTCGCGCTGGCTGATGAACTCGCAGCGCGGTGTTGCGTGGACATTGCAGGCTCTTACGACCCCAAGGTCTGGTTCGGTCCTAATCCCAGGAACCTCAGCCGCGAGTTCATCGATGCCACCGTTGAGAACTGCCGGAAGCTCATTGATGCGGTGAAGCCGACGCGCACCAAGTTCTCAATTGAGATGATGCCCTTCAACTTTCCCAGTGGTCCCGACGAGTATCTGGAGCTGATCAGGAAGGTGGACCGTGAGAGCTTTGCCGTTCATCTCGACGTGTGCAACGTCATGAACAGCCCTGAGCGGATGTATCACAACGGCGACGTGATTCGTGAGTGCTTCCAGAAACTGGGCCGCTGGATTGTCTCCTGCCACGCCAAAGACCTGAAGTGGGAAGAGTATGTTCAGGTGAGTTTGCGGGAAGTCATTCCGGGACGCGGAGACATTGACTACAAAGCTTACCTCGAGGGCCTCGCCCAGTTGCCGGGCGACGCTCCTCTCATGCTCGAGCACCTCAGTACCGCCGAAGAGTACGCCGAAGGCAGAGGCTACATCAAGAGCGTAGCAAAATCGCTGGGACTTTCGTTCGACCCCGAAGGCCGCTAACCCGTCGGTGGCTGTGAGAAAAGCCACCGTCGAGTCAAAAGTCGGCGTTCTCGAAATTTTTCCCCGAGAACTCATGAGCGACGGGGCCGTCCAGCATGACGCCCATCAGCCGCGGCCCTGTCACAGGGCTGAGGCTCGCGCTTCCCAGCCGTCGCAACCTTTCTACTGCACCTGCAACGTTATCTTCACGTCGTGGGTGACCGTAACCGAACCCGACGTCAGTGCTCCGGTTACAGTCAGGCTGTACTTGCCTGTGGGCGTCCCCGGGTTTGACGACGATGCGGTACTGCTGCCGCCGCCGCAGGCTACGACTCCGAGTGCCAGCACAGCCAGCATACCAGCGGTCGCCAAAGCCAGGCGCAAGCGTCCCGCTACAGCCTCCGGTCTGCGGCGGGCCAGCAACATCATACCAGCCAGCGCGACCAGACCCAACAGCAGCCATTTTCCGCGGTCGCCTTCGGAAGGCGGCGTCATCCGCGACAATGGCGCCAGGCCCGAGGCGGCAGTGGTAGAAACCGTTACCTGGAAATTAGTCGCGCTCGAGCCGTTGAGCATCACCGAGTTTGGAGACACGGTGCAGGTCGCCTCCGAGGGTGCGCCGCTGCAACTCAAGGCGATGGCGCCGCCAAGGCCACCCTCCGAAGTGGCGCTCAGGTTGTAGCTTGCCGACTGCCCGCGCGTCACACTACCTGTGGCGGTTCCGGCGAACGCGAAGTCCTGACCTACGCCGGATAGAGCGATGCTGTGCGAGCCGCCGGCAGAGACCGTCAGGGCGCCAGTGCGGGTACCGCCCGCCGTGGGTTTGAAGGCGACTGAAATTGTGCAACTGGCATTAACCGCGAGGCTGGCGCCGCAGGTGCTGGTCTCGAAGAAATCCCCGCTGGCCGCCAGGTCCGCCACTGTCATCGCGGCGTTGCCAACATTTTTGAGCGTCACAACCTGCGCGGTACTCGTGGCACCTACGAGCTGTCCGCTGAATGCCAGGCTTGACGGTGAAAGGTTCGGGTCCGCTCCCACTCCGGTGCCGCTCAACGACACCGTCTGGGTGGCGGGTGATGCATTGTCGGTGATCGTCAGGGTTGCGGCACGGGAGAAGATTGCCGTCGGCTTGAACGTCACCGTCACGGTGCAACTCCCTCCCGCGGTCAATGAACCGCCGCAGGTGTTTGATTGTGAAAAGTCGCCGCCGGCCGTGATGCCCGTGAGAGTAAGGGTGGCCGTGCCGTTATTCGTGATCGTCACCGTCTGCCCGGCGCTCTGCGCACCCACGTTCTCATTGCCAAAGCTCAGGCTGGTGGTGGACAACTTTACTCCCGGCGCTGTGCCTGTACCCGTAAGGCTCACCGTCTGAGTACTGGCCGCGGCGCCGCCGCTATTGTCGGTAACCGTCAGGCTGCCGGACAGGGTGCCCGCGCTCGCCGGCGCAAAGGTGACGTTGATGGCGCAACTCGCCCCGGCTGCCACGGATGTGCCGCAGCTATTGGTTTGATCAAAGCCACCGCTTGCGGTGATGCTGCTGATGCTAAGCGCGGCGGTCCCGGTGTTACTGAGGGTTACCACCTGGGCGGCGCTGGTGGACCCCACCGGCTGGCCCGCAAAAGTCAGGCTGCCGGGAGCGACGCCAGCAACGGGCGCCACGCCCGTGCCCGTCAGGCTCACCGACTGCGTGCTGCTGGCGGCTCCGGACGCGTTCTCCGTCACCGACAAGGTTCCACTGCGGGTTCCAGTCGCCGTCGGTTTGAAGCTCACGGTGAGGGTGCAACTTGCTCCTGCAGCCAAGGAGGTACCGCATGAACTCGTATCGGCGAAATCACCGCCGTTGCTGCCCGAGATCGTGACGCTGGTGATGGAAAGCGCCACCGAGTTGGTGTTGGAGACAGTCAGGGTTTGCGTGCCGCTGGTGACGCCCACTGTCTGACTGGTGAAGGTGAGGCTCGAAGGCGTCAGACCGGCCGGCGCAATGCCGGTACCGGTGAGGTTTACAGATTGCGTACTGCTGGCGGCCCCGCTCGCGTTCTCGGTCACCGTGACAGTTCCCGTGCGGGCGCCGGCGGCCGTGGGCTTGAAGCTCACGCTGATGGTGCAGTTTGCTCCGGCTGCTAAAGAGACGCCGCACGAGTTGGTCTCGGCGAAATCACCACTGTTAGCGCCCGTGATGGTCACGCTGGCGATCGATAGCGCCGTTGAGTTGCTGTTGGAGAGGGTCAAGGTCTGGGCGGCGCTTGTCGTGCCCGTGAGCTGATTTGCAAAAGTGAGGCTCGCCGGCGCCAGCCCCGCGGGTGCAATGCCGGAGCCGGTGAGGCTCACCGTTTGTGTGCTGCCCGAGGTCTCGTCGGAGTTGTCGGTCACAGTGAGGGTCCCGTTGGCGGCGCCGGAAGTTGTGGGCGCGAAGCTGACGCTGATGGTGCAAGTCGAATTCGCCGCCACGGAGCTACCGCAGGTATTGGTTTGGCTAAACCCGGCGCTGACCCCAATGCTGGTGATGGTGAGCGGGCCGTTGCCGGTATTCGAAAGCGTCACGGCCTGGGACGCGCTCGTGGTGGCCACCAACTGATTGCCAAAGCTCAAGCTCGGAGTGGACACACCCGCCAAAGGCGCCTCGCCGGTTCCGCTCAGAGAAACGACTTGAGGATTGGCTTGTCCGGTGACGTTGTCGGCGATGCTGAGCTGCCCGGAAAGGCTCCCTGATGTGCCGGGTGTGAAGTATACGTTCACCGTACAAGAGGCTTGGTATGCCAACACCGCGGGGGACAGCGGGCAGTTATCAGTCTCGGAAAAATTGGTTGTGGTGTCGATGCTGTAAAGGGTGAGCTGAGGGCCTCCCGTGTAGGTGACCGTTACCGTCTGTGCTGGGCTTTTGGTGCTTTTGAGCTGGGGCGCGAAATCAACGCTGGTTGGGCTGATTGTTATCTGTGGCGTTTGCAGCAGCACAGCGACGACCGCCAGACCACTCTGCTGCTCCACCGCCGTGAAGGCGAGATCGGTCCGGCCGTCAGCGTTGAGGTCCGAAGCTGCCACTCCGATCACGGAGTTAAAGCCTGCGTCAACGGTGAAGTTCGTGGAGGACTGGAAGGTTCCATCTCCATTACCGAGCAGAACTGAAACCGTGTTGGAGCTAAGGTTCGGCTCTGTAAGATCCACGAAACCATCGCCATTCAGGTCCGCGGCGGCAAGAAAATCTCCTGCACCTCCTGTGGTGTACTGCGCACCAGGCTGGAACGCTAGCGTCCCGGCGCTTTGGGTATTGTTGACCAGCACTGAAACCTGGCTCACGGCTGAATAAGCAACGGCCAGGTCAGTTTGGCCGTCACCATTGAAATCAGCCGCGACGATGTCCGTGGGTCCGCTCTGGGTTGCGAAGGCGGTTCCGGAAGAGAACGTCCCATCACCGTTGCCCGACAGTATCCAAACTTCGTTGTTGGTGGCGTCGCTCACTGCCAAATCCAGCGTTCCGTTACCGTCAAAGTCCGCCATGGCCAGACCTGCGACTTGACCGATGTTCCCGTAGTTGACAGGCGCTTGGAACGTTCCGGGCGTGACCGTACCGAGCAGGACAGTGACAAATCCCGGGCCGCTTCCCGGTCTACAAGCGACAGCCAGATCCAAGAGACCGTCGCCGTTAAAGTCTCCAGCGGCTATGAGATAGGGCCGGGAGCCAGTGGTCAAGGTAGTGGTGATGCCGGGTTGAAAGGTACCGTCTCCGTTGCCCAACAGAACTGTGAGGCTTGCATCCTGAGCGTTGGCGACCGCCAAGTCCACGTTCCCGTCGCCGTTGAAGTCAGCCACCGCCAGTCCTTGAGGCAGACTACCTGTCGGCGCGAGGGGTTCTGCGCCGTGAAAAGAGCCGCCGCCAGTTCCGAGGAAGACAGAGACGCCGTAATTGCCCGGACCCCCGTTATAGGAGACGGCAATGTCTGGAATGCCGTCGTTATTGAAATCGGCCAGCACCGGCGGAGCATCGGCGTGGTTTCCGCCCGACGGGTCCTGCGTAGTCTCCCTAAAGGTGAGAACGCTGGCGGAGCGCGTGATGGGGAGTTCCACCACATTCGAGACCAAGCCCGCCCCGTTTACGACGGTCACGAGCGCCGTCCCGTCTTTAGCGGTCTCCGAAGTGGGCAGTGTGGCCGTTAACTGAGTGGGGCTGACGACTGTCGTGGCAAGCGGGGTTGATGTCGTGGACCCGTCCAGCGTCACCTGAACGACTGACGATCCGAGCACGAAGTTAGTGCCGCTAATCGTAAGCGAGACTGCCGACGCACCGCCGGTTTGAGTCGCCACCGGCGAGATGCTTTGAATATATGGCACGGGATTGCTGGTGGCCCGCGCCGCCGGGATCCATAGGCTCCAGATTGCGGCCAGACTCAATACTCCCCACCAGCGTGCCCCACGAACGTTTCCCCCGAAAACTTTTATCACGTTTTTCTCCCCTTCCACCCAAATGCCTCCATGGGCACCTGTGGCGGCTAATTCTCACAGGTCTGCGTGCTCCCCCCGCCGGACAACGGCGGCAATTCTTAGGAGTGTAATTTGCTGAAACGACCCAGGCATTTCCCAAATGGCGGCAATTTCGCTGAGCCGATTATCGTCTGTCAAGTTATGCCAGAGTTCTTACTAGCCTGTTTATCAGAATGCCCGGCGGTTCCTGAATCCGTCAAGGCACAACGCTGGTAATGCCGCAAATAGGCATAACGCGTTACACAAGCGTCCAGCTTGTAAACCGGACGGATCGCGACGCCTGAGCCAGTGTCTTCTCTGCCCCTTCGTTGGATAAAGACAGCTACCAAACGAAGCCTTCCCTTGCGTGACTCGGGCCGTCTTCTTCTCAAATCCTGGGCCGGTTGACCAGCTAGCTTGTAACTCACGCACCCGAAGCAGCTTAGCTAGAATCTGCCTCCCTCAACCCGTACGGCCGCAATCCAGCGAGGCTCGGGTTCGGCGCTTTTGTCGCGCATAGCCTTTCGCTGATTTTAAAGGACTTGTGCTAATCATAGCAAATCGATCTTGGGTTCGTTTTAGGTTCGTTTAGGTTCGTTTAGGGTTCGTTTTTTAGCGTTTTTGCTGATTCTAAACAACTTCTCGGGTTCGTTTTTGTAAATACGGCATAACCCCCCCGGGGGGTACCCGCCGGATGGTAGCCGAACCTAACCCGCCAGTGGACGTTAGCTTTGTGCCCGGACCCTTGCTAGCGCTTCAAATGCTAGCTATCGTCTGGCAGTGAAACCAGAAGATGACCCGTTGGTCTTGGTACCAAAAGCCTACCCGAGCCGCGGAGCTGGATCCCAATTCACAGGCCGACTCCGTCGAAGCCAAAAGTGACAGACGAATCAAACCAACGAGCCCACGCCCAACCCCGGCTAAGCTCGGGTTCGTTTCGTGGGTTCGTTGGGTTCGTTTCCTGATTTTCCACGTTTTTTCCCCCAAAAGTCAGGTTCGTTTGGGTTCGTTTTCGAACGCCAATTTCGCCCCTTTTTAGCTCTTATCCATCCTTGAATCTTAGACTTAAGGTTATGGGTTCGTTTTTTTGACTCGTTTGGCAAATGAGCCCCCTGAGCGCCGTTAACATGCGCCTTAACAACAGGATACAAGTTTGGGTTCGTTAGCGCGCATCCGTAGCCCCCAGGGGGGTGGTTTGTCAGGAGCCTGGTTTTCCTCCGTCCGACTTCTAGCGCACCAGGGCACTCAGGGGCGCTTGCGAGCTCCGACTTCAAAAACTTGCGATATCTCTGCTCCGATCAGACGTCTAGAGGCGGCGAAAAGCTTCGTCCAATCTGTCATTCCGAGGCTTCGACTTCGCTCAGCCTCCCTGAAGCGAAGGGAGGAGCCGTAGCCAGTTCGCCGGGTGCGTTTGTGCCTGATTCCGACTGGCCGGGAGCTTGCTCAGCGTCGTGCCTAAAAGCTACCACACTGGCAGAGCGCTGTCAAGTAAAGTAGCCTTGGCCACTCAGCCATCATAATGTAGCCTAGCCTGCATTTCTCGCCAGAATTCGAAAAGGGCGGGGCTTCGGAGCCTGCCCCTTAGGGCCTGCGGCCCGCGAAAGCTCATGAAAAACCGCACCTGGGATCTAACTCATTTGTCTTCAGCGACGGGTTTTTCGACCCTGTGTGAAAGCTCGTGGATTCCCGCCTTCGCGGGAATGACGCGTTTTGGTAGACCCGTAAATCCAATGGCGTCACCCCCGCGCAGGCGGGGGTCCACGGCTCGGCGCGCGCCAGCCGAGTTTTCACACAAACTCTTCAGCCCCGGCGTTACAACGTTCGTCGGATATTTGAACACAAAAGGCGCGGTTTCACGGGATTCGGCGGGGCTGAAGCCCCGCCCTTTTCGAATCCTGGTGAGCCAACGCGCCGCCGCTCACAGCAGTCGAACTACCTATGCTGCGGGCCTTCGGGCGGGCTTCAGGACGTGTGTGAAAACCCATGGATTCCCGTTTTCGCAACACGCGGTGTCAAAACTTAGGGATGAGCGAAAAGAAGCCGAACGCGAGCAGCTCAAGGAGCGAATATGATAAGTCTTCTGGCACGCTGCAGTTTTGTTTTTGCTCTGCTCTGCGCACTCACCGCGCATGCCCAGAGCGTGGCGCCGAGGCTCACCGGCGAGGCCGCTTCACAGGCCCGTCTGCCGGTGACGCGCGTCGTGCTCTACAAGAACGGGGTCGGCTATTTCGAGCACTCCACCCAGGTTCGTGGGACGCAGGAACTCAACATTGACTTCACTACCGCGCAGCTCAACGACGTGCTGAATTCACTCACCGTCGTCGATCTTGGCCAAGGCCGCATTGCCAACGTGCGTTTCAACTCGCTGGCGCCGCTCGCTGAGCGGCTTCGGGCGCTGCACCTCTCTTTGGGAGAGCAGTCGTCGCGCGCTGATCTGCTGGAGGCGCTGCGAGGGACGCGGGTGGAGGTTCGTGACGGGAGTCTTGTGACTGCCGGCCGTGTCTTCAGCACCGAAACCCGACGGACGCTGAGTCCCAAGGGCGATGCCCTGACGGAGGTCACGCAAGTAGCGCTCATCAGCGACTCCGGCGACCTGCGGACGATCCCACTGGAGCCCTCGACGTCAGTGCGTATCGCCGACCGCGACGTGAGCGACGAGCTGTCGCGTTATCTGAGTCTGATCGCCTCTTCTAAGGCGCAGGACGTGCGACGCATGACGATCTCCGACACCGGCGAAGGCGAGCGCAGCGTGTTTGTGAGCTATATCAGCGAGGTTCCGGTGTGGAAGAGCACGTACCGGATTCTGTTGCCGCAGAACGCCTCCGACAAGCCCATTATCCAGGGATGGGCCATTGTGGATAACACGCTGGGCGAGGACTGGAGAGACGTCCGGCTATCGCTGGTGGCGGGATCGCCGCAGTCTTTCATCCAGCCGATCTCGCAGCCGTACTATTTGCAGAGGCCCGTCGTCGGCTTGCCGCAATCGGCGACACTCACGCCGCAGACTCACGAGGCGGCTATGATGCCGGAGGGCATCATTGGTGGAGTGCCGGGCGGCGTGCCGGGGGGCTCAATGAGTGGCGTGATCGGCGGCATTGGGCGCGCCCCCGCGCCGGGCGGCATCGGCAGCGGTGTCGGCGGAGGCGTGTACGACGTCGGACGAAATATGCAGGCCTTCGCTAAGCTGTTCAGGCCTGGGATGGGAGGCGTTACCGGCGTGGTAAGAGATGCGTCTGGCGCCGCGATCCCCAACGTGTTGGTGACACTCCTCGGCAGTTCGAGCGGCGCGGCCTTCTCAGCCCGGTCGGACTCGTCGGGCCGTTACCAGATAGCGAACGCACCGCCCGGACCCGCGACACTCACCGCGTCTGCACCCGGATTCCAGAGCCAAGCGATGGGACTAGCGGTGAGCGCCGGAAGTGGCACCGAAAGCGATATTGCCATGAGCGTCGGCGGCGTGGCGGAAACGGTTGGAATCGAAAACGCTGTCCCGGGAGCCATCGAAGGCCAGCAATCCCAAGTAGAGTCCTCGGTGGGAGGCCGCGAGGCGTGGGACCTGTTCGAGTACGACATCAAGCAATCTGTGACCATCGCCAAGAATCAGTCCGCGCTTGTGCCCATTCTGCAGGGCCACGTGGAGGCGGAGAAGGTGACGCTTTGGAACGAGGGCTCCGCCGAGGCCTTGCGCGCACTGTGGGTTAACAACACCAGCGGTGAGACGCTCGACTCCGGCAGCTTCAACATTCTTGAAGGTGGCGCCTTCGCCGGCCAGGGCCTGCTGGATACCCTACACGCCGGCGAAAAGCGCCTGGTTTCCTACGCCGCCGACCCCGCCGTACAGGTGCGAGTCGAGGCAGACGCTTCGCAAAAACCGGTGAGCCTGGTGGTGATCAACAAAGGCGTAATGAGAACCACGCACGAACTGCGGGAGACCAAGACTTATCGAATTTCAAACTCGGACGTGACGCTCCGCGACGTGGTGATCGAGCATCCCGCTCGCGACGGATGGACGCTGGCAAGCCAGATAAAGCCGGACGAGTCATCCGCCTCTTTCCATCGCTTCAAGGTTAACGTGGGGCCGCACTCCGGCGCGAAGCTGGTTGTAGAGGAGGTTCATCCCGAAAGCTCCGAGACGGCTCTCACCAACCTGGACGCGAGCTTTGTGGAACTGCTCACCAAGCAGGACCGCATGACCCCGGCCATGAGCACGGCTTTCCGCCGCGTGCTCGATCAGAAGGCGGTGATCGCCGGGTTGGAAGCGCAGATTGGCGCGCGGCAGACGGAGGTGAACTCCATCGAAAACGACCAGCAGCGCCTGCGCGAGAATATGAAAGCCCTAAAGGGCAGCCCCGAAGAACGGGCGCTGGTCGAGCGGTACACACACCAGCTCAATTCGCAGGAAGACCGCCTGGCCACGCTTCACGGCGAGACTGCGGCGTTGCAAAAACAGCGCGAGGAGGCGGGCAATCAGTTGGACAACATCCTGAACGAAATATCACTGAAGGAAAGCTTTTGATCAAGAGGCGGTCGCCGACTGCGATCACAATTTCAGGAGGCGGACTGCGGACGAAAGAAGCTTCACCACGGAGGTCACGGAGGCTCACAGAGATTTTCTCCGTGCTGTCAGTGTCCTCCGCGGTGAATGCTTCTTCGCGGGCCGACCGGAAGCTCAGCGCAAGCGTC
>DATJYK010000021.1:0-7472 GCA_035578005.1 Terriglobia bacterium
CACGGTCCAGGTCTCGGGTGAAGGCGTAGCCGAGTCCGGTATAGGCGCATGACCAGAGGCTGACTCCAGCCGTGTCAAAGGCCAGGAAACGCAGCAGACTTATGCCGGATATCGCGGCTAAAGGAGGTGCAGCGGCGTCCAGGCCAGGCACGAACTTGGCGACCAGCAGAACCGCAGGCCCATACTTTGCAAAGTTCTTTTTCGACCGGCGCTCGGCCGCATCCGGGTCTATCGCGAGGCCGTGAATGAAGTGCAAGATCGTGTCGCCCCAACGTCGACCGGCCTCGTACCACATCCAGTCAGCCAGCATACTGGCCGGGACGGCGAGGCAGAGCGCGACAGTCAGGCTCAACCTTCCGGAGCCTGCGAGTGCCCCGGCCGCGAGGAGAAACAGAACGGACGGCACGGGCAATCCCACTTGGTTTGCGAATACCGCAGCGAAAAGGACCGCGTAGCCATGCTGCACAAGAAACTGGACAATAGAATTCATAAAAGACTCATTCCCGTACATCCAAGTCCGCTTGCCTGGCGCTTCCCCTCAAATTCGTTCGGCACTGCGGATTAATCGCGGACAGGCTACCTCTACCAAGGCTCATACATCGCTTCATTCGGCATTAACCAAGTCCGTCGAGTTCCTCCTGAGGAGCCATTTTTTTGTTCATTTCGTTCCCACGCGCGCCCCTACCTACCGGGGCTGAGGGGGATAATTCTTAAAAAGCTTGGCCATAGCCTTTTGCAGGTTCCTGTAATTCTTATCCGGGTCTTTCTTGAGATCGATGGTCTTGCTGGCGTCTCCGCGCCAGATCAGTTGCTTTCTTCCCGGGTCATACAGGTTCACCAGCAGTATCCCGACGGGAATGGTAGAAGTCTGGCCCTGCACTGTACGGTCGCCCCACCCGCCCCACGGGCCGAAGCCGCCGTCCGTGCCCCACAGGTTGACGCTCTTTTCCAGGTCGATCACAGCTTGGTAGCCGACGTAAAGGTCCGCGCCTTTCTCGACCTTCGTTAGACCTTTCTGCGCGAGCTGTTCATCGACTGACCGCTTAATCGCCTGGTCGATCAACTGATCCGGCACGCCGCCCGGGAGCTCGACCCATTGGTAGGTTTTGTACGCTGCAAAGTTGGTGCCTCGGTCATAGTTGTAGTGAACGTCCTGCCCATGGACGCAAACGGCCATAAACAAAAAAGCCGGTAGAAATGTAAGCCACTTCGTGAATCTCATCGTAATTTTCCTTTCCGTTGTGCCGGCCGCCCGTTCCACCGGAGTGAACTGGCCAGGTTGCGGCTCATGCTCGTCCTTTCGCTGAATTCACCTTACTGATCGCAAAGCCGACATGCACCATGACGTAGCCTCCAATCCTGAGACAAATGGCGAATGGCCCCGCTCAGATCCGGATGGCATTCTCGAGAACGAAAGTCAGCCGCGCTTCGGATGGAATCTTCACGCGTTCGCCCTTGGTCAGGATTTCCGCTCCGGCGCCTACCGCGGCGCCGGATCCCAAGCCGATGGCAGCCCCTTTGCCGCCGCCGGCGATGGCCCCGATAATCGTGCCCAACGCCGCGGTACCTCCAGCCACCTTGGCAGTGCGCGCTCCGCGCGAGGAGCTTTGCTCGGTGACCGTTTCCGTGTTGACGTCCACCATGCGGCCATTCACTTTCAGGGACATCAGATCCACGGTGAGAGTCGAACGTCCAGTGAGTTTCCCGGATTCCGTGGAATCCACCAGCTTCACCACGACGTCGGCCCCGCGTGGAATCGCGGTCTCGCCGTTGATGACGATCGGTTCGTCCAGGCTAGCGGCGAATGTCTGTCCGACGGAGTTCCGTTCCGAGTCCACCCCGTCGATCATGCGAATGACCAGGTTGGTGCCGGCCGGGAGCTCGACCGCGCCCGCGGCCGGCGATGTTTCAAGCTCATGCCGCTCCCGAGCGGCGTCAAATTCAATACGCACGATCTCCGCGACGTCCAGCGTCTGGATCTGATTGTCGGCCTCGATCTTTACCCCGCGCGGCGAACCGCCCAGGTAAGTGCCCTTGATCACCTGACCGTTCTTGAGCGTCACAGTGTCCGCTGCAAAGTTGGTGCCAGGGTCATAGTTGTGGTGAACATCCTGCCCATGGACGCAAACGGCCATAAACAAGAAAGCCGCTAGAAATGCAAGCCACTTCGTGAATCTCATCGTCATCCCTTTCCGTTGTGCCGGCCGTCCGTTCCACCGGAGCGAACTGGCCGGGTCGGTCTTGGTTGGAGGACTTCGCGGGACGAGTACTTTCTTTGTGAAAAGCGCATCGTTCCGCTTCCAATTGGACCTGTCACGCCTTCTCTGGCACCGGACACGGTCGTACGTTCCAGATTTCGGTCGCGTATTCGGCGATGGTGCGGTCGCTCGAGAACTTCCCTGAGCCCGCCACATTCAAGATGGCCTTGCGCGCCCACTCGTTGGCGTCGGCATACAACGCGCACAGCCGATCGTCTGCCTCGAGGTACGACTTCAGGTCCGCAAGGTGCATGTAGTAATCGCCGTGGGTTAGCAACATGTCTCGCAATGGGGCGAAGATGCCCGGTTCATAGCGGCTGAAGTAGTCAGAGAAGATCAAGTCCAAGGCCGCGCGGGTCTCGGGCTCGTGTTCGTAATGCCAAAGCGGGTTATACCACCCGCGACTGCCGGCCACCTGCTCCGCCGTCAGGCCGAAGAGGAAGAAATTCTCTTCGCCGGCCTCTTCGGCCATCTCGATGGTCGCGCCGTCGCGTGTGCCGATGGTCAACGCGCCGTTCATCATGAACTTCATGTTGCTGGTGCCGCTGGCTTCGTAGCCTGCCGTCGAAATCTGGTTGGAGACGTCACTGGCGGGGATCAGGTGCTCAGCCAGCGAGACGCAGTATTCCGGCAGAAATACCACTTTCAGCCGCCCGCGTACTGCGGGGTCGGCGTCGATGACGCCAGCCAGATTGTTAATGAATTTGATAATGAGTTTGGCCAGCCGGTATGCAGGGGCAGCCTTGCCGGCGAAAAAGAATGTCCGTGGCGTCATCTCCAGTTCCGGATTCTTCCGCAGCCGGTTGTAAAGCACTGTGATGCGCAGCGCATTGAGCAGTTGCCGCTTGTACTCGTGAATCCGCTTGATCTGGCAGTCAAAAATGGTCTCCGGGTCCACCGTCTGACCGGAGGTTGCTTTTAGCCAGGTGGCGAAGTCCAGTTTGGCTTTGCGCTTGGCCCTCCTGAAGCTCTCGCGAAAGCCTTCATCCTCGGCCAACGGTTTAAGCCCGCTCAGTTCGTTAAGGTCGGTCACCCACCCATTGCCGAGGGCCTCGGTGATCGTGCCGACCAACGCCGGATTGCATAGCAGCAGCCAGCGCCGGGGCGTGACCCCGTTGGTCTTGTTGTTGAAACGCTCAGGAAAGACCTCCGCTAAGTCTTTCAAAGTTGTTTTGCGCAACAGGTCGGAGTGAATCGCAGCCACACCATTAGTACTGTGGGAACCTACGACCGCCAGACTGGCCATTCGAACCTTCTTGCCAGCCCCTTCTTCAATAAGGCTCAGGCGCTGAATACGGCCTTGATCGCCCGGAAACCGCCCGCGAACATCGCCCAGGAAACGTCGATTGATTTCATAGATAATCTCAAGCTGCCTGGGCAGTATGTCTTCAAACAACGCTACCGGCCATTTTTCGAGCGCTTCGGGCAGCAAGGTGTGGTTCGTATATGCCAGCGTGTTCTGTGTGATCTGCCAGGCTTCGCCCCAACCGAGGCGCACCTGGTCAACCAGGATTCGCATCAGCTCCGGCACCGCCAGTGACGGGTGCGTATCGTTCATCTGAATGGCGACCTTCTCTGGAAACAACTGCCAGTCCGAGTTGCCGCGTTCGAAGCGGCGCACGGCATCTGCCAGCGAGCAGGCAACCAGAAAGTACTCCTGCACAAACCGTAGCCCCTGCCCCATGTACGTTGAATCATCGGGATAAAGGACGCGTGTCAGGGTTTCGGTCGAAAGGGTCTGAGTAAACGCCTCGATGAAATCGCCGTGCGAGAACTCTTCAAAGTTGAAGTTGTGCGGCGCGGTCGCGGCCCAGAGACGGAGTGTGTTGATCGTGGAACCGCCATAGCCGATTACAGGGCGGTCAAATGGGATACCGAAGAAAGTCGATGGACGCCCCGGGACCGGGCGCAGACTGCCTCCGCTGAGCTCGAACGAGCAATTCAGTCTGATTTCCACCTTCTCGTTGGGGCGAGCGAACTGCCAGGGGTCAGGAGAGCGGAGCCAGTTGTCCGGCGTTTCCTGTTGCCATCCGTTCCGTATGGATTGGCGGAAGATACCGTACTCGTATAGCAGCCCGTAACCCATCGCCGGAAGCTGCATGGTCGCGGCGGATTCCACGAAGCATGCTGCCAAACGTCCAAGCCCGCCGTTGCCCAGGCCCGCATCGGGCTCCTGCTCCACTATCTCGACGAGGTTGAGTTTCTTGTCTTCTATGACCTGCTTCGCGAGTGGAGAGAGCAGAAGATTCGTAACATTGTTTAGAAGTGCGCGGCCGATAAGGTACTCCATCGAGAGGTAGTACAGCCGCTTAGGATTCTGTTGTTCGTAGGTCTTCTCCGTTAAGAGCCATCGCTGAGACAGAATGTCGCGCACTGACCGGGCCAGCGCCTCGAACCGGTCACGCGCCGTCGCCGCCTCCAGATCGACTCCACTGTCAAACAGCAGGTGCCGTTCATACAGGGCTTCGCTCGTTCCGGCAAAATGTACCGGACCGCATCCGTATTGAGTGTTAATGAGTGTCGCGGCATCCGGTAATGCCTGCCGTTTCGCTGCCTTCGTGCTCATGGTTGAGTCCTTTCATTTCTTCAGGCGGAGACTGTGTCCTGTCCCTTGCAGGGGCAGGCTTCGTGCCGGCCCTTCGACGCAAGCGTGGCGAAATCGGCCGTAAAGCGGGCAGGCACAAGTGCCCGCCCCTACAAGCCGAACGCCACACTAATACGGCCACTTCCAATGCAGGATTTCGGGTTTATCGACGCCGTTTCTGTACGCATAACTGCGGCATTCGATCTGCTGGTTTCTGAAATACTCTTTGGCATGGGCGCCGGCTACCCTGAGGCGAGGAACTCGATCGATCACGTCGATGGCAAGGCTGAACCGGTCCGCCTGATTTTGAATAGCAAGTTCGAGAGGGGTGTTAATGTTGCCCTTCTCCTTGTAGCCGCGGACGTGTAAATTGGCATGATTCGTGCGTCTATATGCCAACCGATGAATCAGCCACGGGTAAGCATGGAAATTAAAGATGATGGGCTTGTCCACCGTGAACAGTGAATCGAAATCACGATTAGACATGCCGTGTGGATGTTCGGAATCCGGCTCCAGACGAAATAGATCCACTACATTGACGAACCTGATCTTCAGATCGGGAAACTGCTCGCGCAGGAGGGCGTTAGCGGCCAACGCTTCCTGCGTTGGTATGTCCCCACAACCCACGAGAACGACATCCGGCTCCGACCCCTTATCCGTGCTTGCCCACTCCCAAATACCGAGCCCTTTCGTGCAGTGTGCGATGGCAGCATCTATGTCGAGATATTGCAGATGCAGTTGTTTGTCAGAGACGATCACGTTCACATAGTTCGTGCTACGCAGACAATGATCGGCGACGGAGAGCAGGCAATTCGCGTCGGGCGGCAGATAGATTCTTGTAACTTCCGGACTTTTGTTTACAACCAGGTCGAGAAAACCGGGATCCTGGTGCGTAAATCCGTTGTGGTCCTGGCGCCAGACCAAGGAAGTGATCAGCAGGTTCAGAGACGAAATCGGCGCTCTCCAGGACAGCTTCTTGCTGATTTCAAGCCATTTCGCATGTTGATTGAACATGGAGTCGATCACATGGACGAAAGCCTCATAAGTCGATAGCATGCCGTGCCGCCCGGTGAGCAGATAGCCTTCTAGCCATCCTTCGAGCGTGTGTTCGCTCAACATTTCCATTACGCGTCCGTCGGTGGAGATCTCGGCCCCATCTTTATCCTCGGGGAAATACTCCGCCATCCAGACCTTCTTTGTGGCTTCGTAGACGGCGCTCAACTTGTTCGAAGCCGTTTCGTCAGGTCCAAACAGTCGAAAGTTGTTGGGATTCTCGCGGAGCGTATCGCGAAGGAACCGGGCCAGTGGTGGCGTGTTTTCCACCTCTACGGCACCCGGTTTCGTGACTTCCACTCGGTAGCTGCGGAAATCGGGTAAGCGAAGAGATCTGCGCACGAGCCCGCCATTGGCAATCGGATTTGCGCTCATGCGCCGGTTGCCTTTTGGCGCTAGCTCCTTAAGTTCTAAAATAACCCGGCCGGCTTCGTCGAATAGTTCCTCGGGCTTGTAGCTGCGAAGCCATTGGTCCAAAACCTGAAGATGCGCCGGGTTCTGCGCCACATCAGCGATTGGCACCTGGTGTGCCCGCCACGATCCCTCAATCTTGTGGTGATCGATCTCCGCCGGGGCGGTCCAGCCTTTGGGGGTGCGTAGGATGATCATCGGCCAGCGCGGACGCTTCGCTTGCCCGGTACGGCGCGCTTCCTCTTGAATGGACCGGATCTCCTCTATGCAATGTTCGAGGGTAGCCGCTGCTGCCTGGTGCATGCTGTCGCGGTCCGAGCCCTCCAGGAAATAGGGCCGATAGCCGTAGCCCTTGAAGAGATCCTCGAGTTCCTCGTGGCTGATCCGGGCCAGAATGGTCGGGTTGTTGATTTTGTAGCCGTTGAGGTGAAGAATCGGGAGAACCGCGCCGTCGCGAACCGGGTTGAGGAACTTGTTCGAGTGCCACGCGGTTGCCAGTGGGCCTGTTTCGGCCTCGCCATCCCCGACCATTACGACGCTGATCAGGTCCGGGTGATCCAGCACAGTCCCGAAGGCATGAGAAACGCTGTAGCCCAGCTCGCCACCTTCGTGTACGGAGCCCGGCGTTTCGGGAGTGCAGTGGCTGCCGATTCCACCCGGAAATGAGAACTGACGGAAGAAGTGGCAGAGCCCCTCCTCATCCTCGCTGTTCTCAGGGTAAACTTCAGAGTAGGTACCTTCAAGGTAAGCATTCGAGAGAACCGCTGGCGCTCCGTGTCCGGGACCCGCCACAAAGATCATGTTCAAGTCGTACTTCTTGATGAGCCGGTTGAGATGTATATAGATGAAGCTCATGCCGGGGTCCGAACCCCAGTGGCCCAGAAGCCGGATCTTTGTGTCCTCCGCGCTGAGCGGCTTGTGCAGCAGCGGATTGCTTCGCAGATAGATCATCCCGAGGCTCAAATAGAGGCTGGCCCGGAAGTAGGCGTCTGTCTTGCGCAGTTCATCGGGTGTAAGTGGTGCGCCCTGGATGGTTGATCTTGCGGCGCCATAAGCGCTCAGATCATCCGATCCGGCAACAGGGGTATTGATCAGCTTCGTTGTAGCCATTTCCATCTCCTTGGATAGCACGCGTCAGCGTGTCTTGATGATTACCTCATTCGGAT
>DATJYK010000022.1:0-2270 GCA_035578005.1 Terriglobia bacterium
GCTGTGAATTTGGCGCGAGAATGTAGCCGAGCTTGATAACGCGGGCGTCCTCGGCAAGCGAAAGGGACGGCGCGGCAGTCGCCGCAAATGCTGCGCTTCCACCGATAAATTGCCGACGCAGCATGATCGTCTCCCGGTTCCAGATCCCAGTTTTGGGGGATCATCACCGGCACGCCTGAATGAAGGATTAACGTTAATTATGGTTGAGCGACGATGATCTAATGCGCGTTACCGAGGGCCACGCGACTACGAAAGATCAACCCGTCAAGGTCTGCATGGGGGGTGCGCCGTGACAAGGCGGCGCTTTCCAGTGGGTGCAAGACCCACCCGGTGAACTCGCTCCCGCCGGAAGCAATCGGAGCAGTCATGGAGGTAACGAAATGGCTGAAGCCTTCGATTAGCGTGTCACGAACTGGTGACAGCGCGAGTGGGCAGGCCGCAACGTGAGTGAACGCTGAGCAAGCCTCGAAAAGGACGATGTGCAGGCCGACCTGGCGACCCCTTCCGGGGAAGGCTGATACGGTTGGGGAGAATGAGCGAAGCGTAACCCCAGCCGCTGCACCGGGGTAGTGGCGGCGGCATGTCCACAAGGAAAGCGCGCGCAACACGGGAAGCCCCGGTGCGTGATCAGGGATGATCAACCAGAGGCCCGCGAGGGACAGGCTGGGCGCGGCGGGGTGGCGGAGAGGTTCGTAGTACCGCAGAAGCCGGGTAATGCTGGTGGAGGGAAGGGACCTCAGTTCAAGGCGGATGCCAGACGTGGTGAGGGACCAGGAGATTGGGCAACCTATCAACTCCGAACAGCGTCCAGAAGCTGCAGACGGCGTTGCACGCGAAAGCTAAGGCAGAACCCGGCTACCGCTTTTATGCCCTGTACGACAAGATCAGCCGCGCCGACATTCTGGCCCACGCCTACGCCCTCTGCCGCTCCAACAAGGGGGCAGCGGGAGTGGACGGTCAGGACTTCGCCGGGGTTGAGGCGCACGGGCTGGAGCGCTGGCTGGGCGAACTGGCGCTTGCTCTCAGAGAGGAGACTTACCAACCGGCCCCTATCAGACGCGTGTATATCCCGAAGGCCAACGGCAAACTGCGGCCGCTGGGCATCTCGACCTTGCGCGATCGGGTCTGCATGACAGCGGCGACGCTGGTGCTGGAGCCGATCTTCGAAGCCGATCTTCCACCTGAACAATATGCCTACCGGCCTGGGCGCAACGCCCAGCAGGCGGCAGAGGAGGTGGAAGAACTGCTGTTCCGCGGACACCGGGACGTCGTCGACGCCGACCTCGCGGACTTCTTCGGCAGCATTCCTCACGCCGAACTGGTGAGATCGGTGGCACGCCGGATCGTTGATCGGCGTGTGCTGCGTCTGATCAAGATGTGGCTGGAATGCCCGGTCGAAGAAACCGACGACAAGGGCCGCAAACGGCGCACCACCGAGGCCCGCGACACCAGCCGCGGCATTCCGCAGGGTTCACCCATCTCACCGCTGCTGGCGAATATCTACATGCGCCGGTTTGTGCTGGGGTGGAAGAAGCTCGGTCTGGAGCAACGCCTGGGCAGTCGGCTCGTGATCTATGCCGACGACCTCGTGGTCCTGTGCCGGAAGGGCAACGCCGAGGCGGCGCTGCACTACCTGCGCGAGATCATGGGCAAGCTGAAGCTGACGGTGAACGAGGACAAGACACGGATCTGCCGGGTGCCGGACGGCGAGTTCGACTTCCTGGGGTTCACCTTCGGACGGAGGTATTCGCCGAGGACCGGCCAGGCTCGCCTGGCCCTATGGCCATCGAAGAAGAGCCTTCGGCACATGGTCGAAACGATCCATGAGCTGACCGTCCGTCGCGGGGCATGGCAGGACACCACACAGCTGGTGGACAAGTTGAACCGCGCGCTACGCGGCTGGGCCAACTACTTTGATATTGGCTCGGTCTCTCGGGCGTATCGCGCTCTCGACAACTACACCGCGGTGCGGTTGCGCCGGTGGCTGCGTTACAAGCACAAGGTCAGGAACCGGAGGGGCGGGGCCTACCCGCTCTCGCACCTGTATGGCCACTTTGGCCTGGTGCGCCTGACCGCGCGGGGACGCAGTGAGCCGTGGGCGAAGGCGTGAGGCCTTGTCCGAGAGCCGGATGCGGGAAATCTGCACGTCCGGTTCGATGAGCGGGATGTGGAAACGGAGCCATGGCTGTGCCAGTGAGGCACCGCCAGACGAAAGGGGCGGAAACAGATATGCCCAGCCTACCGCCACCGCGCCACATCTCGACTCTACC
>DATJYK010000023.1:0-34536 GCA_035578005.1 Terriglobia bacterium
AGTGATTGGCCCATTCGGATGACCCGCTCTAGTTCGCCCTTTCAGGGCTACGATGTTTCATACTCCCTGGGTTTTCCCTGGGCGTTGCCCAGGGCTTTGTTAGTGCGGCCCTTCGGGCCTCAAAATGTACAAACTCCAGGCACGGGCATCCTGCCCGTGTTATTTCATGGCCAAGATGGCCATGCCACTTCAAACTGAGACACTACCGGCTTGAGTTGCTTGTGAAGAGTTGAGCCACACCCGGTTCAGGTGGTTGAAAGATTAGATGAAGGACCTTGCGCACCATTTGGTTAGCGCGGCATCAGCAGGAGCTATTGGAGCGCCCCGATGAGCGCGCTGGTGAATTCGTCCGTCGAGGCGCTCCCACCGACGTCGCGGGTGAGATGGTGGCCCTCGCCGTAAGCGCGATGGATGGTCTGCTCGACGCGATTGGCCGCTTCATCCTGGCCGAGGTGGCGCAGCATCAGAATCGACGAGAGCATCAAGGCCGTCGGGTTGGCGATGTTCTGCCCTGCGATGTCAGGCGCGCTGCCGTGAACCGCCTCGAAGACGGCGCAATTCTCACCGAGATTGGCGCCTGGAACAAGGCCGAGGCCGCCCACCAACCCCGCGGCTAAATCGGAGACAATGTCGCCATAAAGATTCTCAAGCAGTAGCACGTCAAACTGCTGCGGTCTCATCACCAGTTGCATGCAGCAGTTGTCCACAATCACCTCGCGGTAGTGAATGTCAGAGAAATCCCTGGCAACCTTGCGCACGCAGTCAAGAAAGAGGCCGTCAGACAGTTTCATGATGTTGGCCTTGTGGATGGCGGCCACTTGCTTGCGCCCGAGCCTGCGCGCGTATTCGAAAGCAAACCGCGCGATGCGCGTGGAGGCGTATTCCGTGATGATCTTCAGGCTCTCCACCACTCCGGGCACCACCGTGTGCTCGAGGCCGGCGTAAAGGGACTCCGTGTTTTCGCGCACCACCACAAGGTCGACGCCTTCGAAAGGGGTGCGAATCCCGGGCAGCCGCTTCACGGGCCGGAAGTTGGCGTAAAGGTCGAGCGCCTTGCGCAGGGCAACGTTGATGCTCTGGTGGCCGCCGGCTACGGGCGTGGTGAGCGGGCCCTTGAGGCCAACGCGAGTCTCCCTGAGCGAGGCCACCACCGGATCAGCATCGATGTCTTCCTGGCGACGCCCGGCGATCGGCTGCGCCTTTTTCTCAATCCAATCGATCTCCGCTCCGGCGGCTTCGAGCAGGCGGACAGTGGCCGCAGTGACCTCGGGACCAATCCCGTCTCCGGCAATGAGTGTAACGCGCGGCTTCTGACTGCGGGCAGGCGAGTCCACCGCCGTATTGTATCATCGGCGCGCAACGTAGCTGGTTTGAGGAGTGCGACGGTTCTGCCGCCGTCTTAGCCTGCATTTCTCACCGGGATTCGAAAAGGGCGGGGCTTCAGAATCTGTGTGAAAACTCCCGTATGCGCGCTGTAGCGGCGCTCTATGAGCGCCGAAGTCGTTGAAAGAACAGGGCCGGCGGTCATAGACCGCCGCTACAGCGCTTGGTTCTCACACAGGGTCGAAAATGCGGCCGTCGTCGCCTCGTAGGGCCCGGGCTTGCCCCGGCCCTACGAACCCGCCCGACAAGGACGGCGATTTTCATGACCTTTCGCGGGCCAAGGGCCCCAAGGGACAGACTCTTCAGCCCCGCCGTTTTCGAATCCCGGTGAGAAATGCGGGTAGCAAGCGCCGAACGCCTGACTTTCAGCTTTTGACTTTTGATTTTCGACTGCTTGGAAAGGAGGAATCCGGGGAGCCCCCGGAGCCAGCCCCAGCTTGTATCCTAGCTGCCGGCTTCGAGTTGCTTCCCCGGTTCCTTCGCGGAGGGGGGACCGCGACGCCTACATAGGCGCCGAGGGCGCTTTGTAGACGCACCGGTCTTTGTGCAAGCAGCACGCCAAAGTGGCCCTCTCTTCAAGTTGTTGAATTTTCGAAGGCACCGAAGACCACGAGGGCCGCAGTGAGTGTAAATTCTTCACGAAGGCTCCCTTTGGTGCGCAGTATTTTCCGTGTCGGATTTCCGCGTCTCGCGCTGCCTTTCGGCAATTCGATCCGACGCATTCGAGCTTCGAATTTCGATTGCGGACTTTGAACCGGCAAGTCGGCTTGGCCAATCCTCTTGATTTCTTCGCTTGGCCCCTGCTAGTATTGACTTGTAAGAACGATGTTTCGCTTGTCGGTGAAGCTCACCAATCACAAAGGAGTTGGCAATGGCTACTAATTTAGAAATCACACCTTACGCCACCGAAAAGGTAAGAGAGATCATGGCCCAGCAGGATCCGGCGCCGCTCGGGCTGCGCGTTTCTGTTGTTGGCGGAGGCTGTTCGGGTTTCTCCTATCAAATGAATTTTGAGAGCCAGACCAACCCTATCGATAAGGTGTTCGAGTTCGAGGGCCTCAAGGTTTTTGTCGATCAGGCCTCGCTGATGTACCTCAAGGGCACCAAGATCGATTTCGTCGAGACGCTTGAGGGCTCGGGATTCAAGTTCGAAAACCCCAACGTCAAGTCCACCTGCGGCTGTGGCAGCTCGTTTACGGTTTAGGTCAGCGTCCGCCGTCCGGCATCAGCCAAACGAACCCCGGTGCTTCCTTCTCATGGTAACGCCGGGGTTTCGTGTTTTCACGCGACGCGTTCTGAGTTCTGGGTCTGCAGGTCTCTTCCGCTACACCCCGTCACTTTCTCTTGTCACCTACCCACTCGTCCCGCCTTGCCTGCAGCCGAGGACGCTCCGGAATCACTGTTTCTCCTCCGCCAAAATGGTGTGAAACTCATCCAGCGTGATCTTCTCGGGGCGCCCATTAAGCGTGACATCTCCGCTCGCCGTGTTCGACCCTTTAAGGGACACCAACGCAAAGCGTCGCGGTGTGCCTTGAACCCAAATGTATACGGGAAGTTTCATAAGAAACGAATCTGAAACTCCGGACTGGGTGAGCGTCATGTGAGCCGCAGTCTTGCCGCCTCCGGCGTCTTTCAGGCTGTAGCTGAACTCATAATGAGGAATCTCGGTTCCGTACACCCACTCATTAAAGAACCAGTCCATGGGCTGGCCGAAGTGCTTCTCGACGATTCGCTGAAAATCTGCGGTGGACGCATTCTTGCCCGCATAGGTCGAGACGAAGTCGCGCATGGTTTCGATGAAGATGTCGTCGGGATCCTTTGACTTCGCGTCTTCCGCCAGCATGCGCAGCATCTCAAGCACGTACGCGCCCTTTTCGTAGATGAGATCGAAAGACTCGCGAGGCTCGCGATAGGCATTCGTCTGGTAATTCAAAACAATCGGGCCCACGTCGACAGGACGATGTCCCGCGGCGTCTTTCGACAGCAGATGCATCCGCCGCAGGTCCCAGAAGGCGCGGTATCTCTGGGGGTCAGTCGCCTGGATGAACAGCGACGCCGAGAAGTCTGCGAAGCCTTCGGACATCCACTGGTCGCGATACGTTTTCCATCCCACCATGTGACCCCACCACTGGTGCGACATTTCGTGCACGGCCACCACGTCATAAAACTCACGAGCCTCGCCCGTCCTCTGCAGGTGCAGGCTGTTTCGGGTGGTCGCGTCCAGTAGCGAATCCCAAGGCAGGTAGATGAGCGTGGGCCAGCTTTGCCCGAACCCGAAGACGGGCTGCTCGGTAATCGAAATCGTCTTGAAGGGCAGCGGGCCGAAGAAGTGCTGGTAAAGACTGAACGCCCCGTAACTGACGTTGGCGGCGTATTGCGCCTGGCTCGCGGTGTTAAAGCCGCCCCTGAGAATTCCGGTTTGGGCTTCTGCATTTCCGCCTGCGCCGCCCCCGTGTTGCAGGTCGTAGAGGTCCATGGCCTGACTCAGGCCGTTCAAAACGTCGGGCGGATTCCGGCCGGTATAAGCCGTGACGGTGAGGCTAGGGTCTGATTTGCTTTTCGACACAAAATCCCCGTAGTTGAAGCCCGCCACGGTATAAGGAAACTCCGACTCCCAATGCGTGATGACGTCCTTACCGTCCTTCTCCGCGCCCGTCGGCCGTCCGGTGGCCACAAACATGAGCTTCTTCGGCGAAGTAAAGTTCAGGACAAAGTGGGTACGATCATCGAAGGCGCCGAAGCTCGGGTACCAGGACTCGCGCGCTCCCACGAAGTAAAGTCCCGAGCCCTCCTGATAAATAATGCGGCTTTCGCGCGTCGAGTCTTCCTCATACGCCACTTTCATCGTGTAGCTGCGGCCGGACGCCGCCGTCTCCGGAAGTATCACCCAAGGATCGCTCGCCAGCTTGCGATCTTCCTGAATGAAATTCAATTTCTTCCCGGCTTCGTCGGTAATGCCCGAGATCCTCAGCACACCTTCAAGGTTCAGCGGAAGCAGCCGCAGCGGAGCGCCGGGCACTTCGTAATGAATCTCGGCCGTCGCTGAGATGTGATTGCCGGTGACGTCGGCGTCAATGCGCTCGTCGGCGGCGTGCGCCAGCAGCGTACGATGTTCGGGATGAGGGTTGCGTGCGTATTCCTCGGCGAGGTGAAACCCTGACCACCACTCGGAATATTCGCCCGGCTTCCAATGCATCAGCGTCACTTCTTCGTCATTGGAGAACACGGGCAGCAGCACTCCGTCGCGGTTCCAACTCACTTGGTAGAACAGCCGGTCATGGTGCTCGCTCTTAATGTCCGCCAGAAAGAGCCCGCGGCTGGTGCTGTCGGAGAAGTCAGCAAGCATTCGTGCCGGCAGGTTTCGCATGGGAAACTCGCCCCTGCGCTCGTTCTCCCACCAGCTATTCAAGCGCTCCCGATACTGTTTTTGAACCGCTTCCAGCGCGTGGCCGGTTGCGTCAGCGTCGCCGCCCCCGCGCACGTTCACCAACTTGGCGAGTTGCGCCCACGAGTCATCACTGAAAAAGAACACGGCCTCGCGAAAGCCGTCTTCGAGTTTCGGCTCTTTCGTGAAGCGGGCGATTTGGCGGCGATCCATTTCCGTGGGCGGGTCGAGCCGGAAGACGCCCTCGCCCGTGAATACCGCGGCTACCACGCGTCCCGCCACAGGCGCCGCAAAGGCCAATCGACCGTGCTCGAACGTGAACGTACCGGCGTCACGCTTCAACACCGCGTTTTCCGTTACCGCGTATTGGTCACTGCCTTGAAGGTTGGAAAGTTGACCGTAAACCTTGAGGAGGGCTTCCGGCGTGGCGTGGGTGAGATCGGCAGGCTGAGGCGCAGGAGCGCTCGCGGCCTGCGATTGCACGGCCTGCGAGGGCTGCGCGAAGGCCCCGGCAGCGGAGAGGAGAACCGCGAGCAGGCAAGCGTGTGTGTGCCTCATGACGACCTACCCAAGTTCGCTTACGTTCAAGGGTCTGAACGATGCTGAGCAAAGACTAGCGCGAGCTGCTAGTCAAGTCAAACCGGCTGCACGCTGCAGCGTAACGCAGGTCGCATTGAAGGAGCAGGGCGTCTTCGCCGTCACTTGCGTAGTAGCCGCGGCGCAGACCCGACCGTACGTAACCGAACGCGCGATAGAGGTTCAGCGCCGCCGCATTCGAAGCGCGCACCTCGCAGCTAACCTGAAGCACTCCGGTGGCCGCCAAGCGCCGGTGGAATTCCTGCACCAGAGCCCTTCCCACGCCCCGATGCCGATGCGTCTCGGCCACCGCAAGGTTATACAGTTCGGCCTCTTCCCCGATCAGTCGCGCCGCCAGGAACCCAATCATGACGCAGGTCTTAGGTGACTGCGCCACCAGAACCATGCCACCCGCTTCGCGAGACAGGCGCTCGTAATCGGCAAGCAGCCACTGCGAGGACTCTGCAGCCGCGCGCTGAATCTCGATGATGGCCGCAGCGTCGCCGGGCTCGAAGTCGCGAATCAAGATGACGTTCATCGTCTCACCGCTGGGTTCAGAGACATCATTCAAACACAGTCATTCCCGCGGAGGTGGGAATCCATTGCATTTTTTACACAGCTCCGCGGGTCTCGGCGTTTCCAATTGACGGTGCAACTCTGATCGGCCCCCTTATTCCCGCCAATTCATCTCGGCGTCAGATCGCCGGATATACCAGGCGTCGAGTCCCTGGGGTTGTTGAAGGCGGCCCTCGCGAGACGCACGAAGGGCCACGCTGGCGATGGCTGGTGCGAGGAAACCGGGCACTACAATCCGGTTCGCGGATGACGGAAGGGCTGCCGCGAGTTCAAGCGCGGCCTGATCGTGCTCGCGGATGATCATGTCGATTGCCGCTTTGCCACTGCCCGTCAGTTCGGCCGCCAGAGAAGCAATGCGCTCCGCGTTCGCCGCGAAGCCGTCCCCAGCCAGCACAAACTCCAAACTGCTTCCGGCCTCAGTCGGGACGGCGCGCCTGAACACCCCACCGTAAAATTCACCGCGGCGCGCGTCAACGAGCGGCAGTGCCACGTCAGCGTGAGGCAGCGCTGCTTCCACCATCGCTTCCAGCACGGAAACTCCACGCACCGGACGGCCGAAGGCTTTAGCCCAACCCTGAGCCGCAGCCAGTCCTACGCGTATGCCGGTGAAGGAGCCTGGACCGCTGGCTGCCGCAAAGACCTCCACCTCTTCAAGGCGCAAGCAGGCATTTGCCAGCAGTTGGTCCGTCATCTCAAACAGAGCTATGGAATAATTCCCTTTTCCGTCGGCGCGCAGGTCACCGAGGCTCGCGTCATCGCGATATAGCGCCACGCCGCCCTCGGGACTCGTCGTGTCAAAAGCCAGAATCAACATCTAGTCATTTGCCGATTGGCGATTGCAAATTGCCGATTAAAGCGGCCCCGCTTCCGTTTTGACCTCTAAATGGAGCGTCATAACTCCGACCACGACCGGAATACCTGTCATTCTGAGCCGAGCGAAGCATGACAGGCTTGCGGCTTCGGCAACGACTTCCGACGCCCTGCATAGACTAGGTTTCAGACTCAGTTCGGGCTGTAATGGCGATGAACCACGATGTTTACTCAATAATAAATTTCGGTTGGTTTTGGGTAATTTTTGCGCCGTTTTGCTCTAATCATAATAAAGGACTTCTTGGCTTTGTGTAAAATTTACACAAAGCCACCAAGTTATTGATTGCAAACAAGTTCTTGGCTTCGGCACGAACCCACAATGATGTAACTTGCTGATTCGACGTAATCTCTTGGCTTTGAGGGGTAGGGGGTCGGGGGGGGTGGTGGGGGGTACCCATTTTCGTGCCCGAACGGCTCTCCCAACCCTCTGTTTGTAAACAAGGATCGTGCCCCTGCGAGAGTGGAAGGGCTGGGCTCCCATGACACGCTCTCATAACCCGTCACTGTCATTCTCCCACCTCGAAATGGGACAGTGGGCACAATTGATAAAATGCGAAGGATTATTCTACACCCGCAAATTCAGGAAGTTAAGCTGTGAATTTCGTTGCCAGCCTCAGGGCTGCCGTCATTTGTGTGACGAATCTTTACAGGTTGCTTCCCTCATCGCTTGTTTACAGGGATTTCCAGATGTTTGCTCACCCGGATACGACACCGTGCGAGCCAGCGTAGCGCTCGTCTGTAGCCTTGCCGTTGTTTCAGGAATCGAAAAGCCGCAGGGCCGAGAACGGGCCCTGCACTACACCTGCTTCGCAGTTTGGGGTATCGCGACGGAGCTTTGGACACGCAGCCCCAGTGCTGCCAGCCGCGCGATCGCGGCCCACGCAGCAAGGTAAGACCCACAGGCCAGAAAGAGAACCAACCGAAAGCCGATCATCATCCCCAGCATCAGGGCCAGCACCGTGCCGATCACAGTGAAGAATCCATTGACGCCCCAGGCCCATGATCCCAACGCCGAGGACTGCTGCATCGCAATCCGCAGTCCGAGGGGAAACGGCATGCCGAGCACGAATCCCAGCGGCGCAATCAAGAGAACCGCAATCGCGATCCGTGCGGCCAAACTGGAGCCAAGAAACAGGTGGAATACGGGGGGTGTTATGACCGCTGTGGCTGCCACCAGGAGCAAGAGCAGCGGCAGCACCCACCTTAGCGTCTGCTCCGGCCCCGCACCCCACTTGCCCGCCGCATAGGAGCCGAGACCGGTAAAGATCAATAAACCCGCCAGCACCACCGCATACGTGTAAATCGGCTCGCCGAGGAACAACAGGAAGCGCTGGAGGAGGGCGATCTCGATCATGATGAATCCCAGGCCCAGTGCGGCGAAATAGGCTAGCCATTTCCAGCGCGCGATCACTCGGAGGCTTTGCCGCTCCAACAGAGCCAAAGGAGCCAGGATACAAAGTGCCGCAATCGCCGCCGACTGCAGGAGCAGGATCAGCAGGGTAACTTCTGCGATCGGCCGGTCCTCCAGAGAGAGTCGCGCGCCCGCGGGTTGCTGTTGAGAGAAAAGGTCCACGATGGTGTTCCAGCGGATTCGGGACCAGCGTGTATGCTGATTGAAAAACGGTTTGTCATCGGTCGCGGGAGCCAGTTGCGCATCGGTGCCCCGGTAGACCTGTTCCAGGTCCGGAGCGCTCACAATCTGATCGTAGATACTGCCGGGATGCGGCTCATCGGGCGCATAGAGGATTTTGACGGCGGCGTCCGGGTCGGCCGCGGCCGCGGCCTGAAAGCTCTTGCGGATCTCGTTCAGTTGCTCCGGGCGAATCTCGGACCTCTGCAGCAGAAATCCTGCCACAAACCCAAGATGGCCCGGGACGGTCAGGAACCCGGCGTTTTCAAGATAAGCCATCACGTGCCCGTTGAGCGGTCCCAACCCGCGCCTGGAAAACGCTTCGCGCGCCGTGGCAAACAATCGCGCGATCTGGAATTCGGGCCGCGTGAAGAAAACCGCGCCATCGGGCTTGAGGTGATCGAGATAATCCTCGAAGGCCTCGCGAGTCAGGATGTAGCTCTCCGCCAGGCTCAAAGCGCCCGAGGAAACAGCAGCGTTGCTGATGGTGTGGACGGAAATGATAGCGTCATACTTCGCGCTCGATCGCCGGATAAAGCTGCGTCCCTCATCGTTTACCAGGCGCACCTCCGGCTGGTGAAACAGATTGCCCCAATAGCCGTTCATGCGGTTGGCGACGACGTCGGTGATCGTGGAGTTGATCTCCACCGCGGTGATCGAACTCGCGTGGGCCTTCAGGCCCTCCAGGACCTCGTAACCGCCCCCGGAGCCGATGATCAAGATGCTCGGATTCGGCTTCCCAAGGTAGGCGATGCTCGATTCCGGCGACACCTGCTCGGGATGCTCGGCGAGAACTGTCCTGACGTCCGGCCTCAGATCGCTGATGCCGGTCGCTGCTGTTCCGGAATCAATGAACATCGTACGGCTGCCGGGCTCTTTGCCTTGAGGCGGAGAGTCCACCACCTCTACGAGCGACAGGGTGTTCCACGCCGAATAGATGGCACGAATGGCGTGTGGGTGCTTATTCGCGCTGATGTGGATGGGAATCGTCCGCTCGCCCCGGAAGCTGGCCGCGAGCAACAGCACCGCGCTCAGGGCACTGAGGGTCACCAAGGCTCGCTGCGCCCGGGATGAGAAACACACGGCGGCCGCCGCGCCCACAAAAGCCGCGAACAGCACGCTGCCCGATCCGCCAAACCGGGGAATAACGAGAGCCACCAGGGCGCATCCCAGGCCCGCGCCCAGCAAGTCATAGCAATACAGCCGATTGATCTGGGAAGCGCCGCGCACCAGTAAGAGTGAGATCGCGAGGCCGGAGCAAAAGAACGGCAACGCCACCAGCAGAAAGTAGATCGGCATGAACAGAAACTGCCGGCGATCGACGGCAACGGAAAAGGGATCGAACGGAATGCGCTGCATCAGCCAGAAGCTCAAGACCACCGAGAGGGCGAACGCCAGAGCGCACGTGCCGATTGCCGCATCCAGGCTCCTTCTCTCCCGCAGCCCGGTCCAGAGCGCGAGGGTCACCCCAGATGCGCCGAAGCCGAGCAACGCCGTCGAAATCACCAAAAACCCGAAGTGATACCAAAGCGAGACCGAGAGCACTCGAGTAAGCGCCAGTTCTAGTTGGAGCGTCGCAAGAGAGAGCAAAAGAAGGCCGGCATAGTGCCGAGCCGAGAGGCAACCAGAGTTGAGGCTATTGGAATGTAGCATGACCCGTCCTCGGGAGAGCGTTCTTAAACGACCCCATGCGATCGCGCGTGGGCGCGGCGCGCAAGCTGCGGCAAATGGACAAGCGCAGCCAGCTTCTTACCGGTGAGCTCCTCGTAAACTTTTCCAACCTGGGCCGGAAAGCCATCGTCATTCCCGCGCGCGCTAATGTACCGTGCGATCTGCGAATTGGCCAGCAACGTAGCGCGAATGGGCTCGATCTGAGTCTTTGCCTCCTCCGGAGACTTATGGGCCATCAGCGTGCCTACCTGTCCGCGCAGCGCTTTGAAAAAAGCCTGCTGATCGTCCAGTACCGATGGCACGGAGCGCGGGCCATGGCCGGTGCACACAATGTTCGCGCCCAGCTTCTTGGCTGCGTCCAGCGTTGTCACCCACTGGCCCACGTCGCCGTCACCCACGTAGTTGTAAGGTCCGTTCACACACACGTCACCGGCGAACAGAATCTTCTCCTTGGGCAGCCAGGCGAGAGCGTCTCCATGGGTGTGCGCTACGCCGAGGTGCATGAGCTCAACGCGATGCTTGCCGTCGTCAAAGAAGAGGTCCTTCGAGAACAGAACCGAGGGCGGCTTGAGCTTTGTAGATGCCAGATCGTGGCGGCTCTTAGCGGCTTCTTCCCACGCCCCTGGCTTGTGGTCGTAATAGCCGGTTTCGTATCGCTTCATCTCCTCGATGACGCCCGTATGCGCGATCGGCACCCCGCCGTTCTCCACAAACACCTGATTGCCGTACGCGTGGTCGCCGTGGTGATGGGTATCAAAGGCGAACCTGATGGGCTTATCCGTCATAGCGCGAATCTTGCTGATAATCAGCTTCGCGCCGGCAGGGAAATTCGCATCGATCACCAGCACGTAATCCTCGAAGATGATCCAGCCGTTGTTGCAGACGGCGTCAGCGTTATCCGCCACCGTCCCCTCGTGAAAATAGACGTCAGGGGCTAGCCGGTCAGCCCCGGCGGCCTCGGCCATTCCCGCCGGAACCGGCCCAGCCAACAGTTCGGCCTCCGCCGCCAGACTCAAAAACGCCGTCCCACCTGCCAAAAAGGCACGCCTGCTAACCTCGCACATGTTTGCTCCTCCCCCATCTTCGCCGGCGCGCGGTTGCGCCGGTGCTTGCGCTTGAGCACAAGGATTCTACACCTGGACGTGGGAATTTAAAGTGAAACGTAGGCTCATCAGAGGATTCTACGGGGTTGCCGAGGTCACCGGTCACTCAGGGTGCCTGCCAGTCGAGCGCGAATATCTCCTGCCTTCCGATGTCGCGCGTCATGATGGGCTCATCATTCGGCGAAAGAGAGAGTGACACGCCATAGTATCCCGTCATGTGAAGGTTTTGCAGGTCTACCACGCGCTCGGTCTTCCGGTCAGCGATGCGAAGACGCATCAGACTCATGCTCTTGCTCCCCTGGAGATAGTACACATAGCGGCCATCGTGCGACCAATTGGGGAAGCTAAAGAATGCACCTTTGGCAAGCTCGTACCACTTTTGAGCGGTTAAATCGAACAGCGCCAGCCGGGAGGAATCGAGGCTCAGTGCCGCCATGTATCGCCCGTCGGGCGACCAGCGAGGAGAGAAGAATCCGTTCGAGTCCGGCACGTCGGTCACCGCTGCGGTCTCGAGATCGATAATGTGGATGTGCGGACGAGGCAGGGCGGACGCGGCGCTCGAGGCCCCTCCGTAGCAGATCTTCTTGCCGTCCGGGGACCAGTTGGGGTCTGTCTTGGCCTCGTCGCGATTCTCGAGCAACTCCTGCCGCTGGCCGCCGTCCGCCGACACGCGGTAGAGTCTGGGCAATCGGCCGCGCTCTACAACGTAATAGACGAGTTCACTCCCGTCCGGTGACCATCGCGGATTGAACGCATAGGGCATCGTATCCGCCGATGATTGGGTAAGCTGCAGTCGCTCGCTTCCGTCAGCCTTGCTTCGCCACAAGACTCCATCGGGGTACGTCACGTAGGCTATCCACTGGCCGTCTCGGGAAAACGTCACGAACTCCGCCGAGATTCCGGAGAGAAAAGGCAGGAATTGCCCGCTGCGGACGTCGTAACGGATCACCTCGCCGCGGGGGGCCACGCCTACGGCAAACAAGCACTTTCCGTCTTTCGAGGGCAAAGCCTGGCTAAACGGTAATACCGCCCCGCTGGTGAGCTTTACAGGCTGCGAAGGGCCTGGGCGGAACAGGCCTCGCGGTTCGGCCTGGGCCCAGATTCCTCCCAACGAGGCAAAAACGAAATATCTTCCGTCCGAGGTCCATTTGCCACAGCATTCGTCAGGTGGGTTGTGCCACCCCCGGTAAAGGACGTGGAGGTTGGCTCCTTCCGCAGACACTTCCCAAAGGGTAACAGAAAGCCTCTGTTCATCGCCTGCGGAGAAACGAATTCGACGCCCGTCAGGTGACCAGGCAGGCCCCATGATGGTGCCTGGAACGCTCGCCACTTTGCGCACGCCGCTTCCATCGTTTTGCGCAACGAACAAGTCACCCAGTTGCGCGTAAACAATGCGCTGACCATCCGGAGACCACGCCGCCGCCCCGGTGGCGACAAGGTTGCCGACACGATGGGGAGAGCCGCCCAGAATGGGCAGGGTCCACAATGGGCCCTGCCCATAGGTCGCGATGTCAGCCGCCAGCAGGTTCGAGCCATGGGGGTCAACGTCCAAGAGTCGAAAGGACGGAGAAGGCTTGGGCATGTGCGCCGGCTCTCCACCGCCGATGGCCATCTGAACGTACCAACTCGCTGTTCCGCTATCTTCGGTGTAGTACAACCGCGCTCCGTCGGTGCCGAAGAGATCTTTGGAGTACCCATCGTTGGTCATGAGCCGGTAAGCAGTCACCTTGGGCGGCCGCAACGGACGAAGATTGACGTAGGCGGCCACAGCAAGGGCGGCAAGCAGCACCGCGATTGCGGCCAAGTGCCAGGACCGGCGGAGCGCACCGAACGCTCGGACGGCCGCACTTCCCTCTTCCCGCCGCGTCCCTGTATCTGGCGCCGCAGGTATCGGTCCCGTGGCGGGTGGGCCGGTAACTGCCGTACGTCCGGACGTCGTGTCACGCTTCAGACGCTTCAGGTCGGCTCGAAGATCGGTGGCGGATTGATAGCGCAGATCGCGATCTTTCTCCAGCGCCGTGAGGATGATTCTTTCGAGTTCGGTGGGCACTTCGGCAGCCAGCTCGCGAGGCGGCTTGGGCGGACGCGTGAGGATGGCCGCCAGCACGTCTGCGGAAGTGCCGCCGGGGAAGGGGTGCTGCCGCGTCGCCATCTCATACAGCGTAGTGCCGAAGCTGAAAAGATCCGTACGGGCGTCCAGATTCTCTCCGCGTGCCTGCTCCGGCGACATGTAGGCGACGGTTCCAAGAGCCATGCCAGGGCTGGTGAGCGGGTCGCTGTAGGTTTCCGCACTTGTCACCACGGGCGAGGCCTGCAGCCCGACCATCTGGAGCGGCGCCATGGCGTCAGGACGCGCGGTCAGCTTGGCCAAGCCAAAATCAAGGACCTTGGCCTCGCCGTGCGTCGTCACAAAGACATTACCCGGCTTGATGTCACGGTGGATGATCCCTTTGGCGTGCGCCGCTGCCAGCCCGTAAGTAATCTGAATGGCCAGATCGAGAAGCCGGTCGAGCTTGACAGGTCCAGTCTCGATGAGCCGCTTGAGGGTGTGCCCCTCGAGCAGCTCCATCACAATGAAGGGCTGGCCTTCGAACTGGCCAACGTCGTGAACCACGCAAATGTTGGGATGATTGAGCGCTGAAGCGGCCCGCGCCTCGCGTTGGAAACGTTCGACGGCCGGAGAGTCGTGGCCGGGCGTGCCTTGGGGCGAATCCGAAGATTGGCCGGCCGTGACAGCCAGGAACTTCAACGCCACGAGCCTGTCCAAGCGGGTATCGACAGCCTTGTAGACCACACCCATGCCGCCGCCGCCGAGTTTTTCCAGCAGGTGATAGTGCGAGATCGTGCTGCCCACCGTCACAGCTTGGCCCGGCATCTCCTCGACTTGTGCCGCTTTCGATCCCATTTCCCGCCCCGGGTCGCCGTCCACGCCGCGGGCAGAGTCCTCCGCATCGAGGACGGCGGGGTGAACACTCTCGGTCTGTGGCGAACGTTTGGGCCCCAACGGAACCTCAACGTCTGCCGTGGCAATCGTGCGTGGCCCGGCGCCTCCGAGCTTAATGGCAAGGCGCCGGATAAGCGCCGGTGGCCTTCATCCAGAAACCGTGAATCTTGTGGAAGAACGGAGTCTGCGGCAGGAACATGTAAGGACAATATCCCGCCACCGCACGAATGCCGAGATCCTCACACACCTTCAGAGCCTCCGGACTCACCGATCCGGCTCCGGCGCCGCGGTGCAGCCACACTCGCGTGATGCCTGCCTGTGCGCAGTCCCGCACCACCTGCTCACTCTTCGCGGCCGGCGTCATGATCAGGGCGCCGTCCACCGGCGGCGTCACATCCTGCACGCGCGCGAAGCAATGGGAGCCCTCCACATCGGGCATTTGCGGGTTTACGGGTATAACCGTGTAGCCCTGCTCTCGTAAGTCGCGAAACAAGGTGCGGCTGAAGTCCTTCGGGTTCCTGGAGACGCCTACGAAGGCGATGCGCTTTTGGTCGAGGAAGTCCTCGACGTCCTCAATTGTCGTGCCGACCATTGCAGTGAACCTCCCCTTGCTCTTTTGGTACCGCTGGTCGCCCTGCGGGTCTGTGACCGACGTCACAAGCGATCAGAATGCCGGAGGGGAGAGGCGGGGAATCGGGGGGCTTGCTCGGCGTCAGGCTGGGAAGGCGCGGGACGGAGGATGGAGGTCGCCAGCCGAACGTCTACGCGGAAGGCGACCCGGCTGGGTCAGTGCCGTCCTGCTCGTGAATGGTTTGCATTTCCTTGATTTCAAACTCTCGGGTGCCGCCGTTGGGTGTGCTGATTTTGACGGTGTCGCCCATTCTCTTGCCCATCAGGCCGCGGCCGATGGGGGAAGTGGTGGAGATGAGACCCTTGGCGAAGTCGGCTTCTTCGCTGGTCACCAGGCGATACTCAACCTGGGCGTCGCGGTCAATGTCATACAGCACCACGCGCGAGCCGAAAGCAATGCGATCCTTGGGAATATTGGCCATGTTCACCAGAGACATGTCAGCCAGCCGCTTCTTGAGCTGGCCCAGGCGCGCGCTCACGATGTCCTGGCGCTGCTTGGCCATGATGTACTCGGCATTTTCGCTGAGGTCGCCCAAAGCGCGGGCGCGCTTCAGCTCGGCCGGTAGCTCATGGTTGATCTCGTGCTCCAACGCCTGAATTTCATCCTGCAATTTCTTAACAATTGAATTGGACATAAGACGGATATCTCATTAATGTTTGCGGGAATTAGTCGGGTTGGTCCCGATACGAATTATAGAGAAAGCGAGAGGGACGGCGCAACCGCCGAAAGCGACAATGCTGATCTCCGGTAGTGCTTCGAGGGTCCGATTTCGATGGAGGCGGCCTACTGAAAAGTCCGGCTTATTACGATTTAACTAACATTTGTCACAATCCTTGTGCGTTTCGTGAGTCTCGCTGTCCCGATGCTTGATTCTAAAGGACATTCCAGCTTTGTTCGTTTGCCGTTCAACGGTGCCACCCTCTCCGGAACGCCCAAAATCCACGCCCACCGGACCGCACCATTACGATTTCTCCTCAAACTTCAGCGCCGCTGAATTCATGCAATAACGCTGGCCCGTGGGGCGGGGTCCGTCCTCGAAGACGTGGCCCAGGTGGGCGTCGCACCGGCTGCAGCGCACCTCCGTGCGCACCATGCCGTAAGTGCTGTCGTTATGGGTCTCGACGTTGTTTTCGTCCAGCGGCGCTGAGAAGCTCGGCCAGCCGGTGCCCGAATCAAACTTGGTGTCGGAACTGAACAGCGGCGCGCCGCAGCACACACATTTGAATACGCCCTCGTCATGCAGGTCCCAATACTCGCCCGTAAAAGCGGGTTCGGTCCCGGCCTTACGGGTAACCTTGAACTGCTCCGGGGTGAGCTCTTGCTGCCATTCGGCGTCTGATTTCACCACTTTTTCCATGATCGTCGCTCCTTGTCGTGGCGCCACTTGGATTCCCGCTTGCTAGCGGGTCAATTCGACGTAGGGGCGGCCCTTGTGGCCGCCCATTTCAAGGCAGTGCTGTTACTTGGGCGGCCACAAGGGCCGCCCCTACGTCAAACTGACTCACTAACCCCCTTCCCTTGCACAGGAATGACGGTGGGCATAGTTTGTGCTCTCACTTAGGGCTAATCAGATTGCCACTCGCTCTTCTGCGCCCAGGTTTCTATCATAGCAAACCATAGGGTGGCCGTTCGTCACTACAATAGAGCGCCAGCAACGTCGCGATTTGTTATGATCGTGCGCTTAACGGAGGTTGCGATGGTGCCAATTTCAACGCCCCTGATCCCAAAGGTCTGCTCGGTGCTCGAGGAAGGGCCGGACTCACCACGGATCACGGCCCGTGACGGAGCGATCAAGTTGATGTTGGCCACGGCGTTGATTAGCATAATGTTCGCTACAGCGGCGCTGGGCCAATCTTCGGCGCCCGCCGCGCCGAACTCCAGGGAAGCGGCGGCCACCGCCGATCACATCCCGCCGCGCCGCTCGTCTCAAATCCACGACGGCTTCGGCATCAATTCTGACCTGCCTCGTGATCCCTACCTGCCCTGGGACCGCTGGTGGTGGACCCGCATGTTTGACGCGGGCGTGAAGTGGATTCGCATCGGCCAGTACGAGAACAGCTCCGACCGCACAAGCTGGGACTGGATTGAGCGCCGGCGCGGCGTGCTGGAGGTCTCGCCTGAGCTCGACGACTACGTGGACTCGCTCGTGGACAACGGCGTGGAGATTCAGGTGCAGCTTCTTTACGGTAACCCCATGTACACTTCGCCGGCCGGAAAGCTGCCCGACTCGATTCTGCCGGAGCCCGGAAGCTTCCACAACTCTGACCGCAGCCTTTATTCGGTGTTCTGGCCGCCGAAGACCCCGGAACAGATTGACGCTTTCACTCGCTACGTCAAGTTCATGGTGAATCACTTCAAGGGACGCATTCATTACTGGGCGCTTTGGAACGAGCAGAACATTGACTATTGGAACCCCGAGCCCAATCCCGAGGACTACGGACGGCTGCTCAAGGCCTTCGTGCGCGCAGTGCATGGGACGGACCCGCAGGCCAAGGTGATCTACGGCGGCGAGGCCTGGCCGCTAGAGACCAGCTTTGCGCGCAGGGCGCTCGATACCTGCCAGTGCGCTTCAGGCATCGACGTCTTCGCCTATCACATTTATCCCGACTACGGCCACAACCTTAACCCGGAAGCGGTGGATGACCCGAACACGCCCTATGCGCCGGGCGGCGGTAAGGCGTTCCGAGAATTCGTTCGCCACTATCCAGGCGTTCGCCCGGACGTGCCCTTCTGGTGCGACGAGTTCAACAGCATTCCAACCTGGACGGATATGAATGACTCCATCCAGGTGAAATATGTTCCACGCCAGCTCGTATACAACTGGGCGGCTGGGGTGAAGACCTTTGTGTGGCTGCTCACCTCCGCCACGGACGGGAACGAGTACGATGACTTCGGCATGATTCACGGTCTCCGCTACCAGCCGGACGACTTCACTCCGCGGCCGGTTTACCAGGCCCTGGCGAACACCGACTGGTTGTTCGCCGATACCCGCCCCGACCCTGCCATCCGCATCGCAACTCCGGAACTCGACGCCATCAGCCACCCGTCGGGAGCGCAACTGTTTGCTTACGGATTTCGGTCGCTGTCCGGAAAAGCGATCGTGGCGTACTGGATGGGAGAACGCAGTATGCCCGGCCACGATTTTCCGGACCTCTCCGCAAGCGTCTCGCTTGAGGCCACCGGCATCAAGGACCCCGTCTTGATTGACATCACTTCGGGCAGCATTAAGCCACTGCACTGGAAGGACGCCGCCCGGGGGCTGACCGAGCCCGTCCCGGTGCGAGACAGCGTGATGGCCATCGCCGATGCCAGCTACTTCGACTGGACCGAACTACCCGAAGCGCCGAGCTCGCTGAAAGTGGTGCCGCGAAGTGATAGCAGTCTGCAACTCACCTGGGAATTGCACGGCGATGGCGCAACCGGCGTCGTGGTGGAGCGGCGCGTTGAAGGCGCTGCCCGCGCTAGCAACGGTGCCAGCACTTGGGAAAAGCTCGGCACGACTCTAGCAGCCGGAGCCGCAGAGGTCACGGATTCAAACGTGCCGCAGGGCGGGCACGTTTGCTACCGAGTTCGGGCGGTGAATGCAGCGGGCCAGTCGGCGTACTCGAACGTGGTCCGAGTGACGAGGTAGTGTCCGCAGGGTAGAACCGTGTTTCGCGCCATCAACCTTCGAAAACTCGCCGCGCTCGATATTGCCCTTCTTGGGTATAAGCTCATCCTGGTCGAGTACGCCGCAGGCATTATTCTCGCAATCGGGCTCGGTCTGTTCGTCGTTTTCCGAAGCCACTCATTCTGGCAAGCTATCCTCGGTTGTTACCTGATTTGTCTGGGCATTAACTACATTCCGATGTCGGCCTACGCGATCTCCATCGGAAATAAGGAGCGTGCACAGACGGAGATCGCTGATGAATTGACGCATAGGCGAGGGGCCATGTCGAAGTATCGCCGCGTATCATTGCTTTTGTTGGTTCCGCTGCTAGTCGCGGTGATCGCGCTCAGGCGAGAGCGGCCTCGCTGACTCGAGACTCGGCAAGCCAGAAGGGACGCGATGTAAGTCCTTATCTCGAACCCCTCGCGTGCTCCGCCTCCATGACATTCGTGAGAATATCGTTGATGCGGGTCAGATGGCCGGCGCCTTTGGACTTCAGCCACCGGAGAACCTGCGGGTCCAGGCGCACACTCACCGCTACCTTTCGTCTGACGTCGCGCAGGCGCACAAGATTCGCCAGTTGCTCGCCGGTCAGCCGCGGAATGTCCCCGAAGTCGATGTCCGAGTCATCGCCGGCGGCCTGGCGTTCGCGCGCACGCCGCAGCGCCTCTCGCTCTTTCTCAGTCCATTGCCTGTTCCTGATATCTTCGGATTTCACGTTTCTCAGCGCGACGCGCTGAGATGATACGGACGATCTCTTCACCATAGGTATCCTCCCGGTACGTGTGAACCACCAGCAATACGGCGTGCTCCTGCGCGATGCGCGCTGTTCCGATCGCGTGCCAGCGCTGTTCGCCGGTTCTGTCCACGCGGTCGAGACCGATGAGACACCGTTCGTCTTCGAACACCAGAGCAGCAACCTCGAATGGGATGCCGCCATGCTTGCGCTGGTTTCGGAGATTCTTCGCTTCGTCCCACTCGTAGCGCATACTGTATATACGCATTGTAACACACTGTGAGTGAAAAGCTTCCGTGGGCTAAGAAACCCCGCAGGCTGCGTGCCTTACAAGTGCTCCTTGTGGTCTGCTATCATCGATGCGTGTCTTCCGGCAACCCCGAATCACCCGCTGCGCAGAAGGTCCTGACCTTAGATGAAGCTGTGGATCGTGTCCGCGAGCTGAGGCGCCGGGGCAAACGTGTGGTGTTCACCAACGGGTGTTTCGACCTGCTGCACCCGGGTCATACGCGCTATCTCGCTGAGGCGCGGGCTCACGGCGACGTGTTGGTAGTGGCCGTGAACAGTGACCGGAGCGTGCGTGAACTGAAAGGGTCTAGCCGCCCTGTGGTACCGGAGCAGGAGCGTGCTGAGGTGCTGGCCGCCCTGCGGGCGGTGGACTACGTGACCATCTTCGACGATCTCACGCCTCGCGAGGTGATTGCCCGCATGCTGCCGAACGTGCTGGTGAAGGGTGCCGACTGGGGGCCGAACGAGATTGTCGGCCGCGAAGAAGTGGAAGCAGCGGGCGGACAGGTGATCTCCATTCCATTGGCTGAAGGCTACTCGACATCGGCGATCATCAAAAAGATCCAGGAATTGACTCATTGACTCGTCGGTCCATTGATTCAGTGAACTTCCAAGGTAGCTGACAGGCCCTAGGATGAGAACGAGGACGCCGGCGAGCAATTGAGTCAATGAGCCGATGAGTCAATGAGTCAATTGCTCAAGACACCCACAAAAGTGACAGATACCCGCGAGACTCCGGCCGCCTCGGAGGCTAGCCTTGAGGCTTGCCTCGGGCCCCTCGCGAATCATCCGGCCTTGCGAGCTGCGCGGGAAGCCGCGATCGCGGAGCGGAATACGGCGCACGGTCCGGTAACGATCTCGGGTTTAACGCCGGCAGCCAAAGCTTTCGTGACGGCCGCCGTCGCGACAGAACTGGGTGCCACGTCGCGGAGCCAGTCCCTGCTCGTGCTGACTGCCGACAACGAATCGGCGGACCGGCTGGCGCGCGCGGCTGCGACTTTTCTCGGATGGCTGGGCGGATCGCCCGACGCCGTCGTCACGCTTCCCACCTTCGACTGCTCTCCTTACGAGGGACGCTCCCCGCACGCAGCCATTCTCGAGCGGCGTGCGCTGGCGCTCTGGAATATCTCACGCGGGCGAGTCCGCGTCCTGGTGGCTCCGCTTGCCGCCGCGCTGGGGCGATTCTCAGACGCTTCTTATTACCGCTCGCTTGCTCTCGAACTTAAGCCCGGCGACGACGTCAGCCTCGATGATTTTGCCGAGCATCTGACCGGCATCGGCTATCAAGCCTCCGAGCCTGTGAGTGCGCCGGGACTCTTCTCGATTCGTGGCGGCATCGTGGACATCTTCCCGCCCGAAGTGGACTGGCCGGTGCGAATGGAGTTTTTCGGCGATCAGATTGAGTCCCTGCGCGAGTTCGACCCCAGCACACAACGCTCGCGGCACGGTATTCCGGCTACGACGATACTGCCTCTATCCGAGATTAAGCAGTCTCCCGGCCTGTTTCAGCTCCTGGTGGCGAGACTAGCTGCACGCGAGGCACACGACGGCAGGCACGAACCTTCCTGGGCGCCCGAATACTCCGTGCCGTTTCCGGGATGGGAATTCTTCGCCCCGCTCGCCGAGTCCCGGCCCAACACGCTGGCGTCATTACTGAGCCAAGCAGGTGAGGCTAGCGTGGGAAGCATGGCCGGGTCGAGGAGCCGCGTCATCTCTGCTGGCGGCGCCTGTCCCGTGGTCATCTGGGACGAGCCGCTGGACCGCGAGCGCGAGTTGGCGGGCCTCCTTCAGGGTTGGGCTGAGGCGTTTGACAGCGTCCGCGATATGACTCCGCCGCGCCCGCGCCCCGAAGACGTCTTTCTCCGCGAACCCGAATTCTGGAAGCTCGTGGAGCATGCCAACCAAATCGGTTTGAAAGAGCTCGCTATCGGGGGGCGCCAAACGCCACCGGCTCCTGACGCGGCAGCCGGCCGTGAGACTGAGCCGCAAGCCAGCGCCGACGAGCCTGGGAGCGCGGGCGTCTCGCCCGCCGTCCGCTGTCCAAAGCACCTTGAAAGAGCGGGCGAGACGCCCGCGCTCCCAGGCTCGCCGGAGGCCAGCATACTAGGCAATGCTGTCTCCCGCTTTTCGTCGTTCGCGGAGGTTGCCCTTATGTCGCAGCCGGCGCCGCGGTATCACGGCTCGCTGAAGCCTTGGGTGGAGGAGGTACACCGGCGAATCGACGGCGGCGAAACGGTGGTGCTGGCATTGGCGGCTTCCGGCAAGGCGGATCGGCTGCACGAGATCTTTCACGAGTATCAGATTCCGTTTGTCGATGCCGCCGTGCGCCATAAGACGCCCCCTTCACCCCCGGCCCCTCTCCCCCAAGGGGGCGAGGGGAGAACAGAAATTGAAGGTGGGACCGTCCCCCGAGGCGGCGAGGGGAGAACGGTATTTGAAAATAGGTCCGGCGATGGTAGCTCCAACGGCGGTAGCTCCGACGGGGGTAGCTCCGAGCTGAAGTTTCCTCGCAGGTTGCCCTTGCTCATCGTACGCGGCGATCTTGACGAGTGCGTTTCGTTCCCTGATCTTCGTATCCTTATCGAGAGCGAAACCGAAATCTTCGGCAGTTTTGCCTGGGGACGGCCGGGCCAGCGCGACAAGTCGTCCGTGATCTCCAGCTTCATCACTGACCTCAGCGATTTAAAGGTGGGTGACTACGTGGTGCACGTCGACCACGGCATTGCGCTTTACAACGGCCTGCGCCAGATCGAGGTGGAAGGCCAGAAGCGCGACTTCATGCTGCTCACCTACCAGGACGAGGCCAAGCTCTACGTTCCTCTGGAGCGGCTCGATCTGGTGGAGAAATACCGGTCAGGCGGCGAGGGCGCAAAGCCCACGCTTGACCGGCTGGGTGGCGTCACCTGGGAAAAAACCAAGGCCCGCGTCAAACGCGCATTGCGCGATATGGCTCAGGAGCTGCTGCGCATCTATGCGCAACGCAAGATGAGCGGCGGGATTGCTTGCGGTCCCGATACACCCTGGCAGAAGGAGTTCGAAGAGCAGTTTGAATTTGACGAAACGCCGGACCAATTGAGCGCCTTGACCCAGATCAAGGGCGATCTCGAGAGTCCTGAGCCTATGGACCGGCTGCTTTGCGGCGACGTCGGCTACGGCAAGACCGAGCTCGCCATGCGTGCGGCCTTCAAGGTTGCGCAGGAGGGCCGCCAGGTGGCGGTGCTGACGCCTACCACGGTGCTCTCGTTCCAGCATTGGAATACCTTCCGGCAGCGGATGGGATCTTTTCCGATGCGCATTGAAATGCTCAGCCGCTTCCGCTCTGCTGGCGAGCAGAAGGCTGTGGTTGCGGATGTGGAAGCCGGCAAGGTGGATATCGTCATCGGCACGCATCGACTGCTCTCGAAGGATGTTAACTTCCGTGACCTGGGGTTACTGGTAGTAGACGAGGAGCAGCGCTTTGGCGTGGCCGCCAAAGAGAAGCTGAAGAAGCTGCGCGCCAACGTGGACGTGCTCACGCTGACGGCAACACCGATCCCCCGCACGCTCCACATGTCCCTTGGGGGGCTGCGCGACCTTTCGGTGATTGAGACGCCGCCCCGCGGAAGACTAGCGATCCAGACTGTGGTGGCGCCATTCAGTGACGGCCTGGTGCAGTCGGCCATTCTGCAGGAGATGGCGCGCCAGGGCCAGGTTTATTTCGTGCACAATCGGGTGGACTCGATCTTCTCCATGGCAGCCCTAATCCAACGGCTGGTGCCCACGGCCCGAATCGGCGTGGGTCACGGTCAGATGGGTGAGAAAGAACTCGAACGGGTGATGCTCAAGTTTATGGAGCATCAATACGACGTGTTCGTTTCCACCTCGATCATCGAGAACGGCCTCGATATTCCGCTGGCGAACACGTTAATCGTCAACCACGCTGACCACTTCGGCCTTGCCGAGCTCTATCAGCTTCGCGGGCGGGTGGGCCGCTCTGACCGGCGGGCTTACGCGTATCTACTGATTCCGGCCGAGGAGTCGCTGACGCCGATCGCGCGCCGGCGCCTGGCCGCGCTCAAAGAGTTCTCCGATCTGGGCGCTGGATTCCGCCTGGCCGCGCTCGATCTGGAATTGCGCGGCGCCGGAAACCTGCTCGGGGGAGAGCAGTCCGGGCATTTGAATGCCATCGGCCTGGATCTTTACCTCAAGATGCTTGAAGAAGCTGTGGAAGAGCTTAGAGGCAATGCGCCCGCGCTCACGGTGCACACCACACTCAACCTTGGACTCGACATCAAGATTCCCGACGCCTACATTGCTGACGAAAGCCAGCGGCTGCGGATGTATAAGCGTATCTCGAGCGTCGCCAGCGAGGCAGATCGAGCTGACATGGGGGCCGAACTCGTTGACCGCTACGGCGAGTTGCCAGCGCCGGTAAAGACCCTGCTGCAGTACGCGATCGTCAAAGCTGCAGCGGAGCAAATCCTGATTCAGTCCATCGAGCGCAAGGGCGAGGAAATGTGGATTCGCTTCCACACCCAATCGCCGGTGGACCCCGAAAGGTTACGCCAATTCATGCGGCGCCATCGCGAAGCGGTGCTGCGGCCCGACGGCACCTTCCGGTTTCGGCTTCGCGCGCAGGACGAACGTCTGCTCACCGAGCTGCACGCAACCTTGCAGGAACTGCGCGCTTCGAATTAGAATCAACGCGAGGGTAAGGGACGGCGCTGGCGCGGGAACGGTCGCCGGTTCACCGCAAGAGGAAATTCAATGATCAAGAGAAGAATCATCACCGTCGCAGCCATTCTGGTAATGGCGGCGCTTGGCGCGCCGGCCGGTCTTGCCGTCACGAAAATCGTGAATCGCATCATCGCCCGCGTGAACAACGAGATCGTTACGCAGCGGCAGTTTGAGCAGAAGCAGAGGGATTTGCGTAATGAGCTGGCGCAGCACTATTCAGGAGCGGACCTGGAGACGCAGTATCGGCAAAAGAGCGCCGACATGCTCCGCAGTATGATTGATGAGGACCTTCTGGTGCAGAAGGCGAAAGACGACGACATCAACGTCGAAACCGACGTGGTGAAGGAAATGGACCAGATACGCGAGGAGAACCACCTCGCGAGCTTGCAGGATCTCGAGAAGGCCATCGAGGCCCAAGGGATGATCTGGGAGGATTACCAGGACCAGATGCGCCGCCAGCTCCTCATGCAACGAGTCATCGAGCGCGAAGTGGGCTCTCGCATCACACCCACCCGCGACGTGGCGCTGAAATACTTCCAGGATCATCTTAAGGATTTCGCTTCGCCCGCCGGCCTGCGCCTCGCGGAAATAAGGATCTCGACGGATAATCGCAAACCCGAGGAAGCCGACAAGCGTGCGCAGGACGCGCTGGCGGAGTTGAAGAGCGGGGCCAAATGGGAAGACGTGGTGAAGAAGTACTCCGATGACAACACGAACGGGCCCTCGGGTGATATCGGCTTTTTTCCTGAGGGAACGCTGGCGCCGGTGGTCGCGTCGGCGGTCGCCAAACTTGACGTCAACGACTATTCGAACGTGGTCAAGACCTCGCACGGCGACCTTATTCTGAGAGTGCTGGAAATCCGGAGCGGAGGCACGCCGAAGTTCGAGGAAGTGGAATCGCGGGTGGATGAAGCCCTCTACCAGCAAAGGATCCAGGTCGACCTCCGAAACTATCTTGCGCGTTTGCGCTGCGAGAGCTACGTGACTGTTGCGCCGGCGTTCATGGATTCCGGAGCTGCCAAATGCGCCAATGCCCCGTCCGATGAGCCGTCGGCCGAGCCAGCCGAACAATGAAAGAGCGTTTCGTCGCTGACCTGAAGCCGGGATCCATCGTCAACACGACGTTTCTCGTCCAAAGCTGGGAGCTGAAGAAGGCGCGCAGCGGCGCCGGCTACCTTGAGGTCCGCCTGCAAGACGCCACCGGCCACATCCTGGGCCGGCAGTGGGACGCCGACGGGCTGACGTTCGATTTCGACGTCAACGATCTGGTGCAGGTCAAGGCTGACATCGAAGAATTTCAAGGCGTCACGCAGCTTCGGCTCTGTTCGATTGCCAAGCATGTTGGACCGGCGGACCTTCGCGACTATCTGCCTCGCAGCCCGAATGATCCCGAGGCCGTGTATGCCGGCCTTCTGGAGCGGTTGCGGCGCATGCCTGAAGGGCCCATTCGCCAGCTTCTCTTGGCGGTCATGGAAGATGCGGCAATTGCGCCGCAATACAAGGTGGCGCCGGCGGCCGTGCTTTACCACCATGCTTACCTGGGCGGCCTGCTGGACCATGTCAGCTCGCTGGTCGGGTTGGGGGACCGGGTTGCAGACCATTATCCCTGGCTGAATCGCGAGTTAGTGCTGGCCGGGCTCATCCTACACGACCTGGGAAAGATTGAGGAGCTTCGCTATGAGGGCGCTTTCCGCTATTCTACGCGCGGGCAGCTCCTGGGGCACATTGTGATGGCGCTGGAGATCGTGCGGAAAAAGATGAGCAGCATTCCTGGATTTCCGGAGACTCTTGCCAGCCAGATCGAGCATGTTATCCTGGCTCATCACGGAAAGCTCGAGTTCGGCTCTCCCAAAGAGCCTATGTTTGCCGAAGCGCTGGTGGTCCATTACCTCGATGATCTGGACTCGAAGCTGGAGAGCATGCGCGCCCAGTATCAGGCGGATCGAAACCGGCCGGGCGAGTGGACCGCGCGCAACCGTGCTCTCGGGCGCGAGCTGTTCAAGACTGAGCTTTTCGAGCCGACCGTGAAGACGGAAGCCGGCAAGAACCAAGCGTCCGTCGGCGCTTCTCCCGGCGGCGAACATTTACCTTGAGTCGCTATGGCGCGAAAAACCCGCAACCATCGTCTCGACCTTCCTCCGCTCGAGCTCGACTGCATGCGGGCGCTCTGGGCGCTCGGCCAAGCGACCGTACACGAGGTTCGGGCGCGCTTGTTCCCCGAGCGCGCTCTCGCTTACACCACGGTGATGACTGTGATGGATCACCTCAGGGGCAAGGGCCTGGTGGAACGGGAACGGCGCGGCCGGCCTTTTGTCTATCGATCTTTGGTCACGGAAGATGCGGTGCGCGAGCACGCTCTGGACCGCCTCACCCGCAACTTTTTCGTTAACTCTCGCGATCAGCTTCGGAATTATCTGATTAGCTCGGCCAGCCCCGTGCGGACGCCTGAACCACCTCCCGAGCCGCGCGCACCCGCTGAAGCCCCAGAGTTGCGTCCACCCGCTGAACGTGCGCGGCCGCGGGCGGCCGCCGAATCTGCGGACTCGCGCCGCGAACCCGAGCGAATCGTGAGAATCGACACCACCCTGCTCTGAGCCGGAACCCCATGAGCGAGCCGAACCCCGACACCAAGGCGCCTTCCGAAGCGAACATCAGAGCCATTCTGCCCCACCGTTATCCTTTTCTGCTGCTCGATCGCGTCACGGAGTTCTTGCCTGGCGCGCGAATCGCCGGACTGAAGCACTTTAGCGCCGGTGACGAGATTGCCCAGGGGTATTTTCCTGACTGGCCGCTGGTTCCCACCGGAATTCTGCTTGAGCTCGTAACGCAGTTGGGCGCCGTCCTGGTGCTGGAGCGCCCCGAGATGAAAGGCAAAATCGCCATGATTTTGCAGATCCCTTCCGCTCGCATCATCGACCCCGTTAAGCCCGGCGACACCGTACGCGTGGAGGCGGAGGTGCTGAAGCTCCGCGAGACTTTCGGCGAGCTGCGGGGAGCCATCTACCGCGCAGGCGAGATGGTGGCCGAAGGCCAGATGCGATTCGCCATTGCCGATTCCGCTGCTCTCCTGCCGGCCGATCGCTCGCCCGGCACCGACGCTGGCGCCGGCCGTTAGCTCGGGTTCTTTGATCGACGTTTTGAGGTCCATCTGCAAGGGCGGGGCTTCAAGAGCACTTGTGAAAATTCGGGTCCGGTGCCTGACCGGCGTCGACCCCGCTTCCGGGGGCGCGATGTCACTGGACTTAGAAGCCCTACTGCAACGCGTCATTCCCGCGAAGGCGGGAATCCATGAGTTTTCACACCGCCCTTGCCTGCGTGCGCAGTTCCGAGACGAGTATGAGCAGAACGCGCTCCGCTAACCAAGATGGCGCTTCGGACGTGCCAACCGGTGCCTCGCTCCGCAACATTCGAATCATCGTGGCCTACGACGGCACCGGTTTTCATGGCTGGCAACGCCAACCTTCGCTACCCACCGTGCAGGCCTGCCTTGAGGAGGCAATCGCCCGGGTTACGGGCGAGCCCGTCAAGCTGTTCGGCTCCGGCCGCACGGACGCGGGCGTACATGCGCTCGGCCAAGTGGCCAACTTCACTTCGTCCTGCCGCATACCGCTCTCCAATTTGATAAAGGCCGTCAACAACGTCTTGCCTCCCGAGGTTCGTGTACGTCAAGCCGGCGAAGTCGCGCCGGGTTTTCATGCGCGCTACGACGTGCGCTCCAAGACGTATCGTTACCGAATTCTGCAGTCCGAGGTCTGCTCGCCTTTTCTTTGGCGCTTCGTCTGGCATTACCCTTATCCGCTCGACCGCAAGCGGATGGCGGCCGCGGCGCGAAGCTTTGTGGGGAGGCATGACTTTACCTCCTTCGCTGCCTCTGGGGCATCGGAGGATGACGGTCCGGAACACAAGGACGACTCAGCGTCAATGATTCGGACCGTATTCTCGTCGAGAATCCTGTGGAGTGCGAGGACGCAAATGCTCGTCTATGAGGTCCGAGGCAGCGGGTTCCACCACCATATGGTGCGTAACCTGGCCGGAACCCTGGTGGAAGTCGGACGAGGCAAATTGCAGCCCGCTGATATGCTGCGAATCCTGAAGGCGCGACGCCGCACGCTGGCGGGTCCCACGGCTCCCGCCCCAGGTCTTTGCCTGGTGCGCGTAGAATACTGAGTGTTGAGGATTACGGAATACTGTGACAACAACTCTGTAGCGGCGATCTATGAGCGCCGAAAAGGCGACGGCCTTCGCTGTACCATCAAATTCCAGCGAACGGCAGCTAGTGTCTTAACTGTTTGTCTCAGCCCAGAGGACCAAAGGAGTGTCACGAAGGAGCTTTACGTGGAAGCGTGTATGATAGAAACGGCCTGGGGTGGAGTGAGCCAGGGAGTTAGCGAGCGCAGCGGTGAATGAATCAATTTGCGTCAATCAATGGATCAATCCAAAACTCTTGACGTGTTGATCGTAGGGGCCGGCCCTACGGGACTCGCCTGCGGCATCGAAGCCGGTCGGTCAGGTCTCAATTCCATAACCCTGGAAAAGGGTTGCTTGGTCAATTCCATCTTCAGCTACCCGGCCAACATGACGTTCTTCACCACGCGGGAGCGGCTGGAAATCGGTGACCTGCCATTTTCGAGCGTCAACGTCAAGCCGACGCGCGGCGAAGCGCTGGAGTATTACCGCTGCGCCGCACAGTTCTACAAATTGCCCATCCGCTTTGACGAGCGTGTTACCGCTATCGAACCGCAGGACGGCGCATTTCAGGTATCCACAGAGAATCCGGGCGGACGCTGCGCCCGATACGCTTCTCGCACCGTGATCGTAGCCACCGGCTACTACGATTTGCCTAACAAGCTGGGCATTCCCGGCGAAGACCTGCCGAAGGTCTCGCATTACGCCCTGGAAGGCCACGCCTTTTACGGGCGTAAGGTGGCAGTGATCGGCGGGGCGAACTCGGCAGCGATTACCAGCCTCGATCTTTACCGTCACGGCGCCGAAGTGACGGTTGTGCATCGGGAGCCGCAACTCAGCCGGCACATCAAGTATTGGATTCGGCCGGACATTGAGAACCGCATCAAGGAAAAGTCCATTCGGGCCTGTCTGGAGTGCCGGGTGACGGAGATCGCCGAGGGTTCCATCCGCGTGCAAAACACCACCCAGGGCGAGTCCTTTGACATTGAGAATGACTTTGTTTTTGCGCTCACGGGTTATCATCCCGATATCGACCTGCTGGAGCGCGCCGGGGTGCAAGTGGACCCCGTCAGCTACCGGCCGGCATGCGACCCGAAGACGCTGGAGACGAATGTGCCCGGCCTTTATGTAGCCGGCGTCGTGCTCTCAGGCCGTCACACCAATGAGATCTTTATCGAAAACGGTCGGTTCCACGGCAAACAGATCATGGAGGACGTGAAAGAAAGGCTGGGCGGGAAGGATCGCTGACCGGACGGCACCAAGAGGCTCAAAGCCGCTTTCGGCTCAGGCCACTGGTGTGGCCTCTGTACAACCTCACTACCCGGCGTCGAATCGAAGTAGCGGAAGCGTGGCGCTACCGATGTCGATTTGCTAATGGAGCCGCCCGGTTGTATGCTGGCAGCAGGGAAATGATAAAGGCCGGGCGGCAGTCTTGGAAGTTCCTCGGTCCAGGAGGACTCATATGAGGCGGGGAATCTATTCGTCGTTTACAGGAATCTTCTTGGTGGCCGCGGTGACGGCGGTGGGCGCGTTTGCGCAGAGCACTTCCACAGGCAGCAATCCTGGCACGCAGACAACTTCGGCCGCGCCGAGCAATTCAACCGCACAAAGCGTTGCAACCCCGGGTACGCCGGTGCTGGGTCAGCTTACCGTCCCGGCGCCGTTCGACCCTAACAAACAGATCGTGGTGCTGCCCAGCGGCAGTGTGCTTCACGTTCGGCTGACGACCACTCTGACCTCGAAAACAAACCAAGCCGGTGACAAGTTCACCGGTGAGGTGACGCAGCCGGTGGTGTCGGGCGACAAAACGATTGTGCCGGAAGGTAGTTTGGTGGACGGGCACGTGACCATGGTGAAGGCATCGGGCCGGGTCTCAGGCCGCGCGTCAATGCGAGTTGTGCTGGACCATATCAATACGCCCGACGATGTGAACTTTAACCTCTCAGGTTCTCTCCAGGACCTCGCCAACTCAACTTGCACCAAGGGCGTCACCGACAACGAAGGTACCATTGGAGGCTGTGGGAAAAGCAAGAAGGCTGCGTTAGAAGGTGCGGCTATTGTGGGCGGCATTGGGGCGGCCACCGGCGCCAGCATCGGCGCCACCCAGGACATGATCTGCACGTATTATGGCTGCCCGGGCCAGAATCCGAACATCGGGTTGGACGCCGCGTACGGGGCTGGCATCGGCGCGGGCACGGCCCTCCTATACAGCCTGTTCAAACACGAGAAGCAGATTGTCCTGGTGTCAGGTACAGACCTGACTTTCGTGGTGGATCACGCTGTGGAAGGGCCTTCCAGCCCCCAGACGGCCTCGAATAGCGGGTCATAGGCAGTCATTTGTTATGCCGGCCCGCAGCCGCAACACGCTCGGAATTCCGATGGCTGGCGGCCTCAAAAGGGGCTCTCCTTTTCAAAGCGCCCAGCGATTCCTCATCATGACAAGTAAGAGCGTTCCGGTGAGGTGCGCCTTGTGGGTGACGGCGGCCCTGCTCATAGCGGCCTTCCCGCTGATGGCGGACGACGGCATCACCATTCCTGCAGGAACCGACCTCCAAGTTGAGCTTACGAGTACGGTCAGCACCAAGAGCAGCAGCACTGGGGATCTGTTCAATGGGAAAGTGACCGAGCCCATCATCTACCACGGCGAAGAGGTAGTGCCAGAGAACAGCACTGTCCAGGGCCACGTCACGTTCCTGAAGCCTCCGGGGCGCGCCAAGGGTAAGGCGGAAATGCGACTGTTGCTCGATTCCATTAGGACTCCGGACGGCCAGAACTATTCGGTGGCCGCAGCGCTTCAGGATGCGAAGGGGCCTGAAGGCGTAAGCGTGAAGGATAGCGAAGGCACGGTTGAAGGTCCAGGGAAGAGCACAAAGGCTGGCGCGAAGGAGGCTGGGATTGGCGCGGCTGCGGGCGCCGGCGTAGGAGCGATCGCCGCCGGCGGCGAAGGAGCTTTATATGGCGCCGCCATCGGCGCTATCGTCGGCGTAGTGCATACTCTTGCCAAGCATCATGGTGACCTGGTGCTTGGCCCCGGCGCGGACCTCACGTTCTCGATCCCTCGGACCATCACTGCTCCCAGGACGAAAGGCGAGACCGGGCTTGTGGTACCCGGTGCGCATTGAAGTAAGGTTAGGCGCGAAGGACTCCGAGGCTGAAGGCTTCTGCGATCGGGCCCCGCCCAGTGCCTCAGTCGCTCCCGAGCGTGATCCTGTAAGTGGGTCCGAAGTTGATACTGAAGATGTTGTACGCCATGAAGTAAGTGAGGAAGGGAGTCACCTTGGAGAGACGGTTCTTGGGCACGAACACCAAGTCGCCATTGTGGAGAAATACATCGTCGCCCAGGTCGCCCTTGTCGAGGACGCGCTTAAGGTCGATCAGCTTGCTTGACACCATGTCTGGTGAGACGCGGCGGAATAGCAGGACGCGGGAGTGTTTGGCTGTTGCAAGTTGGAAGCCGCCGGCAGCTTGCACCGCCTCCGCCACTGTGAACTGGCCATGAAGAACGAACTTGCCCGGATTGTTCACCTGGCCACCCACGATGAAGTAGGGCGGATTGGAGAGGGCAACCACGACGTTTACCATGATCGGTTCGGCCAAGGCACCCGCGTAAGCCTTCTTCACTTTCTCCGCGATCTCCGATGATGTGTCTCCAAAGACGTAAATCTCAGGAGCCCCGATCAGGCTGAGGTAACCGTCAGGTTTTACAAACACTTGTTCGTCAAACGCGTTCACCGTGGTGAAGTTCACAGTGATTTCATCGTAAGGCGCCACGCGATAACGCGGGCCTGCGTTGACGTTCTGCAGCACGGGCGAGTTGAGCACGCTGCCGCCGCCCTTGACGGCGCTCAGAATCTCCTGGGTGGCAGGATCTTCAGCGCTTGCGATGGGCCCAATGGGAGCCGTCGAAGCAGCTGCAGCCACGGGAGTCGAGAGCGACGAGGCCTGCGATGGCTTTTGGTCTTGAGCCGCCAGACAGACGACGGTGCCGCCCGCGGCCAAGCTCAGTAATGCTATCGCTGTTAGTTTACGCACAGGTCAGATGACTTCCTCACGCGCCCTTTCAAAGTACCAAATTATATCACGCAACGGAGTGTCCGAGGGTTACCGTTGAGACTAATGCCTGCAGTGGAATGGATAACACGCTGGGAGAAGGAGCGACTGGGCAAATGGGGGGCCCGCAAGAGTCTGTGTGGAAACCGCGTGCTGTAGCGGCGGTCTCTGACCGCCGGCTTTTGAAATCAATCATTTCGGCGATCAGAGATCGCCGCTACAGCACGTTGCGGCACGCTTTCACGCAAACTCGCAATCCCCGCAAGCCATTGCACCTTCAGTGATTCCGTAAGGTAAGGACTTCATCGGATTCAGTTCGTTTGTTTACAAGGATTTCCACTCCCAGTTCAGTTTGGCGGCATTTTTGCAAATCTTTACAGGGGCTTGACTTTGTTCGTCTCTGACACTATTATGAGTGTCATATGAGATCGCTACCCGACCCGGACTTGGAACTGCGAGGCCGACTCATCCGTAGTCTGGGTTCTCTCCGCGAAATGCTGCCCGGCTCGTTTGTCGAACGCAAACGCGCTTGCGGTCGGCCCAACTGCCATTGCACCGACGGCAAGACCCTTCACTCCCAATTCCAGATCTCGGTTCTGGTTGACGGCAAGCCGAAGGCCTTCAACATCCCGGCCGACTGGGCTGACAAGGTGCGAGAGAAAACGGAGATGCGCCGCCGCTTCGAGGCCGCCGCGGCTACCATCTGCGCCGTCAACCTGAAGCGGTTGCTCAAAGAAAAGAAAGAGCGGCAGTCTTGAGCCGACACCGATTCGAGGCTTATCTCGACAAGGTGTTCGGCTTTTCTGATTTGGTGAGCGCTCTTTCCCGAGGGCCGCCAATTCCCCCGGCACCCCTGGAAGAAGGTGTTTGATGCCGTTTTCCTGGGTGCCGCCATGCAGATTCCCAGCCTGCTTCAGATCGAGGCCGAGTGTCAGGATGGAGCGCTGGCGAAACGCATCGGACCGATCAGCGACGACACCTTCGGCTACGCGCTGGAAAGACAATCTCCCGAACTCGTGTTCGAGCTCAGTTGCACCGTCGCCCGTCGTTTGAAACGCAACGGAGTGCTACGCTCCGCCTGGTCCCGGGGGTTTGGTGGTGGCCGCGATCGATGGAATCGAAATCTGCCGTTCGTTCACCCGGTGTTGCGATGCCTGTATGGAGCGGGAGGTTCAGCACAAGGTGAACGGCGAGATGCGAACCGATACTCAGTACTATCACCGCATCGTCGCGATCACCTTGGTCAGCACGCCTTTCCCTATCCCCTTGGGTGTTCGCTTTCAGAAGAACGGCGAAGGCGAGGTGGCCTGTGCGTTGGCTTTGCTCCAAGATCTGGTCCACCGGTTAGGCCGTCGCTATCTCGATGTTTTGGTGGGTGACGCTTTGTATCTGCAGGCGCCCTTCGTTCAAGAGGTGGAACGTCTGGGTCTGGTCTGGAGCTTCACCTTGAAAGAGAACCAACCCGAGTTATGGCGCGAGGCTGAACATTTCACGCAAGGATCTCCCACGGGCGTTCACGCCGAACCGGGCCGGGAGATTCGATACTGGCATTTGCCGGAGGTTGATTGGCCCGTAGCCGATCGCCGGGTGCGAGTCGTCAAAACGGTTCGCATCGAACAGCAGCGTCGCGTCACGGTCAGCAAAAAAGACGGTCATCGAACCAAGAGTAAGACGACGGTGACGCAAGCGAGCACCAACTTCTACGCCACCAATTTCGAACTCGGCTCGGTCTCCCCGCTGTTCATCCACCAGTTCAGCCGCAGCCGCTGGCGAATCGACACCGAAGTTTTTCAGACCCTCACGACCGACTGCCACCTCAAACACCCTGCGGTCCACCAAACCACGGCCTTGGTGGTGCTCACTATGATCCGGTTTCTGGCCTATACCTTGTCCCTGGTCTTCTACCAGCGCCAGGTCCGTAGCCATGCTCGCGGAAAATGCGAGACCTTTCATGAGTTCGCCAAGAGAATCGCCTATGGGTTCGCCATCCTTACCGCCGACACTAGTATATCGTTTCATTGAAGTATATCCATTATTGAGTGAGGCCCGAGAGTGCCTCAAATTTCGTCCAACGATGGACCACCGGACAAGCATTAATTTCCGCGATCCCCTTGAGGATGCGATCGCGAAGCTCCTCCCACGA
>DATJYK010000024.1:0-1385 GCA_035578005.1 Terriglobia bacterium
TGTCATCCTGTCTCTAACGACGGTGAACCGAGTCAAGGGCATTTTGGCGACACTCCGGCGTCGACGCCGGGAGGAGCGCCATTTCGCTCTCGTAGAAAGTTTTTGATGTCCAGACCAAGCTCGTCACGATATTGAATCTCGCAGTGGAACCTCAGGCCCCACCATCCATCTCTTCGGGACTTGCACCCATGATTACGCCCTTCGAACTCCCTGACACTCCAGGGAGGCAGGCTGCCCACTCAAGCGCTCGGCTGGTTACTCGCCGGCCACAGAATGACTCGGGCTCACCTGCATGACGGCCTGACAGAGTTGCGCATACGTCCAGTTCTCGCGCAACATCAGGTACAACCGTGTGGCCAACTTTCTGGCCACCGCCACCTTGGCGACGCTGCGATTCTTGCGCACCGCCAGGCGTTGGTAAAAGCGTTTCAGTTGCGGATCGTAGCGCGCCGCCGTCTGTCCCGCTTCCACCAGCAAAAAGCGCAGAAACGAACTGCCCTGTTTGCTGATCCTGCCCAGCCGCTGTTTTCCGCCGCTGGATGCTTCGCTCGGGATCAGGCCAAAATAACTGCCCACCTGCTTGGCTGATCCGAATCTCTCCGCCGGTCCCAGCGTCAACACCATCGCCAACGCCGTCACCGGACCCACTCCCGGATGCGTCATCAACCGCACCGCTTCCGGCCGCTGCCGGGCTTCTTCCGCCACTCGCCGGTCCAGTTCGCCGATCTCCGCCTCCAGCGAATCCAGGGTTTCCAGCAACCGCTTGCGCCGCTCCGCCGCATACGGCAGCAAAGCTAACTGCTCTAACTCCTCGCGTCCAGCTTTGCTCCACAGCTTGCGTTTCTTCTGCACGCCGCTGCTCAATGCCATGGCTTGCAGCTGGTTCTTGGTGCGCGTCCGCGCCTGCACTTGCTTGTGCCGATGCACCAGCAGTTGCCGCACATCCCGCACCTCCAGACTCGGCACCCAGATCCGCGGAAAGCGATTCTCTAGCAGCAACTGCAGCAAGTGCTCAGCGTCCCGCCGGTCCGTCTTCTGCTTCCGCACCACACTGGCCCGGATCTTGGCCGCATCGCCAAACCACAACTCGATGCCCAACTCCGCCAGCAACCGCTCGAACCACGGATAGTGCCCGCAAGCCTCCATCCCCACCAGCACTGCCTGGCCTGCCAGCGCACCGTAAAACTGCTCCGCTTCCGCCCGGTGTTGCAACCGCTTCTCCGTTATCTCTCCGGTTAAGTTGTCAAAGATCGCGACCTGCTGAAACCCAGGATGAAAATCGCATCCTATAATCAACATGACGTTGGCTCCTCTCACGAGCCTTGGTCTTGTTCATCGCAAACCACTCTACTCGCGACGGGCCAACGTCGTTATGCAATCAAGCG
>DATJYK010000025.1:0-1304 GCA_035578005.1 Terriglobia bacterium
ATCATTCGCGAACTCCGGGAGTTCGCTCGCCGCAGTGATGAAATTGGCGATGCGGGCACGAACGATCTCCTGGTCAGCGATGTGCTGCGCACCAGTGAACTTCAGGTTTGGTTCTTAAGCGAACATCTGGTCAACGCGCCATTGGTCATTGCGAAAGAAGCACCCGAAAAAGCCGGCGCAGCTTAGCAGGCCGGCCAAAGGCGCTGTTGCCTTCGAGAGTGCGAGGGTTGCACGCTGCTGATAGCGCCGATAGCCAGTCTCTACTAGAGTAGAGCTGCATGTTTTCAATTGACGATCGAACGGGGAATGTAATCACCACTGGGGCGCTCTTCTTGGCCGCGGCCGCGATTCTCTACCTGGCGCGTGGTGCCTTCTTTATTCTGCTGCTGTCTCTTCTTTTTGCCTACTTGCTGGAACCAGCGGTCACGCTGGTGCAACGCCATTCGCGGCTGGGTCGGAAGAATCGTACTTGGGCGATTGCACAGGTGTACTTGGTCGGAACCCTTATGGTAGGTGGCCTGGTGTCCGGGTTCGGGCCGCGCGTTGTAGCGCAAATGAAAAACTTGAACGCAACCGTACCCGAGATGTTGCAAGGCCTTTCCACTGGAAAAACTGCCGCCGACCTGGAAGCCAGGCATGGCTTGAGCGCCGCCCAGCAGCAGCGGATACACGACTGGTTAGCTCGTAACCATGACTTCATCGCCCGTGTTTTCGAGCGCGGTGCGCAGTCCGCAGCTTATATCGCCGCGAGCGTGATCTGGCTTTTCGCCATCCCCATTCTAGCTATCTTTATCTTGCGAGACGGACGTCCGACGGCGGATGCGTTTATCGAAGCCGTAGCATCACGTGGGAATCGAACCCGGACCGAGCGAATTCTGCGCCAGGTTGATGCGATGCTCGCCAGGTACATTCGCGCGCAGTCCGCTCTGTGTGGCCTCTCCTTCGTCTTCTATAGCGTCTCGATGCTAGTCCTGAGATTTCCGTATGCGATCGCATTGGGCATTTTGGGCGGTGTTCTGGAATGTCTCCCAGCGGTCGGATGGATTACTTCGGCTGTGGCTATTCTGGCGATCGGCTTCCTGACTCACGCACACTGGATCTGGATGGCGGGATTGTTGGTGGTCTGGAGGCTTGTGCAGGATTATGTGAACTCGCCTCGCATCATGGGTAACAACTTGGATCTACAGCCCCTGACTGTCGTATTTGCGCTGATGGTCGGAGGTCAAGTGGGAGGCATTGCAGGCGTGTTCCTCTCGGTGCCGACCGTGGCCGTGCTCCGAATTGTGTGGCTGGAATGTTTCTCG
>DATJYK010000026.1:0-1200 GCA_035578005.1 Terriglobia bacterium
CCCGGCGCTTTCTTTAGGTTCGTTTTCGAACGCCAATTTGGCCCCTTTTTGAAGCTTATCCATCCTCGAATCTGCGGCTTGAGTGCTTTGGGTTCGTTTTTTCGACTCGTTCGGCAAATAGGCCACCTGATCACAATTAACCTACGCTGCAACAACATGATACAAGTTTGGGTTCGTCAGCGCGCATAGGTGGTACCCCCGGAGGGGTGCTCCTTCTCGCACCCCAGGGGACTCAGGGGTGGTTGCGGGTTCCGACTTCAAAAAACTTGCTATATTCGTTCAGATCCCGCTCCGATCAGACGTGTAGCAGGACGATGAAAAACCCGGTTCATGTCATTTTCGAGCGAAGATTTCATGAGCCTTCGGCTCGCCACTGTGCATGAAAATGGCTGTCTTGGTGGAGGCTTGTAAAGCGGGCCGATCCCGGCTATAAGCAATCGTGGATGGCGATTGCTTGGAGGTCGCATACCTCTGTGAGGATTCGATCCCGCAGCGAAGAGTCGACCCGCGCTGGGTAATGGTACCACTTTTAGTCGCACCCCGCCCCTGGGTGGGGAAGGACGCATGGCAGTGTCTGGAACTGACCACCGGCGCAGCAATCGCCTCCTGAAGGAGGCTCGATGGAATTGCAAATGAAGCGTGCTTGTGGACTGGACGTGCATCAGGCCACGGTGGTGGCTTGCTTGCTCAGCGTGCTCAACAACGGGAAAGTGAAAAAACAGATTCGAACCTTTGGGACCACCACCCGCGAATTGCTGGGGTTGCGGGAGTGGCTTCAGGGGGAAGGCTGCAGCCAGGTGGCGATGGAATCGACCGGGGTCTACTGGAAGCCGGTGTACGCCATTCTGGAAGGAACCTTCGAACTGCTGGTGGCCAATGCACAGCACATCAAGAACGTGCCCGGGCGCAAGACCGACGTGAAGGATGCCGAATGGATCGCCGATTTGCTGCTGCACGGTCTGCTGAAAGCCAGCTTTGTGTCGCCCAAGCCCATCCGCGTGCTGCGCACCCTGACCCGCTACCGGCGCAAGCTGGTGGAGAGCCGCAGCGCCGAGCGTAATCGGCTGCTGAAGCTTTTGGAAGAGGCCAACATCAAGCTGGCCAGCGTGGCCAGTGATGTGTTCGGAGTCTCGGGGATGCAGATGCTGGAAGCCTTGATCGAGGGCCAAGCGACCCCGGCGGAGATGGCGGCGCTGGCTA
>DATJYK010000027.1:0-10696 GCA_035578005.1 Terriglobia bacterium
TAGCCAGCGCCGCCATCTCCGCCGGGGTCGCTTGGCCCTCGATCAAGGCTTCCAGCATCTGCATCCCCGAGACTCCGAACACATCACTGGCCACGCTGGCCAGCTTGATGTTGGCCTCTTCCAAAAGCTTCAGCAGCCGATGACCTTTCGAACGCGCCTTCTTTGTGGTAAGCTTCAGCCCGGCGAAAACAACCCGTAACTCAATCACCGAGGCCCTCTCACGAGCGAGGACCGCGGTGGAAGGAGGAAACGATGAGATGCACATCGATCGTCCTCGGCGGTCTTGCCTGCTGCATCACCGCGCTGATGCTTTCCTGCGGGCCAGCCGCTCACCAGAACGAACGCTACGTCTTCGTCGCGACGAATATCAATATCCCATACTGGCAGCAGGTCAAGTCCGGCTTCATGGACAGCGCCCATCGGCTGAGTGGGTCAAAGGTGGAGTTCGTGGGCCCCAACCGTTACGCTCCCGACGAAGAGCTGAAGACCTTTCGGGAGGCCTTGGACAGCCATCCCGACGGAGTGCTGGTGTCTCCGGCCCAGCCCGATCTGTTTAAGACTGCCATTGACAGCGCCATCGACGCCGGCGTTCCGGTGATTACGGTGGATTCTGACTCGCCTCACTCGCGGCGCGTGCTGTTCATCGGTACGGACAACTACCGCGCGGGTTTCGAGAGTGGAAGCACAATGGCTTCCCTCCTGGGCGGTCACGGTGGCCTCGTGGTGATCAAGATTGCCGGACAGGATAACCAGGAAGAACGCGCGCGTGGCGTGCGGGACGCGCTGAAAAAATATCCCGCGATCGGCATCGGCGCTGAAGTCAACGACTCTGGCGATTCCCAGGCGGCAGGCGACGCAGTTGCGGGAATGATCCAAAACGGAGGACATCCCGACGGAATCATCTGTCTGGAGGCATCGTGCGGCCCCGGCGTGGCCAAGGCTTTCGACCGGTTGGGAATGGCCGGCAAGATTCCTATCGTGGCGATGGACGCGAATCCCGAAACGCTCACGCTAATTGGCCAGGGTTACGTGAACGCAACCGTGGCGCAAAAGCCATACACCATGGGCTACTATGCCTTGCAATTTCTGGATGATCTGCACCACAACCGGGTACACGAGTTTCCGGATTGGCGCACCGCGCCCGCGTCACCTCTGCCGGCCACGGTTGATACCGGCACGGTGGTAGTCAATGCGGATAATCTCCAAAAGTATTTGAGCGCGACCACTCTGCCGAAGTCTTGAGAGCCACTTTTGTTGTGCGTCGCGGCGCCATAAGGTATGTCTGATTTGATGGCTCCCCTTGCTGTTCACCGATTTTGTCTTCCTCTCCCTGCGGTTTGCCGGCTGGGCGACCCCCAGCCGGCGAACGCAGCGAACTACGCGTAGCCGAATCTCATCCTTCTGAGGAAGAACCTTGAAAGTCCGACCCGGCAAGACAAACGCTAAAGTACTTGTAATCGATGTCGGGGGGACTCACGTCAAAGTTCTGGCGACCGGTCAGAGCGAGCGGCGGGAGGTTGTGTCGGGTTCAAAGATGACGGCCTCCGAGATGGTCCGCCAGGTAAAACAGCTCGTCAAGGGCTGGCAGTACGACGTCGTTTCCATCGGTTATCCGGGACCCGTGCTTCATGGTCATCCCGTCAGCGAGCCCTTCAACTTGGGTCATGGCTGGGTAGGATTCGATTTTCGCAGGGCTTTCGGCCGACCCGTAAAGCTAATCAACGACGCGGCCATGCAGGCGCTTGGAAGCTACGAGGGCGGGCGCATGCTTTTCCTGGGTTTGGGTACTGGGCTCGGCTCTGCCATGATTGTTGATGGAATTCTCGAACCGATGGAACTCGCGCACCTTATGTATAAAAAGGGAAAGACCTACGAGCAATGGCTGGGAGAGCGTGCCCTCAAGCGGCAGGGCAAGAAGAAATGGAGACGGAATGTGGCCGAAGTAGTGGAGGCGCTTGCTGCCGCGCTTGAGGTTGATTACGTGGTGCTGGGCGGTGGAAACGCCCGGCATCTAAAGAAACTTCCTCCCAAGGCGCGCCTTGGCGACAACAACAACGCCTTTGTGGGAGGATTTCGCTTGTGGAAGGAACGCGACGCCAGGGAGTCACGGATGGAGGCGCAAGGGCAGCGGTGATACCCAATAGGAAGGGAAACTGAGGATGATTTCGCGGTTTGCAGGAGAGGTTGAGCGCCTCCGAGGCAGTCTCGCAAGCGTCTTCGGCGTCAGGTTCGTTGTCGGAATGTTCTTTCTGGGATTCGGCTTGGCGCTAACGGTCCCGACGACCGTGGCGCAGGACCTCGCGAAAGCGCCGGGCGCCGAAGTGCATACGCTAACACCGAAGCCGGGCTATTTCACCGAACCCTCCGTAGCTGTCAATCCCGCTAACCCGCAACAGGTGTCGGTGGCCTATCAGGACAACGCTCACATTGCCTATTCGCCTGACGCAGGGAAAACTTGGGAGACGGCAGCTAATACCGCACCCCCAGATTACCGGGTTTCCGGCGACGTGTCGGTGACTTACGACAAGCACGGGCACGCCTTTCTTTGTTACATTGCCTTCGACAAGCTGGGTACGTTCAATTACTGGGCGCACGGCGCCACCCGTAACGGCATCTTCGTACGCCGCTCGCTCGACGGCGGCGAGACCTGGGAGGCCCCAGATTTCGCCGTCGCCAAGCAACTCACTCAGCCCGGCATTCCTTTTGAGGATAAGCCCTACATCGTCGCCGATACCGGTGACGGACCTTACGCCGGCGCGTTGTACGTGGGCTGGACGCGCTGGACATTGGTTGATTCTCAAATCCTGCTGTCACGTTCCGTGGACGACGGCAAGACCTGGTCTGAGCCCTTGGAGATCGACACCCACCGCGGACTCCCGCGTGATGACAACGGCGCCAACGAGGGTTTCTCCGGCGTGGTCGGCGCCGACAGCACGCTCTACGCCGTGTGGGGCGACGGACAGCACATCGTCTTCACGTTGTCGCATGACGGCGGGCACACGTTCGAGCCCACGCGCAACATAATTGACACCGCTCCCATTATGTTCGACGTGCAGAGCGTCGAGCGCTGCAATGGATTTCCAGTGATCGACATGGATCGCAAAACCGGACGCCTCTACGTGCTGTGGAGCGACTACCGCAATGGTGACATCGACGTCTTCTGCTGCACCTCGTCTGACGGTGGCCACACATGGTCCCCGCCGGTGCGCGTCAATTCGGACTCGCTGCACGACGGCGCCGACCAGTTCTTCCAGTGGCTGGCCGTGGACCAGGCGACGGGCGCCGCGAACGTAGTGTTCTATGATCGCCGGAATGACCCCCAGAATCGACAGCCGACTATTGTCCTCGCCCGATCTACGGACAGCGGCCGCACCTTTGCGAACTACTCCTGGACGACGACGCCGTTCGATCCGGCACGTGTGTTTCTGGGGGACTACACGGGCCTGGCTGCCTCCGGCGGACGCGTCTACGGCGCTTGGACGGAGAAACCCAACGCCAATTCCCGCGACACCATCGTGCGAGTGGGCATCGCCGATTTCAATGAGGCGGCCCGAGTTCAGCCCGACCGTGCGAAGTAGGCGAAAGAAAGCCGCTGAATCCTCGGTAAATTTTTCGCCTGGCCTGCAATCTTGTCCAGGCTGAACACACCAACCCCACTTTCTCACCCGACGACCGTAAGTCCTGCCATACTTTCACAACCGCGGATCGCTGCGATCTTGGCACTGCGCTTGCGTCATAGACCTTCAAAGTGAAGCAGGTGGAGGTGTGCAGATGCGCGTGCTAGGAGATATAGACCCGCGCCCAACAGCGCGGCTAAATTCGTCCGCTCGAGCCGATGATAGCCAGCGTCTCGAGGGCTGGGAAAAGTTCGGTGATGGCCAGCGGGACATTTCCGACATTCCGCTGAAAATCACCGACGAACGGTATCGCCTGGAGTGTGACCGGCTTCGGGAGGATGCCCTTTGGCAAACGAACGAGGCCCGAGGGGCCGCCTCACCTATTGCAGCAGCCACGTCTGTTGCAGCAACAGCCGTCGAAAAGCCCGAGGGACGTCGCTGCGACGCCACCATTAATGGTACTCCGCTCGATCTCGGCTCCGTGTCGAACGACTTGACTCAGGAACAGCGGGAGCGAGCCGCGAACGAGCTCTTTGCAAGAATGGGATATGTGAAGCTGTTGCCGCCACAGAAGGCTGGAGCGCCGTGGAAGGTGGTGCTCGTTCTGGTCCTTGCACTTGCCGCACTCGTGGGTTATGGCTACCTCGCGATGCGGCAGAATGGCGTTTCCGCGCGGCGATTACCCGGAGTGCAAACCGCTATGGTGCTAAACCAGCGCTTTCGCGCCGCTCAGTCAAAGATGAGTGCAGATCTGGAGTCGGCTCGTGATCGCTCGCAGCAGCTTATCGCGGCAGGACGCGAGCGTTGGGCCCGTTGGCGGCGATAGGAAAGACGTGGATTATTGCCAGAGAGGGCCACCTACGCAATTTTGATCCTGAACCGGATGTCGAGATTTCCCTTGCGCGCCTCGCTCTGGAAACGCTGGTAAAGGATCAAAGCCCCGAGCGCTTGCTCGGGAAAGATAGTTCGGCACACAGGGCATTGCCGGGCAAAGTCCCGCTCTCCTCCCAAGGGAGGCAGGCTGGTGCTGGCAAGGTCGAGCACGAATGCCGAGTTACACTTCTGGCATCGCAGCTCCAACCGGCCGAGTTCAGAGTAGGGGACCGAGAGTTGTTCCTCGCTCATGGCGCAACCATACTAGGAAAACGGCCCGCAGAATGCAACTGGATGCAAGATCTTGAAGATGCTGCGAGCGCCTACTAGCGGGAGAGCGCGTCCCCAGCGAAACGTCAGCGCGCATCCACCCTGGGAGCCGCCGGATACAAGCCCAGCACACGCACTTCCTGGGCTACGCCGCGCAGTTCCCCTAGCGCAGCCTCGCGGGCCTCCGCCGACCCGGCCGCCAGATCCACGAAGAATTGGTATTCCCAGGGACAACCATGAATGGGACGGCTTTCGATTTTCAGCAGATTCACCCCGTGGCGGGCGAACGGTTCGAGAGCACGCAGCAGTGCGCCCGCGCGGTGAGCGAGGCGGACGGCAAGCGTCATTTTGTCCGCGCCCGGCCCCGGACCGTGAGTAGGGAGCAGCAAAAAAAAGCGCGTGAAATTCTGGGCGTTGTCCTCCACATTGTTCAACAGAATTACGCCGCCGTATCGCGCAGCCGCTCGCCGGCCCGCGATGGCCGCGCGAGTGCGATCGCCGCTCGCCACCACATCGCGAGCGCTGCCCGCCGTGTCTTCCGCTGGAATGCGCTTCCATTCGGGATGCCCGCTCAGCAGACGCTCACATTGCGCGAGCGCCATGGGGTGAGATTCCACCGAGCGTATTCCCTCCAAGGAAGCTCCCGGGCAGGCAATCAGATGGTGTTCGATGGCCACCACGGTTTCAGCCGCAATTGAGAAGGTACTTTCAAGCAACAGGTCATAAACTCGAAGCACGGAGCCTGCCAGGCTGTTCTCGATCGGAACCACCAACGCATCCGCGGCGCCTGAAGCCAGAGCCGCGAAGGCGCCGTCAAACGTCGGACGAGGCACGGTCACGATTGTTTCGCCCAGCAGCTTGAGGGCGGCCTCTTCACTGAAGGCCCCGAGCTCGCCCTGGAACGCAACCCGCGCATTCTCGATGTTAAGATCCATCAGGTCACCCCGTGCTCTTCATCCCGAACGCGATGCCGCCCACCGTGATCTGCAGCACCCGCAGCAGGTCCGGCCGGGACGCGCGTGACTTTCGCCACTCCTCGAGGAAGCGGATCTGCAGCAGGTTGAGCGGGTCAACGTATGGATTACGCAAGCGGATGGACTCTGACAGCACCGGTTGCCGCGCCAGAAGATGCGAACGGTCGGCGATCAACAATACCATTCTGCGGCTCCGCCGATACTCCTGCTCGATGCGGCTGAAGATGGCGTCGCGCAGGCTCGCAGGATTCACCAGATCGGCGTAGCGGCGTGCGATATCCAGGTCCGTCTTCGCCAGGGAGGTCTCGGCGTTGTCGAGCAGCACCGAAAAGAAGGGCCATCCCCGGTACATGTCGCGCAGCAAGCTCAAACCTTTCGCGCCGTGTTCCTCGCTGAAACGTTCGAGTGCATATCCGACGCCGTACCACGAAGGCAGAAAGTGGCGCGACTGGGTCCAGGCGAACACCCAGGGGATGGCGCGCAAGTCGCGCAGGTCGCGGCCACTCAGCCGCCGCGCGGGACGCGACCCGAGCGGCAGGTGCTCGATCAGGTCGATCGGCGTGGCCTGGTAGAAGTACTCGGCGAAACCCGGAGTCTCGTAGACAAACTCGCGATAAAACGTGCGGCTGAGCACGGCGAGGTCCTCCGCGTGTTTTTGCCAGCGGGCGCGCCGCTCGCGGCGCACCTGCGCCGGATGAAAGAGATTGGCGCCCAGCACCGAGGCGACAAGCTCCTCCAGGTTTCGTTCCGCAATGACAGGATTCGAGTACTTGAACGAAATCACCTCGCCCTGCTCGGTGATGCGCAGGCGGCCGTTCGGCGCCGAATTCGGCTGCGCCTGCACCGTGCGGTAGGAAATGCCGCCGCCCCGGTCGATGCTTCCACCTTTGCCGTGAAACAGGCCCATGCGGATGCCGTGCCTGTCGGCCGCCCGCGCCAGGTCATCCTGCGCGCGAAACAAGGCCCAGTTCGCCGCGAGATAACCCGAATCCTTAACGGAATCAGAATAGCCCAGCATCACCTCTTGAAAGCTTCCGCGGGAGTCCAGCAGGCCTTTGTAAAGTCCGCTTGAGGTCAACTGCTCGAGCACCTCCCCGCCGTGTTGAAGGTCTTCGTAGGTTTCAAACAGCGGGATGACGTCGATCGACGATCGCAGTTGCTCACCCTCTCCGCTCACCAAACCCGCGGCATGCGCCAGCAGCAGCACGTCCCAAATATCGGCTGCGCTGGTGGCCATGCTGATGATGTAGCGGTGCGCGGCCTCCTCGCCATGCCGCTCCTGAATCTGTTTGAGGGCTCGAAACTCTTCGGGAGCCTCCGTCCCTAGCCCGGACTTGGCTGGCGCTCGCGAGGTGAGCACCTGCTGGATCGACTGAATGCGCGCTTTTTCCGGCTGCAAGGGCAGCTCGTAGGAAATCAGCAGCCGGTCGGCGGCGGCCCTCGTCACCGAGCTATGCTGGCGAAAATCGAGGCTGACGGCATGAAAGCCGAACACCTCTGCGGCCACGCGCAGCCTCTCCGGCGCGATATTCGCCAGCCTCGGCGCGGGCGCGCGCCGGACGGACTCCTCAAGCAGGCGGGCGTCATCCGCGAACTCCGCGGCGCCGTGGTAGCCGCCCGGCGCGCGTTGCGCCGTTCGCTCCAGCCTCGCCAGCATCACCCGCAGTTTCCGCCGTAGCAGCTCGTGGGGCTGGTCAGCGTTTTCGAGCACGCGAAGCTCGGGAAGGCGCTCGAAGTCCGACTCGAGCGAGTTCAGCAGGGCTCGTTGCGCCTCGGGCCGCGGACACGGGAACGACAGCATGGAGAGCAGACGATGGCACGAGCGCTGGTAATAGCGCAGCGCGCTGCTGCGGAACTCTTCGGCTGCGTGCAGGCTGAATTCCGGGGTAATGTTCGGATTGCCGTCGCGGTCTCCTCCCACCCAGGAGCCAAAGCGAATGAAGGGAGCGGGCTCAGCGGTCTTGAGCTTTGAGCGCCGCAATTCGCTGCGAAACCGCTCCCACAAGCTGCCCGCCAGGTCGTAAATGGTTCTTTCGAGATACACGAGCGCGCTTTCGATTTCCACCTCGGGCGTCACCGCGCGCTCGCGCACCTCCTCCGTCAGCCACAGCGCTTCGATCCAGGGATCGATCTTTCCTTCCGGGGAGGTGGAGGGATCCGCCGCCAGCTCGTCCAAAGCGCGGGTGATGGACCAGAGATGATTCATCACGCTGCGGCGCTTGGCCTCGGTGGGATGCGCCGTCAGCACCGGCTCCACGCGCATCGTCGCCAGCAATCGTGAAAGCTCCGCGGCTTTGATCTTGCGGCGGCGCAGATCACCGAACGTGCTTCGCAGCGACATGGGCGCTCCGCCGTCGTGCTTCTCGTAGGCCCACAGTCGGCGCACCCTCTGCCGTTCCTCGCAGAGGTTGACGAGGTGAAAAAACAGGCTGAAGGCATGCGCCACCGAGGTGGCTTCGTCAACGCGCAAGCGAGCCGCCGCGCGGCCGCTGGCCTCGATCAGTTGGGGCCCGGGATGCTCTCGAATCTCCTTCGAGAGCTTCCGCAGCTCTTCGATGGAAGCAAACACGCGCGGGCCGCACTGCTCCTGAACAATCGCGCCCAGGCGGGTGGTGAGAAACCGAACCTCTCTTCTCAACGATTCGTCCATCCCTTAACCATACTTCAGTTCGCGGTTCAGACGTAGGGGCGGCCTCGGTGGCCGCCCGATTGAGGGCAGCCACAAGGGGTGCCCCTACTGCTTCGGGGCTTCACGGCCACCTCGTAAACTCCTGCAAATACTCAGCCTCAGACGTGTTTGCGAATTGACCTCGTCTTTACCCACCGTTCCATTCCAATCTGGCACTCTGGCGATGGTCCACTGTCCGTCGTCAGTCGTTCTTAGTCGTTCGTGGTTCGTTGTTCGTAGATCGTGGTTCGTTGCACGTGAGCACTTGCGTGGATCGTACTGCGCTCCCGGTACGCCGGCAACGGATCGCGCCGCCACGATCTACGAACTTCGATCGACGATCCACGAACGACGGACGACCGACAACGGACCAAGAACACCCAGAAGAAAGGAGACACTACGATGGGAACAATTCGCAAGAAAGTCACTCCCGCCGTGCTGGCGGCCAATCAGGCCAACAGCGCGGCCTCTACCGGGCCCGCCAGCGGCTCCGGGAAGGAGCAATCCAAAAAGAATGCTGTCAAGAGCGGCAAGTACGCCCAGCGGCCTGACCCGGTCGAGCTGCTGCTGAACGACCATACGGAAGAAGAGGAGACCGAACGCGAGCAACTGCGCGCTGCGAGCGTCCGCAGCTATCAGCCGCCGGACGAATTCGCCCGCGTGCAAGCTGAGGAGCTCGGAGATCTGCGGTTCGAGCTGCGCCGCGTGGAACGCGCCAAGGAAGTGATGCTCGCGCGCGAGCGCGAACTGCTGGCGCTCGAGCAACGCAAACGCGCCTTGCGTCTGAAAGTAGGCGTGGAGAAGGTCCACATGAACCAAATCTACAGAAGCGGCGTGGCCAGCCAGGAGGACTCGCCCGGCAAGTTCCGGGAGATGCTGGAGGTTCTAGAGTTGCTGGTTCGGTACCGGTATGCGGCAAATGATGTCCACCTGTTTCTGGACCGGCTCTATGGCGATTCCTGGCGCGGTGCGCGCTTGAATCGGGCGCTCACCCGGGCTGAGAGCACGGAGAGCGACGAAGACCGCGAGCGAGCCCAGCGGGATTTCAAGCTGGAAGTCGAGCGGGAGATCGCGCACGTGCGCGAGGAGATCGAGATCTGCGAGCAGGAGCAGGGGCCGCTGTCGAAAGCAGGCGAGGCGGCCAGGCTTGTGGAGGTGATGGGCTCGCGCAAGTGGTCTTGGATACGGCAGCACGAGACCTTCCTGAGGCGCTCGATTGACCGCAAGGTGCAGGTGCTCATCGAGTTGCGGCGGGAGGCGCTCCTCGCTGAGAGGTTGGCTACAGAAGTAGCCGACAGCGCGTCCCGGCCTGGTCGGAAGCCGGATGGCGGCGCGAGTGGCGGGAACCGCGGTAGACCGGCGGACGGCGATCCGGTGAGCGGCGATGGGCCTGTCGCCGCCCCCAACCCCGAGTCCCAAACCCCGAACCCCGAAGAGGCCGGCGCTCGAAATGACAAGTTGGACGCTGGGAGGGATGGTCGGCAGTTGGTGCCGGGGGGTGGCGCTCTAAAGGTCACGAATGATTCCGCCCGAGGCGTTGAGAAGGGAAATCAAGGAACGAAGCCACTAAGTCCCTTGGTATCAGCAGAGCCTTGGGGAGAACTCGAGCCATGGGTGATCGACAGCCGAGACCTTCCGCAGGCCCTCGCGGCGGTAGAGCCACTCGACTGGACGCTGGAGACCCCGTGGTCACCCGTGAGCCGCTCGTGAATTGACCGTTTCGTTGCCAGTGCAGTCGTAGGAGTCAGGATTGGGTCCGCGATGACGGTTGGAGTGCGCCCTCCCCAACCTGTCATTTCGAGCGCCGCGGTGCTTTTCCGCGCCGCGAGAAATCTCGCTCTGGCTGTGCTGGGAATGAGCTGGCGTGCAGGGTCAAGGCAGCAGAGCGCACACCGGGACCAAACGACCGGAGCGATTGGAGAACCTCCAACCTGTCATTTCGAGCGCCGCGGTGCTTTTCCGCGCCGCGAGAAATCTCGCTCTGGCTTTTCCTCGAAGAATAGACGACTCTGCAGGCAAGAGCAGTCGGGGCCGCAGAGGCGAGACACGCGAAATGAAAACCTACTTCGTCTACCTCATGGCGAGCAAGTCGCGCACCCTATACGTCGGCGTAACCAGCAATCTGGAGCGCCGTGTCCTTCAACACCGGGATCAGCGGTTTGAGGGATTCACGGCTCGTTACAACATCAACCGGCTGGTCTACTTCGAAAGATTCGGAGACGTCCGCGCGGCAATCGCGCGGGAAAAGGAAATGAAGGCCTGGGGACGAATGAAAAAGATCAGGCTGATTGAAT
>DATJYK010000028.1:0-2658 GCA_035578005.1 Terriglobia bacterium
GCGCGCGCTGAAATCCAAAGGAAATGCCATGGAGCTGCAACTTGCTGAGGCCGTGGTGCGGGCAATCGGCACCGAATACCTGCAGACAACCGCGGTGAAGCACCCGCCCATACACTCAGCTCACGAAGGCGCCGCGATCCTCAAGGAAAGATACGACATCCTGTGGGAAGAGGTGAAGAGGCTCGATGCAGATCGGATGCGCGCGGCGGCGGTCAAGTTGGCAGCAACTGCACTCCGCTTCGTAGTTGAGACCTGCCCTCCAACCGAGACTACCGATAACGGCAAGTGGACGCGGAGTCGTAAGGCGCTGGATCCGCGACGGGAAAGGGAAATTGAGGCCTTCGAGCGCTGGCAGACGAGCATTGGCGAGGCTGGTAGCGGGAGTCATTCACTTGGCCGAGATGAGCATGAGCCGCAAGATGGACATCCTGGCCCGGCCACGGTGGGCTGCGGCGCCCGACCCCGGAAGCGGGGTTGCCACTCAGACTGAACTGCCAACCTTCGAGAGGCAGCGCCGCCGTCGTCGTTTTGTGGGATGCCGGAGTAAGCGAAATCGTGGCGATTGACATCAAAGGACTTGCGGCGCTCGAAGTCACAATTAATGAAAATCTGTGCCGCAATTCCTGCAAAGGCCCTACATCTGGGCCGCAGTTGTTGAAAGAATCCTACATCTCCGGGGGCAGTAACGATGAGAGCCGTGTTCTGTCGGAGTGTTTGAGGGGCACGCCACTTGGAGAGACAAGAAAGACCCGATGGCTTGGTTCAGCGTGAAATGGAGAGCCAGTAGGCAACTGGGAATTTCAGGGCGCACCTAGGTTTCATCTCAGGATCGTCCCTATCTTAGACTGTTCAAATTCCTCGACGAACGCTCGACCAAACTGCCACTTGCAAAGGATGCTCGGATCTGTGGGCGGACAAGATAGATGAGCAGAGCCCCGGCAATTATGAATCCGACGGCCCCCTTGACGACCTCACCCGTGAAGGCATTCACCAAGTCTCCCAAGACCTGGGTTGCGATAATGGCCGCTGCCAGCCTCCACCCCCAACGACGCCTTCTGAACCAGCCCGTACCGGCAACCGCCAGAGTTGCGCCGAGCAGTAGAAATGGAATCCCAACTGTTTTCCCGAAAGGCGCAAGTCGGCGATAGGCAGATGTATTGATGGCCCACATGCGGTCGAGAACGGTGCCCCGCCAAATCAGCGATGTTCCGGCGAGAGAGGCCATCATTGCCCCGAAGAATAGAACCATGCCAACCCAGATGATTCCTTTGGGCGACTTCGCTTGAACGGCCATGTCGAGTTGGAAGCCGAAGCTACTGCTCTCCGCCCGCCTGCCTCTCCAGCGCCGCCAGGCGGGTGCGCAATTCGCGCAGTTCCTCCTCACCCAGCTTTTCCGCACACCCGGCCACAACCCGTTTACCCCGTTCAACAAGTTTCCGGCGGCAAGCAGGGTCTGCTGTGGTTATGGCGATGTCTGCGAGACCACGGAGCAGTCGCAAGCTCACCGCCACGTCTGTCTTCGAGTACAAGCGGATTTGATCGAAGGCCGAGTGGACCAGTCCGTCGAAGTCGATCCACGGGACGATGAGGCGCACGACGCCCGGTGGATCGTAGAGTACAGACTCTGGCGGCTCGCTGGATGCGACGCGGATCAGGATGCGGCTCAACTGGTCGACGCAACTGATGGCTGTGCTCGGGTCATTCACGGCGGGTGAGATCGCTTTCAGCGCGATGTCGACGATCTGCAAGACGCCGAACTCCACATCTTGCTGCAAAGTCCGCGACGGGCCGAAGTCAAAGGCGGCGCGAAGCTCAACGTTGGCCTCGGGAGAGAGGCGCTCTCCTTTGTAAACCTTCAGAAGCGGGATGCCTGCCGGAACGAACTGCCCGACCCGCCGCAGAACCTGCGTCTTGACGCGGTACTCTTTGGCCAGAACGACGAGCCGCTTGGTGTCCACAAACCGGATGTAGCCGGAGACCTCGCTCAACACCGTTGTCTCCCAGCTGCTCGAATCGACCGGGTCAGGGTCCCCCAGATGCGCGTGTCGGCGAGGGGACGGCATCATTTCATTCACCACGAATTCTGTCTCCGAGGCGATTCGGTCCACGATGTGATTGACACTGATCGCCTGCGAGATGTGGTGAATGAAGAAGAGCAGCCACCCGACGCAGGCGAGGGCCAACAGCATCGCTCCCACCACGGTGGCGACCGGCGCGAAAGGGTGCGGTAGCGAGTGCGCGGCCGGGAGCGCCGCCATGCAGTAGGAGAAAGTGCCAAGAAAAACGCCCAGCGTCCATTGCGTCACGCGGTCCTTGGAGAAGCTGACGATGATCCGCGGGGAGAACTGCATGGAGGCCAGCGTCAGCGTCATCAGCAGGATGGCGAAAACAATAGAGACCACGGTCATGATGGAAGCGGCTATGCCTGCGAGAATGACCTGCGCTACCTGAGGATCAGCGGTGGAGGGGAAAAGCCACTTCGGCACCCACGTGCTTAGGCTGGGAATGGCCTCTTCCAACCACGAGAAGAGGGCGCCCGCAAAACCCAACGTCAGGGCAATGGCCAAAGGACGAACCAGAAAGCCGCCCCGCAGGTTGTATGTAACGCGGCGAAACAAAAGTGGCAGGCGTTGGTTCACGGTTTCGTGAAGTAGGGCG
>DATJYK010000029.1:0-4204 GCA_035578005.1 Terriglobia bacterium
AAGATGCCTAGGGCGGTCGCAGCCAGCATTCCGCCAATTACGGCTGTACCCATGATCTGGCGGCCGACGGAACCTGCGCCCGTCGCGATGAACAGAGGCACGCAACCGAGAATGAATGCAAAAGATGTCATCAGGATGGGCCGCAGCCTCAGCTTGGCTCCTTCCAGAGCCGCGTCCATCAGCGGCTTTCCTTTCTCGTATTCGCTCTTCGCGAATTCGACGATCAGGATGGCGTTCTTAGCCGCCAGTCCGATCAGCATGACAAGGCCGATCTGCGAGTAGACGTCGTTTTCGATCTGCACCATGAAGGCCGGGAAGATCATGCCGAGCACGGTACGCCGCAGCCACAAGAGTGCGAAGGCGCCGAAAACCGCGACCGGCGTGCTCAGCAATACGCCAAAAGGCAGTGACCAGCTTTCATACAGTGCCGCAAGAATCAGAAAGACGAACAAGAACGACATGGCGAAGACGACCCAGGATGGCAGGCCCTCGCGCGCCTTCTGTTCCTGCCGGGACATGCCCATGTAATCGAAACCCATTTCAGGCGGCATCGTTTGGTGGAAGACCTCTTCCAGGGCCGCCGTGGCCTGGTCTGAGCTGTAGCCCGGCGCGGCACTCCCGATGATCGCCGCTGCGGAATAGAGGTTGAATCGCATCTTGAATTCCGGACCGTAACGCGACTCGAACCTGGTCAGCGCCGAAAGCGGCACCATCTCACCTTTGTTATTGCGCACGTAGAACTGCCCCACGTTGTCCAGACTGGAGCGGTACGGCGCGTCCGCCTCCACATAAACCTGCCAGGAGCGGCCGAATTGGTTGAAATAATTGACGAACTGCCCGCCCATGAAAGCCTGGAGGGTCTGGTAAACGTCGCTAAGATTGACTCCTTGCTTGAGCACCTTTTCTTTATCCACATAGACGTACTTCTGTGGCGTGCTGGGGATGTAGGTGGTGGCGACCATGCCGATTTCGGGCCGTTTGCGAGCCGCCTCCAGGAACTTATTCAGGTTGTTCACCAGGAATTCGGATTCCTTTCCGGAGCGGTCTTCCAGAACAAACTGGAATCCGCCCGAGGTGCCTACTCCCGGAATTGCCGGTGGAGAGAAGGCGAAGACCGTACCTTGTGGAAGGGTGATGAGCTTCAGGTTCAACTTCGCCTTGATGACCTGATACTGCTGCTCGATTTGTTTGCGGGTCTCCCACGGCTCCAGGGTCACCCAAAAGAAGGCGTTGTAGCTGGTGCGGGTCAGGCTGAGCAGACTGAATCCGACTGAGGTGGTGCAGTACTTGACCCCGGGCGTCGATTTCAGGATGTCTTCCACGGCTCGGGCTGCTTCCGACGTGCTCTGAATCGAAGAGGCTTCGGGCAGTTGCATTTGGATGTACATGTACCCCTGGTCCTCGTCGGGGAGGAAGCTGGATGGCAGCGCCCTCCCGAAAAACACACCGGCAACGGCAAAACCCGCCAGCGCCACCACGGCCACGACGCTTTTTCGAACCAATGCGCCCGACGTCCGCAGGTAGAAATTGCTGCCGCTCTCGAAGACACGGTTGAACCAGCCGAAAAATCTCGCCAGCGGTCCATGCGTCTCTTTCTTGGGCCGGAGCAGCAATCCTCCCAGCGCCGGGCTTAGCGTCAAGGCGTTGAACGCTGAAATGATCACTGAGATGGCGATCGTTATGGCAAATTGCTGATAAAGCCGGCCGGTAATACCGGGGATAAACGCCGTCGGCACGAACACAGCCGAGAGGACCAATGCGATCCCCATCACTGGGCCGGTCAGCTCATCCATCGCCTTGCGAGCCGCATCCTTTGGAGCCAGACCCTCTTCAATGTGCCGTTGTATGCCTTCCACCACGACGATGGCATCGTCTACTACCAGGCCAATCGCCAGCACGAGTCCGAACAGCGAAAGGGTATTGACGGAGAAACCGAAAAACGGAAACAGCGCGAACGTGGCCACCAGCGAGACAGGCACGGCTACCATTGGAATCAGAGTGGCACGCACGTCTTGCAGGAAGAGGTAAACCACAAGAATCACCAGCACGAAGGCGATCGCCAGAGTCATGACGATCTCCTGCATGCCCGCCCTTACGGCATCGGTCGTATCCAGCGTGATCTTGTAATCCACTCCCGCCGGGAAGCTATCCTTCATTTTTGACATGAGCTTCCGTACGCCCTTTGCGGCCTCCACGGCGTTGGAACCGGGCAATTGGTAGACACCAATGATCGCGGCGGGCTGCCCGTTGAGTCGGGCGATCCAGTTATAGTCTTGCGACCCCAAGTCGACGCTGGCAACGTCCCTGACGCGCACCACACCGCCATCAGCCCCTTCGCGGACGACAATGTCGCCGAACTCTTCCGGCGTCTTCAGCCGGCCTTGGGCACGTACGGCATAGGTAAACTGCTGGCCTGCTACGCTCGGTTCGGCGCCAACCTGACCGGCCGGATTCACCGTATTCTGCGATTGCACGGCATTGACGATCTCGCTGACCGTGACCCCCAACTTTGCCAGTCGATCGGGTTTGACCCACAGGCGCATCGCATACTCCCCGATGCCGTAGATCTGGGTCAGACCTACGCCGTAAGAGCGCGCGACCGGATCCTTCACATTGATGTAGGCGTAGTTCGACAGAAACTTCGCATCGTAAGTGCCCTTGGGCGAATACAAGGCGATCAGCATCATTGGCGAGGTCAAGGATTTCTTCACGTCGATACCGAGCTGGCTGACCTCGGGAGGAAGCTGGCCAATCGCGAGTGCCTGGCGTGATTGGGTGAGAATGAGGTCCATGTTGGGTTCGGTTCTGAGATCGAAGTTGACATACAGAGATGTACTCGAGTTGTTGGTCGAGTTCAGCGAGTACATGTAGTCCATGTTGTCCACGCCGTTGATCTGCTGCTCCATGGGCGTGGCAACGGCTTTCTCCATGGTCTCCGCATCGGCTCCCGGGTAAAGGGCCTGGACGCGTATTTCGGGGGGGGCGATATCCGGAAACTGCGCAACCGGAAGGCTGGTGATGGTGATTGCACCAATGATCACCATCAGAACCGAGATCACTATGGCGACGATCGGGCGGTTGATGAAGAATCGGGACATGGCTCAGTTTCCCTCCCCGTGAATGTTTGCGGTCATGGAGCAGCAGATCAAGGGCGCGGACACCTTGGGCACAACGGAAGTTCCTTCTTTCACCCTTGATACTCCCTCCACAACCACCTGGTCGTCCGGCTTCAATCCGTCGTCAATCACCCACATCGTTCCTTCCTTTTCCCCCGCCTTGACTTGGCGAATGATCGCCTTGTTGTCGGCGCTCACCAGGGCGACCTGGTAGCCTCCCTGAAGCTCTTTGACCGCGGTCTGCGGAACCAGCAGCGCGTTTTTCTTCGTGCTGGTCTGGATGCGCACACGCCCGTACTCGCCCGGGCGCAGAATATTACCTGGGTTAGGGAATGCCGCCACTAGGCGGATCGTGCCGGTGTTCGGGTCCACTTGCCGGTCGGTCTCCAGAATCCTGCCCCTGTGCGGATACACGGTGCCATCGGCCAGAATCAGCTCCGGTGAGCTGTCGAATAAGTCGATGGGCTGCCCGCTGGAGCTGACGTGTTTCGCCCGCAGATACTCCTGTTCGCTGACCGGGAAGTACACCTTGATAGGATCCACCTGCGAAACTGACGTAAGCTGTGAGTTGGGGCCTACAAGGTTCCCCATCTGGACTTGGGCGATTCCCGCTACGCCATCCACCAATGAGGTCACTTTGGTCCATCCGAGATCGAGTTGTGCCCGTTCTACGGCGGCTTCGGCTGCTTCGATTTCGGCCTGCGCCGATGCGACTGCGGCCTCAGCGGCGAGTTTGGCCTGGATCTCGTTGTCCAACTTCTCCTTGGGAACGGCCTTCTGTTCTACCAGAGGCGCATCGCGCTCAACATCGATCGTGCTCTTGCCCAGTTGCGCTTGTGCCTGGGCAAGGTGCCCGCGGGCGGCGGCGAGCTGCCCCTTGGCGCCGTCAAGGGCCGCTTGGAACGGCCTCGGATCGATTTCGAACAGGACCTGGCCTTTGCGAACGACCGCACCCTCTTTATAGTCTTGGCTGATGATGTAGCCGGAAACCTGGGGCCGAATCTCGGCATTGACATAACCGTCGAGTGTCGCCACCCATTCGCTGTGCACGGCCACGTCTTGTTGAAGGGGAGGCGCAACGAGCACCT